>NZ_JBIRGD010000021.1:0-180470 GCF_044327805.1 Streptomyces sp. NPDC018019 | reverse complement strand
CGGTGACTCATAATCGAGTCGCGGTCGAATTCCGGCATGCCGAAATCCGTCCCGTTCGGGAGTCGTGCAGTAGTGGTTGTGCCGCCGGTGCGGCGTGAGTGGCTGCCGCAGAACCGTTACGGCTCCATGACAACTCGAAGAACTCTACGGACGAGGGCAGCCCGTGTCAACCGCCCCGCGGCGGCTCCGCGCCCGGCCGCATCAGTCCAGGTCGGTGAGCCGGCCGTCCGCGTCCGGCTGGGTGTCCTCGACGCGGCACAGCAGGCGGGTCAGCATCTCGCCGAGCTGGCCGCGCTCCTCGGTGGAGAGGTCCTGGAGCAGGTCCTCCTCGAAGACCGAGGCCATCCGCATCGCCTCGACCCACTTCTCGCGGCCCTCCTGGGTGAGCTCGACGATCACCCGTACGCGGTTGGCCTCGTCCCGCTCCCGGGTCACCAGCCCCTCGCTCGCCATCCGGTCGATGCGGTGGGTCATGGCGGCCGGCGTGAGGCCGAGGCGCTTGGCCAGCTCGCCGGGGCCCATCTGATAGGGCGCTCCCGCGACGACGAGGGCCTTCAGCACCTCCCACTCCGCGTTGCTCATGTTGAGGGTGGCGGTCTGCCGCCCGTAGGCAACGTTCATCCGGCGGTTGAGGCGCTGCAGTGCGGAGACGACCTGCTCCACCTGCGGATCTAGATCTTGGAACTCGCGCTGGTAGGCCGCGATCTGTTCCTCAAGGCTCGGCTCCGCAGGGCTGTGGGCCGCATCTGAGGGCTCTGACATGTCGGGAAGTATGACACGGACCTCATTGGCATTGAAGTCCTTCGGCATGTACTCTTTAGCTTCGAACTTTAGTGTTGAAGTCTTCAGGGTGTGACTGTCCAGTCCCCCTCGATCTGACCTAGGCAGGTGAGTGTGACCACCGCGATGGGCGCCGCGCTGCGCCGGATCCAGCTGGGCAACGCGCTGAGCGCGTTCGGCAACGGCTTCACGGTTCCGTATCTCTACGTCTATGTGGCGAAGGTGCGGGACCTGGGCGCGAGTACGGCCGGTGTCGTACTCGCGATGCTGGCCGTCGCCGCGCTCGTCGTGCTGCCCCTGACCGGTCGGGCGATCGACCGGCGGGGTCCGCTGCCGGTGGCCGTCGTGGGTGCCGTCACCTCCGCCGTCGGATCGCTCGGGCTGGGCCTGTCCACCACCGAGCCGCTGGTCATCGCCTCCGCCATCGCGCTGGGCGCCGGTATCGCGGTGATCCAGCCGGCCCTGGCGACGATGATCGTGTGGTGCTCGACCACGGTCACCCGGTCGCGGGCGTTCGCCACCCAGTTCTTCCTGAACAACCTCGGTCTGGGCATCGGCGGCCTGATAGGCGGCCTGCTGGTCGACGAGACGGCGGCCGGCAGCTTCGTCCGGCTCTTCGCGATCGAGGCCGTGATGTTCCTGGTCCTGGGCGCGGCCGTGGCGACCGTACGGCTGCCGAGGTCGCCGCGGGTGGCGGACCCGGTGCCGAGCGAGGCACGGGCCGAGGGCGCCTGGCGCGCGCTGTTCGCCGACCGCCGGATGATGTGGCTGTGCCTGCTGGGCTTTGTGCTGTTCTTCGCCTGCTACGGGCAGTTCGAGTCGGGGCTGGCGGCGTACGCCACCGAGGTCACGCGGATCTCGCCGTCGACGCTCGGTATCGCGCTGGCCGCCAACACGGCGGCGATCGTGGCGGCCCAGTTCGTGGTGCTGAAACTGGTCGAGCGGCGGCGGCGCAGCCGGGTGATGGCCGTGGTCGGACTGATCTGGACCGTGGCGTGGCTGGCCGCGGGGCTGTCCGGTCTGGTGCACGGGGCGCATGCGGTCGCCACCACGATGCTGATCTCGACCTACGCCCTGTTCGGTATAGGGGAGTCGCTGCTGTCGCCGACGGTGGCCCCGCTGGTGGCGGACCTGGCACCGGCATCGATGGTGGGCCAGTACAACTCGGTCTTCGCCCTGGTGAAGCAGCTGGCGCTGGCGATCGGTCCGGCGGTGGGCGCGCTCATGGTGGGCCACGGCATGTCCGCCCCGTACATCGGCATGCTGGTGCTCTGCGCCGTCGGCATCACGGTACTGGCCCTGCGGCTGGGCCGGATGCTGACCCCGGCGCAGGACAACCCGCACGTCCGGGCCCGTACTCCGGAGGCGGCGGACACCGGCGCGGCGGCCGGTGCGGAGGTGCCGCGGCGGGAGTCCGTGACGGCGGTGGCGTGAGCCCACAGCCGCTGGGCATATGGGGCCTTCTTCGCTTCCGGCGGAGGAGGCCCCGTCCTCATTCCCGGGGCAGCGCGAACTCGCACCAGACGGCCTTGCCGCCCCCGGGCATGCGCCGGGAGCCCCACGACGAGGCGATCGTCGCGATGATCGAGATGCCGCGGCCCGCCTCGTCCGCGGGCTCGGCCCGGCGCCGCCGCGGCAGGTGGTCGTCGCCGTCGGTCACCTCGACGATCAGTCGGCGGTCCGTACGGCGCAGCCGCAGCCGCATCGGCGGGGTGCCGTGCTGGAGCGAGTTGGCGACCAGTTCGCTGGCGGCCAGGACGCCGAGGTCGTGCAGCTCCGGGGAGAAGCGCCAGGAGGCGAGCACCCCGGAGGCGAAGGCGCGGGCGCGCGGCGCCGCTTCCGTACCGCCGTGGAGTTCGAGGGCGGCGTTGTGGAACAGCTCGGCGTCGTGTCCCGTACGGGCCGGGTGCTGGAGGACCAGGACGGCCACGTCGTCGTCGTGGTCGGTGGTGATGCCGAGCGCGCGCAGCAGCCGGTCGCAGATGATGTCCGGCGCGCCGGTCGCGCCCGCGAAGGCCCGCTCCAGCGCCTCGACCCCGTGGTCGATGTCCTTGTCACGGCGCTCGACCAAGCCGTCCGTATAGAGGACGGCGGTCGAACCGGGGCCCAGCGGGACGCTGCCGGAGGTGTGCAGCCAGCCGCCGGTGCCCAGCGGCGGTCCGGTCGGCTCCGCGGCGCGGTGGACCGTCCCCTCGGCGTCCCGCACCAGGATGGGCAGGTGGCCGGCGGAGGCGTACACCAGGCGGCCCTCGTTGGGGTCGTGGACCGCGTAGACGCAGGTGGCGATCTGGCTGGCGTCGATCTCGGCGGCCAGCCCGTCCAGCAGCTGGAGCACCTCGTGGGGCGGCAGGTCGAGGCGGGCGTAGGCGCGGACCGCGGTACGCAGCTGCCCCATGACGGCCGCGGCGCGCACGCCGCGCCCCATGACGTCGCCGATCACCAGCGCCGTACGGCCGGCTCCGAGGGTGATGACGTCATACCAGTCGCCGCCGACCGCGGCGTCCGTGCCGCCCGGTTGGTACGTGGCGGCCACCCTCAGGTCGTCCGGCTGCTCCAGTTCCTGGGGCAGCAGGGAGCGCTGCAGCGTGACGGCCGCCGCGCGCTGGCGTGCCTCACTGGCGCGCAGCCGTTCGGTGGACTCCACCTGGTCGGTGACGTCCGCGCCGAAGACGAGCACGCCGCGGTGCGGCGCCACACAGGCCACCTCGGGATCGGGCGCCGGGCCGCTGGCCGCGACCTCGATGGGCGTGCAGGTGAACGTGTAGTACCCGTCGCGGGACTGGTCGGCGCCCGCGCCGCCGGGCACCCGGCGCGCCTTGACCGTGCGGGGCCGGCCGCTGCGCAGCACCTGGTCCATCAGCGGCAGCAGGCCTAGCGCGTCCAGTTCCGGCAGCGCCTCGCGCGCGGTGGCGCCGGGCGGTCGGGTGCCGAAGACGGTGGCGTACGCGCCGTTGACGTACGCGATGCGGTGCTCGGGGCCGTACACGACCGCCACCAGGGCCGGGACCTTGCCGAGGATGTCGTGGACGGACAGCGCGTCCACGCTGGGGGTGCGGGCCGGGCCGGGCGCGCCGTCGTCGGCCGGGCCGGGCTCGGTGCGTTCGGCGCGGGCGGCGGGGACGGCGCCGTGGCCCACGCCCGGCGGGCCGCCCGGGGGCGCGGCGGCGGCCGCGGACGGCGCGGACCCGGCGCGGTCGGGCCGGGCGGCACCGCGCCGCTGGGTGCCGGGGAGACGGGCGCTCCAGCGCGTGAAGTTCACGGAGGGGTACCTCTTACTTCGCGTCGTCGCGCGGGATCGGGCCGTCGACTCGGGGGGACTGTCCGCGGCCGGGCCGGTGGGAGCCCCACCTGGCGGACGCGGGGAGCGGTGTCGGCTGGGGGCACCCGCGGCGCCCTCTGGCGGATTGCAGCAAACGTCCAGAATCCTCGTGATTGTCACTCTTCGCGAATACGAGCCCACCCATGGTCACACGTCCAGTGTGGCCGACCGGACTGACATCCGTCAGACGCCGGTGGCGCCGGGGGGAGTTCCTGGCTCCGGGCGCCGGGGGGTGCCGGACCCGGTGGATCGCACGCCCTGGCCCCGTGCGGACCAGGGCCCGGGCTGCCCGGCGAACGGCCGGGCGGACGGCGAGAATCGGGCCGGGAGGTGGTACGACCGGGTGATCCGGCTTCGGCGAGTCGTACGAACGGGAAATGGGAACGGCGGGTCGTACGACCGGGCCCGGAACGGCCCGACGGTGCGTCAGCCCGCCTCGGGGTGACGCCCGGTGCCCGCCGCGAGCTCGAACTCGGCGCGCGGGTGTTCCAGCGAGCCGAGAGAAACGATTTCCCGCTTGAACAGCCCGGCGAGCGTCCACTCGGCGAGCACCCGCGCCTTCCGGTTGAAGGTCGGGACCCGGCTCAGGTGGTACATGCGGTGCATGAACCACGCCGGATAGCCCTTGAGCTGCCGCCCATACACATGCGCGACCCCCTTGTGCAGCCCCAGCGAGGCCACCGAACCGGCGTACTTGTGCGCGTAGTCCACGACGGACCCGCCGCGCAGCGCCGCCACGATGTTGTCGGCCAGCACCCGCGCCTGGCGCACGGCGTGCTGGGCGTTGGGCGCGCACTCCCTGCGCGGCCCGGCCGGGCCGTCCGGCCCGCCCGTCCTGGCCGGCGGCTCCGCCGTCAGGTCCGGCACCGCCGCGGCGTCCCCCGCCGACCAGGCATGCTCGACGCCGTCCACCCGGAGGGCGGCCGTACACCTCAGCCGCCCGCGCTCGGTACGCGGCAGGCCGGACGCGGCGATGACCGGATGCGGTTTTACGCCCGCGGTCCACACCAGAGTGCGGGCCGGAAAACGCGCCCCGTCACTCAGGACGGCGACCCGCTCCTCGTACGACTCCAGCCGCGTCTCCAGCCGTACGTCGATGTTGCGGGCACGCAGCTCGCGCACCGCGTACCGGCCCATCTCCGTGCCCACCTCGGGCAGGATGCGGCCGGTCGCCTCGACCAGGATCCACTTCATGTCCTCGGGATCGACGTTGTGGTAGTAGCGGGCGGCGTAGCGCGCCATGTCCTCCAGCTCCGCGAGGGCTTCCACGCCCGCGTACCCGCCGCCCACGAAGACGAAGGTCAGGGCGGCGTCACGGATCGCGGGGTCGCGGGTGGAGGAGGCGATGTCGAGCTGTTCCAGGACGTGGTTGCGCAGGCCGATGGCCTCCTCGACGGTCTTGAACCCGATGCCGCCCTCGGCGAGGCCGGGCACCGGGAGGGTCCGGGACACCGAACCGGGCGCCAGCACCAGTTCGTCGTACGGCAGTTGCAGCCCGCCCGTGCCGTCCTCCTTGGTGGCCGGTGTCTCGACCGTGGCGGTACGCGCGGTGTGGTCGATCGCGGTGACCTCACCGACGACGACCTTGCAGTGCGGCAGCACCCGGCGCAGCGGTACGACGACGTGCCGGGGCGAGATGGAGCCGGCCGCGGCCTCCGGCAGGAACGGCTGATAGGTCATGTAGGGATCGGGATCGACCACGACCACCTCCACGGCGGCCCGCCGCAGTTCCTGCTTCAGTTTCCGCTGGAGGCGCAGGGCGGTGTACATCCCCACGTAACCACCGCCGACAACGAGAACGCGCGCCGGTTCCTTCACAGAGGTTCTCCTCGCGACATCGAAGGGCCGGCCTCGCGAGTTGCCACCGCCGTCCGGCCGGCTTGCCACCACCAGGCACTGTCTTCCCGGGAGAACCCCGGAAGAACACAGCACAGTTCCATGACGCACCGGCGGCCCGGCTTTGTCCACAGCCCCCGCGAAATGTATGACCGGTCCGGCGTGGCCGCCCGGCGGCCATGCTTTTCCGTCATCGTCCGCAGGAGCGCAGGTCAGCTGGCGCGTGACGGACGGCGGGAGAGTACGGAATCGGGGCGGATCGGAGCCGTACTCCGATCGGTGCACGGACTGTGCGGAACTGCCCTCTTCATTCTTGACCTGGGCTCAACTATGTTCGTACCTCGTTGGGGTGCAGCCTCTCATCGTCATGTCGTTACACCCCAGCAGTCAGGGCGGGGAGTCTCCGGGGGGAGACGTCATTACCGGGGGATCATCTATGCACATTCAGGGCTCTCAATGGCCGACTGCCGTATCCGCTGCCGCACCCACTTCCGAGGGCAGGGGAAACGGCACCACGCACTCCGGAGCCGGTGGCCGGAGCACACCGCTGCGCGTCGACGCGCAGCGCAATCTTGAACACGTACTCCGCGCCGCACGCGAGGTGTTCGGCGAGCTGGGGTACGGCGCGCCCATGGAGGACGTGGCGCGGCGCGCCCGCGTCGGGGTGGGGACGGTCTACCGGCGTTTCCCGAGCAAGGACGTACTCGTCCGGCGCATAGCCGAGGAGGAGACCTCCCGGCTGACCGAGCAGGCGCGTACGGCCCTCGGCCAGGAGGACGACCCCTGGTCGGCGCTGTCCCGCTTCCTGCGGACGTCCGTCGCCTCCGGCGCGGGACGCCTGCTGCCGCCGAGCATATTGCGGGTGAGCGCGGACGCTCCGGGCGGGCCCGACGGGTCCGCGGGCGAGGAGGCGCGGGTGCCGCAGCAGCGCTCGGCGTACGGGCCGGACGGCACGGCGACCGGCGCTCCGGCCGTGTCGGCGGACCTGCCGACGGGCGTGCCCGGTGAATTCCGCGTCGTCGCCCAGCGCGGCGCGCCCGAGGCCGAATCCTCGGACGCGCCGGTCACGGTCCCCAACGGGGTCGCAGCCGCCACGAACGGCGCGTCCGCGCTCGGCACGGCCGCCACCGGCGCGCTGCAGGCACCGGCCGGCGAGACCGCGGCGGACGGCGGCGCCCAGGCGCTGCTGGAGGTCGTCGGGCAGCTCGTCGAGCGGGCCCGCGCGGCGGGCGAGCTGCGGGCGGACGTCACGGTCGCCGACGTACTGCTCGTCATCGCCACGGGCGCGCCGTCCCTGCCGGACCCGGCGCAGCAGCAGGCCGCCTCGGCCCGGCTGCTGGAGATCCTCCTGGAGGGGCTGCGGTCGCGGCCTGCCGGGTGAGGCGGAGGGTCGTATCGGGTGAGGCAGACGGCCGCACCAGGTGAGCCGGGTGGCCGGCAGGCGCTTGCGGCCACTGCTGTGAGAACGGTGAGCACGATGTGACGGGGCGGGGCGCGCGGGGTCGGCTGCGGCCGGGCCGGGCGTCCCGCTTCGTGGCACGCTGCGCGGTGCGGCGGTTTCGTGGCGTGAGCCGTGCGCCATGCGCCGTGAGCCGTGAGCCGTGAGCCGGAGGAGTATTCCCCGTACGAGTGACCTCTAGTGCTCTCAGTCGGGAACTCGCCCCGGATGAGTGGTTGGTGTGCTTGCCGGGCGGGCCCGGGGCCGCCATGTGGCACGCTTTCGCGGTACTACCGCAGCGACGGCGTGTTCGGGGGCCTCGGCGATGAGTGTGGACGGGCGGGACGGGCAGCGCGACGGCGAGGCCGGTCCGCCCGGTGCCGGCGGAGCCACCGGGCGGGGTTCCCATCAAGTGCCCGGCCAGAAACGTCCGTACGGGCCGGGCGCGGAGGACGGCGGGGGCAGCGGAAGCGGCGGGACCGCGCCGGGCACCCCGGCCCGTTCCGTTGAGCGCGCAGACCCAAGCAACCAGTACGACCGGCACGACCGGGCCGAGGACACCTACCGTCCCGGTCCGGCCGAACGAAGCGTCCCTCCGCAGCGCGAGCGCACCGCCCGTAGGGGCGGCGGCCCGCAGGACAGCGCGGAGAACGGTGCCTACGGCGGTACGGGGGCCGGCCCGAAGCGCGGTGCGGGCGGGCCGAGGGGCGCGCGCGGCACGAGCGGGACGAAGAGCCGGGGCGCCCACCGGAAGCCGGGCCGCAGGCAGGCGGCGCAAGCCACCGAACCGGCCGGACCGGCCACATCGGCCGAACCGACCGCGTCCGCCGAACCGGTCACCCGCGCCGGGCCGTCCGGGCTGCCGCCTTCGGACAGCGAGTTGGTCGCCCTCATGCGGGGCGGCGACGACAGCGCGTACGAAGAGCTGTACCGCCGGCACGCCGACGCGGTGCGGCGCTACGCGCGCACCTGCTGCCGGGACGCGTACACCGCCGACGACCTGACCGGCGAGGTCTTCGCCCGCACCCTCCAGGCGGTACGCGGCGGCGCCGGCCCGGACACGGCCGTCCGCGCCTACCTGCTGACCACCGTTCGCCGGGTGGCCGCCACCTGGGGAAAGACCGCGAAGCGCGAGCAACTGGTCGAGGACTTCGCGGTGTTCGCGGTATCGGCGGCCGGGGCCTCGCTGGACGACGACACGCTCGACCTCGGCGCGGACGTGCACGCCATGCACGAGGCCGAGCAGTCCATGGCCGTACGGGCGTTCCGGAGCCTGCCGGAGCGCTACCAGACCGTGCTGTGGCACACCACGATCGAGGACGAGTCGCCGAGCGAGGTCGCGCCGCTGCTCGGACTGTCGGCGAACGCCACGGCCGTACTGGCCCACCGTGCCCGCGAGGGCCTCAAGCAGGCGTACCTACAGGCGCACGTCAACCGCTCGCTGACCGCCGAGGGCGACTGCGCGCGGTACGCCGACCGGCTCGGCGCGTATGCCCGCGGCGGGCTGCGGATGCGGGCCGAGCGCGGGCTGCGCAAGCACCTGGAGGACTGTGCCCGGTGCCGCACGGCGGCCCTGGAGGTCGCGGACGTCAACGAGCACATCCGCGTCATCCTTCCGGTCGCGGTCATCGGCTGGTTCGCCGCCGGTTACGCGCTCAAGGGAGCCGCGGCGGTGGTGGGGCTCGGCGGGGCGGGCGCGGCGGCCGGGGCCGGTGCGGCCGCGGCGGCCGGTGGCGCGGGAGCGGGTGCCGGAGCCAGTGCGGGGGCCGGGGCTGGAGCTGCTGCCGGAGCCGGTGGGGCTGGAGCTGCTGCCGGGGCGGGCGGGGCTACGGGCGCGGGCGCTGGCGCCGGCGGGGCCGGCGGTGCGGGTGGGGCCGGCGCCGTGGCGAGTGAGGGGCTCGGCGCGCCCGCGAAGGCGGCGATCGGCGCGGGCGTGCTGATCGTGGCGGGCGCCGCGCTCGCACTGGCGCTGATCGGCGACTCACAGCCCGAGCCGCAGACCCAGGCCAAGCGGCCGGGAGCGGCCTCGGCCGCTCCGCAACCCTCCGAGTCGGAACCGCCGGAGCGCACGCCGGAGCAGCCGCCCCCGACGCCCGCCCCCACACCCACCGGATCCGCACCTGGCCCCTCGTCCTCGCCCGGCCCGGACCCCACCCCCACGCCGACACCGTCGGGGTCGTCACCCGCGCCGGCGCCCGAGCCACCGCACTCCGCCACGCCGACGCAGTCGCCCCGGCCCACCCCGCGGCCGACGCCCACACCGACCCCGCCGGCGCCCGCCCCGTCCCCGTACCAGATCAACAAGCTGACGTGGGACATCCTGGGCGACGGCACGAAGCCCGAGGTGCGCATGGCGGACAGCAGTTGGATCTGGCAGCGGCAGGGCCTGCGCATCGGCGGCAAGAAGTACCGGCACGGGGTGACCGTGCACGCGCCGTCCTCCGTGACCATCGACCTGCACCGGCAGTGCACGGCGTACGACGCCTTCGCGGGCGTGGACGACCTGGGCCTCGGCCTGGGCGTCCTGCGCTTCTCCGTGTACGCGGACGGACAGCGGCTCTGGCGCTCGGGGGCGGTTCGCGGCGGCCAGTCGGCCGTCCCCGTCCACGTGCCGCTGACGGGCCACAAGACCTTGCGGCTGGTCGTCGAGCCCGCCTCGCCCAACAACGTGATGTTCCTGGGGGACTGGGCACAGTCGCAGATCACGTGCCGGTGAGGGAGCACCGGTCGCCTGCCCCCCGGTACGCATGCGCCACCGCACTCAGAGGC
The DNA here is from genome assembly GCF_044327805.1 of Streptomyces sp. NPDC018019. NCBI lineage: Bacteria > Bacillati > Actinomycetota > Actinomycetes > Kitasatosporales > Streptomycetaceae > Streptomyces > Streptomyces sp. NPDC018019. Next base: position 170,328 of record NZ_JBIRGD010000021.1, on the reverse strand, counting down.
TGGTCCGGGGCGTCACGCCACCCGCCACCGCGCGCTGGCGGGGTGCGGCGGTGCCCGTCCAGCACGTGCCGCGGCGGGCGAGCAGGCGGCGGAGCCACAGTTCGGTGGAGACGAGTTCGGCGAGGCCGTCCAGCGGCAGCGGGGCACCTTCGGCCGCCGCCCGCAGGGCCTTCCGTACGACGCGGGCCTCGACCAGGCCCGCGTCGGCGAGCAGGGGGGTGTCGAAGAGACCGACCACGTCCCCGATGGAGGTGCGCAGCCCCGCCCGTACGGCCGCCGCGTGTGTGATGTGCGAGGTGGCGCCCCAGCCGGGCGGCAGGTCGCGGATGCCCGCGCCCGACAGGACGGCGCGCAGTACGGCCGCCCGCGCCCCCGGTTGCACGCGCAGCGTGTCCGGAAGCGCGCGGCAGGCCAGCACCACCTGGTTGTCCAGGAAGGGCGCGTGCAGCCGCTGGTTCCGTACCTCCGCGGCCTGTTCGAAGATCCGGTGATCGGCGGCGTGCCGGGCCAGCGCGGCGCGTGCCCGGCGTTCTCCGGGCCGCCCGGCAGCAGGCATCCGCTCCGCCGCGGCGGTGAGGCGAACCGATACTTCGGCCAGCGCCTCCCCCGTGAGCCACCGCGCCGCGGGCCCGGGCCGGCACCAGGAGAGCGCGGCCAGCGAGGCGTCCACCGCTCCGCCGCCCACCACCTCGTCGGAGAACTGCCGCTCTTTCAGGCGCGTCGCCGTCTCGGCGATTCCCTCCCCGTAAGGCGTACGGGCCAGCTTCCGGGCCGCGCGGTAGACGGTGAACGGGACCAGGGCGGACTGCGACAGCGGCCCGTCGGCCTTGGCCAGCGCCGTGACGGGCCGCAGCAGGTGGCGCCTGCGCCGGTCCAGGAGCAGATCGGCCAGGCGCGCCGGGTGCGCGTCCAGGACCTGCCGGGCACCGGCCCCGACGAAGTGGTCCGCGCTGCCCGCCAGCAGGCGCCGGCGGTGGCGCCCGGCCGTGATGAGCGACGGGCCGGGCTCGTCCGTGAGCGGCCCGCCCTCCAGGTCCGCGTACGGGAGCGCCTCCTCGCCCGCCGCGACGACCACGTGGCGCAGGCGCGGATTGGCGGCCATGCTGCGGGCCCGCTCCAACTCTGCCTCGCGGTACGACTGTCCCCCGTGGGTGGCGCGGTCGTTGAACGTGACGGCCAGTAGGCGCTCGCCGTGCCCGTTGACCGTGCCCGGCACCCCGGGCAGCCCGGCCGCGAGGAGCGCCAGGGTGGCGGAAGCGCTCCCTCCGGAGAGGTCGGCGCCGACGCCGGGGGCCGGTGCGCCGCGCGCGGCCCGCCGCTCGGCCGGCCCCATGCCCGGCACGGGCCCCGGGTCCAGTCCGGCCAGGCCGTCGGGGTCCGGGGCGTGCCGCGGCCCGGACAGCCGCGCCCGTACGGCCTCGATCAGCGCGTCGCGCACACCGTCGACGGCCTGTTCGGGCGGCAGTTGAGGCGCGGCCACCGCCAGCGAGGCCGTCGGCTCGTACGAGGTGATGTCGCTGCTGCCGCCTCTCAGGACGAGCGCGTGGCCGGGCGGTACCCGCCGTACGCCCTCGTACGGTGTGCCTGCGCCCAGCGCCTCGGGCGCGTCCGGGCAGGCCAGCAGCGCGGCCAGGTGCCCGACGTCGAGGCCCGCCTCGATCAGGTCGGCGAGCGGCAGGGCGGCGGTGGAGTACGCCGTGCCGCCCGCCCACGGAGTGTGGAAGACCGGCCGGGCGCCTGCCAGGTCACCGGTGACCGTGACGCGCCTGCCGACCTGGACGACGGCCGTGTAGCTGCCGGGCCAGGCGGTGAGGTGGCGCAGCGCGCCCCCACGGGCCGCGAAGAGGCCGACGCGCAGTTGGTCGTCGGTGGCACCGCACACCCCGAAGACGGCCAGTCGCGTCTCCGCGTCGGCCTGGATGACGCGTACTTCGTCGGGGCGCCAGTCGCCGACCGCCCACAGCGGGTCGGGGTCGCCCCACAGGAGCTGGGCGCCCACGGGGAGCACCGTGCGGGCCTCCTCGGAGGGGGACGGTCCCGTGGCGGTACTGCTCCACCCCACCAACCAGCGCATCGCCGCCTCCACCCTCTTCGCCGCCGCCGGGCGGCCCCCGTCCGTCCGCCGTGGCGGAAGCCGCCACCCGGGCGCGCGCCCCTGATGGTCGGCAGGGTGGACCGGACCGCCGCCCCGCACAGCGGATTGCCAAGCCGTTGCCAAGCTGTTGCGCGGACCATGCTGCCACGACAGCGGCATTCGGGAGACGCCGAAGAGCGCCTGTATACGGGGGTGTTCGGAAGACGTTACCGAGCCCGGACGCGCCGGGTTCCAGACCCGTTCGGGGTACGCGGTGCCCGCGGAGGGGCGGGGTGGTGTATGAAGGGCGGTTCGATCACGGGGAGGGCGGGACGGGCGCGTTGACGGCGCGGGTGGGTTGGGCGGGTGGGTTGGGCGGATCGGTGGCGCGGGTGGGTCGGTGATGTGGGCGGATCGGTGGCGTGGGCGTACCAGCAGGGTCGGCGGACCGGTGACGCTTGAGGACCAGTGTCGCTGGAGGACCGGCGTTCAGCTGCGCTCGGCGTCATGCGGCAGCACCCTGCTGCCCCGCCGCAGAGGTGGCCCCTTCACCCCGGCAGCAAACCTGCGTACGTCGATTTTCAGCCAAAATCTGCGCCGGGCACGCCGGTTGGCCCGATACCGGCCAGCCCGGTCCGGAGGACGGCCGATCCCCCTACCGGACGGCCGCCCCGTACGGCCATGAGGGCCCCACGGGCCGCCGTACCGAACGGCCGGGCGCCCTCCCGACCGCCACCGTGATCAAGCGGACGCCCTTGAGACCGCCTCGGCGGCCCTCCCGCACATGCGACAGTCCGGGAGGCGGGACTCGCCCCCCGGACCGGACCGCCACCCGCGGGGAATGAGGTGGCGGTGTCCCCCAGCCCACTGGATCCAGTGCAGCGGGCCGACCCACGCAGATCCCATGGAAGCGCTCCCGCACCCGAGCGGCCAGCGCGCACACACGGGCGCACGGCAACACGTACCCGGAGCACATGCCAAACCCCCTACACCAGCTTGGACTTGAAACCCGCCATCCGGGACATCGGCCCTTAACGGTAGGGATTCGGCGAACTACTCTGGGTGGACGCATGCCCCGGGGTAGCGGGGCGGCCGTCGCTGTGTCGAGGGGTGCGCATGTCAAGGGATATACGCGGGCCGAACGAGAAGCTCGGCACCGTTCTCGCCCTCGCGGGGATCAGCAATGCCGGGCTCGCCCGCCGGGTCAACGACCTCGGGGCGCAGCGCGGCTTGACGCTTCGCTACGACAAGACGTCGGTCGCCCGGTGGGTGTCCAAGGGCATGGTGCCCCAGGGCGCCGCGCCCCATCTGATCGCCGCCGCGATAGCCGGCAAGCTCGGCCGGCCGGTGCCGCTCCACGAGATCGGGCTGGCCGACGCCGACCCGGCCCCGGAGGTGGGCCTGGCCTTCCCGCGCGACGTGGCCGCCGCCGTACGGTCCGCGACCGAGCTGTACCGCCTCGACCTGGCCGGACGCCGTGGCGGCGGGGGCATCTGGCAGAGCCTGGCCGGATCCTTCTCGGTGAGCGCGTACGCGACCCCCGCGTCGCGCTGGCTGATATCCCCGGCCGACAGTTCCGTCGCCCGCGAAGCGACCGACCTGCGGGAAGTCCGGGACGGCAACGGCTCGGCGGGCAAGGACGGCGCCGGAGCCGACACCGCGCCGCTGCACGTCGGCCACAGCGACGTCACCAAGCTGCGGGAGGCCGCCGAGGACGCGCGCCGCTGGGACTCCAAGTACGGCGGCGGCGACTGGCGCTCCTCGATGGTGCCCGAGTGCCTGCGGGTGGACGCCGCGCCGCTGCTCCTCGCCTCGTACAGCGACGAGGTGGGCAGGGCCCTCTTCGGGGCGACCGCCGAACTGACCCGGCTCGCGGGCTGGATGGCCTTCGACACCGGCCAGCAGGAGGCGGCCCAGCGGTACTACATCCAGGCACTGCGCCTGGCACGGGCGGCCGCCGACGTACCGCTGGGGGGATATGTCCTGGCCTCGATGTCACTCCAGGCGACCTACCGCGGCTTCGCCGACGAGGGCGTCGACCTGGCGCAGGCGGCCCTGGAGCGCAACCGCGGCCTGGCGACGGCCCGCACGATGAGCTTCTTCCGCCTGGTCGAGGCGCGGGCACAGGCCAAGGCCAACGAGTCGCGCGCCTGCGAGGTGGCCCTCAAGGCCGCCGAGGGCTGGCTGGAGCGCTCCCGCGAGGGCGACCCGGACCCCTCCTGGCTGGACTTCTACTCGTACGAGCGCTTCGCCGCCGACGCCGCCGAGTGCTACCGCGACCTGCGGCTGCCCCGCCAGGTGCGCCGCTTCACGGAGCAGGCGCTGTCCCGCCCGACGGAGGAGTACGTCCGCTCGCACGGCCTGCGCCTGGTGGTCTCGGCGGTGGCCGAGCTGGAGTCCGGCAACCTGGACGCGGCCTGCGCGGCCGGGACGCGGGCGGTCGAAGTGGCCGGCCGCATCTCGTCGGCCCGCACGACCGAGTACGTACGCGACCTCCTGCACCGCCTGGAGCCCTACGGGGACGAGCCCCGCGTGGTGGAACTGCGCGAACGGGCCCGGCCCCTGCTCGTCGCACCGGCGTAGGCGGGGGCGCGGGAGGTGCACCACTGGTGTGTGGGGGCGTGCGCGGTGCGCCGCTGGTGCGGGGGCGCGAGCCGTGCGCCACTGGTGCGGGGTCGAGTGAGGCGGGCGGTCGTGGCACGGAGGGCGCGCGGGGCGGTCGCGCAACGGGCCATCCGTCGCCCCAGGCGGGCGGGGGTGGCGGAAAGGGCGCACGGAGGTATCGAGCGGCCGGCCGGCTGCCGTCCCAGCCGGGTGGCCGCGGCGCGAAGGGCGTACGGGGCGGTCGCGCGACGGGCCATCCGCCACCCCAGGCGGCATCGCGCCCCCGTCGTCCCCCGCTCCCGCCCCGTTGTCAGACCCTCCGGTCATGATGGGATACGACTGGTTCCAGGGGAGGTGCTGTGATGGCGTACGACTGCGATGTGCTGGTGATCGGTGCCGGCATCGTGGGGCTCTCGACGGCCTACGCGATCACGCGCGCCGCTCCCGGCGCGCGGGTGGTGGTCCTGGAGAAGGAGCCCGCCCCCGCCCGCCACCAGACCGGCCGGAACAGCGGCGTGATCCACAGCGGCATCTACTACCCGCCCGGCTCCCTCAAGGCCCGCTTCGCGCTCCAGGGCTCGGCGGAGATGGTCAAGTTCTGCCTGGACCACGACCTCCCGCACGAGGTCACCGGCAAGCTGATCGTCGCCACCGACCGCGCCGAGCTGCCCCGCCTGCACAGCCTGATCCAGCGCGGCCGGGAGCACGGCATCCCCGTGCGCGAGCTGGGCCCAGCCCAGCTCGCGCGGTACGAGCCGGAGGTCAGCGGCCTGGCCGCCATCCATGTCGGCACCACCGGCATCGCCGACTTCGGCGCGGTGGCCCGTCGCCTCGCCGATCTGGCGACGGACGCGGGCGCCCGCATCGCATACGGCCACCAGGTCACCGCCATCGGCCGCCGCCCCGGCCGCGTCGCGGTCCGCACGTCCTCCGGTACGGGCCGTACGGTATCCGGCGCCCTCGGCGTGCCCTCCGGTGCGGCAGCCCGTGCCGCCACCGATACGGTTTTCCGCGCCCGCACCCTGGTCAACTGCGCCGGCCTGCACAGCGACCGCATCGCGCGCCTGGCGGGCGACGCGCCGGGCATGCGCATCGTCCCCTTCCGCGGCGAGTACTACACCCTGGCCCCCGCCCGCGCCTCCCTGGTGCGCGGCCTGGTCTACCCGGTCCCCGACCCCGCCTTCCCGTTCCTGGGCGTCCACCTCACCCGCGGAATCGACGGTTCCGTCCACATCGGCCCCAACGCCGTCCCCGCCCTCGCCCGCGAGGGGTACGACTGGCGCACCATCCGCCCCGCCGACCTGGCCGCCACCCTGGCGTACCGCGGCTCCTGGCAGATAGCCCGCCGCCACTGGCGCTACGGCGCAGGCGAACTGCGCCGCTCCCTCTCCCGCCGCGCCTTCACCGAGGCCGTCCGCCGCCTGCTGCCGGCGGTCCGCGAGGAGGACCTCCGGCCGTCCCCCGCCGGCGTGCGCGCCCAGGCCGTCCTCCCCGACGGCACCCTCGCCGACGACTTCCTCATCACGGAAACCCCGTCCATCGTCCACGTCCTCAACGCCCCGTCCCCCGCCGCCACGGCCTCCCTCCCCATCGGCAGGGAGATAGCCGGACGGGCTCTGACGATGCTGGAGGGCGGGACGGGGTGAGGGGTGCGTGGGGTGAAGGGGCCGAGGAGGGACCGGGCTGAGACCGGGCCGGGCCGAGGCCGGGCCAGGTTGAGGCCAGGCCGGACTTAGCCCCGACCAGGCCGAAGCCGTCCCGAGCTGAGGAAAATCCGCCCCGCCCTGCCCCGCCTTCCCCCACCCCGGCCTCCGGCCTCTCCTCACCTGCCGCTCCCCCGCCCGTAGAATCGACTCACTGTGTCCGAGAACCCCGCCACCCCCGAGTCCAGCCCAGCCGCCGAGCCCAGTCCTGCCGCCGGGCCCGGCCCCGACGCGGGCGCAAGCCTCGACACGGGAACCGGCACCGGAACCGGCACCAGCACCAGCACCGACGCCGCTCAGCGGCCCGCGGCCGACCAGCCCGCCCCCGGCCCGCAGCAAGACGCCACCCCCCAGCCCGGCATCACCCACCACCCCGCCTCCGACCGGCCCGTCAACGCGGAACAGCCCCGCGCCGATCAAGAAGCCGACCGCCTTCGCCGCCGCCCCGAGCCGATGTTCCCCGACGGCACCGGCCCCGCGGCCGACCCGGCCGGTTCGCACCACGAGCGGCGGATCCGTTCCTTCCAGCCCCGGCGCAGCCGGGTCTCCCCCGGCCAGGCCGACGCGCTGCGCCGCCTGTGGCCCAAGTGGGGGCTGGACATCGACGGTCTCTCCAGAATCGACCTGAACGACCTCTTCGACGGCCGCCCGGTCGTCCTGGAAATCGGCTTCGGCATGGGCGAGGCCACGGCGCAGATGGCCGCCGCCGACCCGGACACCGGCATCCTCGCCTGCGACGTCCACACCCCGGGCCAGGGCAACCTGCTCGGCCTCGCGGAACGCAACGGCCTGTCCAACATCCGCGTCGCCAACGGCGACGCGATCATCCTGCTCCGCGAGATGCTCGCCCCCGCCTCCCTCTCCGGCCTGCGCGTCTACTTCCCGGACCCGTGGCCCAAGAAGCGGCACCACAAGCGTCGCCTGATCCAGCCCGAGTTCATCGCGCTCGCCTCGACCCGCCTCGCCCCCGGCGCCCTCGTCCACTGCGCGACCGACTGGGAACCGTACGCGGAGCAGATGCTGGACGTCCTCTCCGCCGAGCCGACGCTCGAAAACCTGCATTCCGGCTACGCCCCGCGCCCGGACTTCCGCCCCCTGACCAAGTTCGAGGGGCAGGGCCTGGACAAGGGCCACGCCGTCCACGACCTCCTCTTCCGGCGGCGCCCGGCATAGTCCACCCCGCGGTGGTTAGGGTCGATGGGTGAATCCGCCGCAGCCGCCTCCGCTTCCGCCGAAACCGGCGTACGCGCCCGATCCGCGCTACGCCGCCCCCGCCGCGTCGCCCGCGGCGGCGCAGTGGCACTACGCACCGCGCCGCCGCCCGGCGCCCTGGCGCAGCAGGACCGCGCGCGCCGTCGCCCTCTTCTCCCTCCTCGCCCTCTCCGGCGTGATCATCCTGGCGATGGTCCGCCAGCAGACCGGTACGCAGGGCTTCCTCGTCGGCCTCGGCCTCGCCGTCTTCCCCGTACCCGTCCTCATAGCCGGCTTCTGCTGGCTGGACCGCATAGACCCCGAGCCCCGCCGCAACCTCGTCTTCGCCTTCGCCTGGGGCGCCTGCGCCGCCACCCTCGTGGCCCTCCTGGCCAACGGGCTGGCCACCGACTGGCTGGAGAACAATCTCTCCACCCTCTCGCCGGACGACGCCCAGACCTGGGGAGCGACCGTCTTCGCCCCGGTCATCGAGGAGACCGTCAAGGCCGCAGCGGTGGTCCTGCTCTTCCTCTTCCGCCGCCAGAACTTCGACGGCATCACCGACGGCCTGGTCCTCGCCGGCATCACCGCCACCGGCTTCGCCTTCACCGAGAACATCCTCTACCTGGGCAACGCCTTCGGCCAGGACCAGTCCCTCGGCCACACCGGGCTCGACTCCCTCACCGCGGGCACGTTCTTCGTCCGCATCGTCATGTCGCCGTTCGCCCACCCGCTCTTCACCATGCTCACCGGCCTGGCCTTCGGCATAGCCGCCACCAGCTACCCGCACCGCCGGCCGTTGCGCCTGGCCCTGCCCTTCCTGGGCCTGGCCACCGCCGTCCTCCTGCACTCCATCTGGAACGCCTCCACCACCCTCGGCGACCTCGGCTTCCTCACCGTCTACGGCCTCTTCATGCTCCCGGTCTTCGCCGCCCTCACCTGGCTCGCCGTCTGGGCCCGCCACCGCGAGCTTCTCGCCCTGCGCACCTACCTCCCCCCGTACGTCGCCACCGGCTGGCTCACCCCCACCGAACCGATCTCCCTGTCCTCCCTCAAAACCCGCTCGGTGGCCCGCGACATCGCCCGCCGCACCCACGGCCCCGCCGCCGCCCGCGCCGTAACGGAATACGCGGCCCTCGCCACCTCCCTGGCCTTCCTCCGCCGCCGAGCCCACCGCACCGGCCCCACCCCCGACTTCCAACCCCAAGAACAAGCCCTCCTAACCCACCTCTGGCAAACCAAGCCCCTAGCCCACCCAGCCCTCCTCCAAGCCCTACACACCACCCACCGCCCCCTCTACCCGCCTCTGGGCCCGCCACCTTCTACGGCGCCGCCCTCAGCCATGCACATCCCACCCGCGCCCCGGCACGCCCCCGACCCCAGCGGCCACCGCCCTCCACCCGGCAGTTCCCCACCAGCAGCCTGACTCCGTCACGTGCGTGCGGTAACCGCTGGGGCCTAACTCACCTCACGTACGACATGAAGGTCGAGTCACAGCGGAAGCTCTACCTGCCCATTGTTGGAGTCGGCGTCAGCTTCCTCTGCGACCGCCGACTCATCCCCCCGGTTGGCCCAACGCTCCCGGTGCTGCCGCACGCATTCAACCCGAAGCTGATGCTCCTTCTTCCGATGCAACGCACGGACGAACTTTTGGGTGAGGCCATCGATGACATCGAAATCATCAGTGAGCTGCAGCGCACCGCGATCGAAGAGAACGTGACAGTTCGGGCAGAGGCACAGTACGTTCCATTTCTTGTCAGGACCGTTGTGTGGCTTTCCCAGCGCATGGATGTGCGCAGCCTCGCTGTACGCGTTGCCAGCCGGCGACACCACAAGACGGGTCCCGCAGATCTGGCATGCGTTGTCGTACATCTCCTTGACGTCTGCGACGACCTTCGAGTCACGAATACGCTCTTCACGAGCGACCAGCCGACGCGCCTGATCCTCAAAGCTGGTCGTCTCGCCTTCGACAGGATCTACGGGTCGTGGCTGTGCTTCTTCACCAGGCCCCAGCTTCAGTAGTTGAAACTGGCAGATCCGGAATCCGTCCTTCCCTATGGTCATCCAGTGATCTGCCACGCGGTAGAGACCGCAATATTCGTATCCCTTGGTCGCCTTTTGCCTCTTGATTCCCAGCCCACGGATCACTCGGACCGGGTATCCGAGCGCCTGATTCAGCAGCAGGCCTGCGTTGCCCGATGAGTCCATGGTCTGGTCAGCTACGAGGCGCCTAGCGCTCCTGTCGAGCCCGCCCTCACCGGTGTAGATGATCTCTGTGTCGCCGTAGACATCATCGACGTAACCGCCCGAGAGGACGATGGAGTCGACGCCGTCCTTCGCCGTACCTGAGATTCCGGCCCCGTAATGGCGGTGCACCCTCGCTGCATGCAGCTCCGCATGCCCCTTGAACCACTGTCCCTCAACGACGTCCGGAGGGTGCCCAAAATATGCGGGATTCTTCGCTCTCGCCTTCGCCATGGACAGATTCTGTCAACCGCCGGCTGCCCATGGCACTCAGGTGGGCGACAGCGTGTCAACTTACGCACCTCAGGTCCCGTTTCACCTCGGCTCTAGGTGCGCCGGCTCCATCGAGCGTGACCTGCCACCACCTGGTCGGCGGCCGCTTGCAGCCTCCCCAACACGTACCGAAGGGCACTCGGGACATCGGTACGGTCTCCTGGCACCACCTCCTGTACGTGTATGGGGGAGGACACGGCCGCTACCCCCGGGCCTACGTACACCGCAATCACGAAGCTGTCGTCCCGGGCGTCGACTGGCACCAGCTGGTGCACCACGACGTCCTCAAGCAGCCCAACTGCCTGCGCTGCCATGACGAGTAGTTCTACGTCGAGCGCGTCACAGCAGCTCGCGATGTCGACCCCGTACTCCTCAGCAACCTCTGCCACCACCGCGTCCGTCAATTCCACTGCGCCACACCTCCCAGTCGACCTTCAAATTTCATCTGCGCTCGGTCCAGGACTTCCTCCGGGTCACGACCTTGGGCGCGAAGCCAGCAGAGAAGGTCAACAATCAGCGCGACCGCTGCCTCTTCATCTGTTGCAACGCGGAGTCGATCGTGGAGCGCTGCGCTGTGCGCCGGCACGCAGTCGTAGAGAGTGAGGAGCGCCTCCGCTTTGAGAAGTTGCGGGTCACGCGCACTTTTACACGGCGTAGCGGCAAGCGCAGCAATCTCGCACCAGGTGGTCTTGCCGGTAGACGATGGAACGACTCCCCACCGATCTGCCGTAGCACCAACTAGGCCGAGCCCGCGCCCCGTCTCGGAGGATCCGTTGAATGGGAGAAGCACGGGAAGCCTTTCCTTCGAAGGGTCCCGGACCTCGATACGTAGGTGAGCTACGCGCAGCGAAACAGAGAGGGTGACGGGCGTTCCTGCACCGACGTGGTGGATCACGTTGGTGATCAGCTCACTGACACAGAGTTCGGCTGTGTCAGTTATTTCTGCAAGCCCCCACGCATCCAAACGAGCGCGGATGAGTCGCCTTAGACCGGGCACCACATCGGGCTTGGCGATGATGTCACTCGACCACTCAGTCTGTGGGATGCAGTGATTGGAGTTCACGGGATCAGCTCCCTTGCGTTAGCGCACGCTGAGGCGATCACCAGCAGTGATCACCATGCGTGATTGGTCGCTCTGTGTGAGAGAGTGACAGCCGCGCATCCCGATATGCAATGTGCACGAAGAGATTCGCTCCAACGAGTGATTGGCGCGGTCAGCATTGCCCGTGAGACTCGGACGGACGCTCACTACAAGGGAGTTGCCATGTCCGGATCACCGACAGCTCGCCGGCGCCGCCTAGCCATCGAGTTGAAGCATCTTCGCGAGACACATCAGCTCACCTGCCAGCAGGTGGGGCAGGCGCTGGACTGGAGCGGTTCCAAGGTCAACCGTCTGGAGACCGGCAGCGGTCGAGTTCAGCCATCGGACGTGGATGCTCTCTGTCGCTTCTACGAGACCACCGACGAACTACGCGAATTCCTCAAGCGACTGGCGAAAGAATCAAAGGTCCGCGGCTGGTGGCACGCGCACGGGTCAGCCGTGCCACCCTGGTTTTCGGTGTACATCGGCCTTGAGCAAGATGCTTGCAGCCTCCGGCAGTATCAGAACGAGTTCGTACCTGGTCTGATGCAGACCGCCGCCTACGCAACTGAACTCCATCGGGCGTCCAGCCAGCTCACCACCGAAGAACTCGACCGCGCAGTGCACGTACGCATGGCTCGCCAGAAGATCCTTACAGGTGACGACCCTCCTGAGCTGCGGGCCGTCGTGCATGAGAGCGTACTTCGTCACCTGGTCGGTGATCGAGAACTGATGCGCGGACAGCTTGAACATATGCTGCATGTAGGCGCGTTGAGGAACGTAACTTTGCAAGTCCTCGCGTTCAGCGCAGGTACGTACCCAGCCACGGGGGCGTTCACCGTACTCGGCTTCTCTGAGCAGGAGGATCCTGACGTGGTCTATCGCGATGGCCTGACTGATGGCATCTACCTGGAGGCGCCGAGTGAGGTCGCCCAGTACACAAGGGCCTTCGACCACCTCCAGGCCATCGCGTCCAGCCCCGCCCGATCAGCCGCCCTGATCAAAAACGTACTGAAGGAGTACTCCCCATGAGTAGCAAGCAACACCCAATATGGGCCACCCAGGCTTGGCAAAAGAGCAGCTACAGCAACGGCACGGGCGGCGAATGCGTAGAAGTCGCCCGGCCAGCTGGTGAGCTTTTACTGGTACGTGATTCGAAAAACCTCGATGGCCCGGTTCTGGGGTTTTCCTGGACGGCGTGGGAAGAATTCGTCGGAGCCGTGCAGCGGCGTGACCTGCGCTGACTGCGTCAGCGACGCCGGTAGTACTGCCCTTGCCTGGCGGGCCACCTCCCACGCTTCGAATGGTTGAGCGATGCCAGGCGTAAGGTCGAAGCGCTAGTCGGTTTGTCTCTCATGTGGAGGTCGCTCATGGCTCGGGTGCCGAGTTCGGTGGTTGCTGTTGCTGGGCTTGTTGGTGGGTAGGGCGTGGCTCGGTGGACCAAGAAGCGGCCGCTGGGGGGAGTGGCGTTGGCTGCTGCGGGGGCTGTGGCGGCTCGGGAGTGGGAGAGGAAGGCTGGGAAGAAGGCTGCGGTGGCGTTGAGTGGGGCTTATGTGGCGGCGTTTGCCGGGTCGCATCCGTTGGCCAAGAAGGTGGGGGCCTGGCCGTCGGTGTTCGCGGTGGCGGGGGCTGTGGGGGCGGCTTCCTGGGCGGTTGCTGATCGGCGGAAGTAGGGCGGCGGTAAGCGCGATGGGCGGTCTCGTACGGGTGCGTACGAGATCGCCCATCGTTCTTGGCGGCAGGTGCCCCGGGTCCGGGGCGGGAGTGGTCAGGCAGATGCCTGGTTGAGGAGGGTCAGTTCGTCCTCGGTGAGGTGGAGGTCGGAGAGGGCCATGAGGGCCGGGAGCTGGTCGACTGTGCGGGCGCTCGCGATGGGAGCGGTGACCGTGGGCTGGGCGGCGAGCCAGGCCAGGGCCACTGTCGCGTGTTCGGCCTGGTGGGCGGCGGCCACCGTGTCGAGGGCGGCGAGGACCTTGCGGCCGCGGTCGGTGGACAGGTGCTGGGCGGCCTTCTCGGACCGGACGCTGTTCACATCGCTGTCCGGGCGGTACTTGCCGGTGAGGAAGCCCGACGCGAGGGCGTAGTAGGGGACGGCACCGAGCCCATGGCGGGCGGCGGTGTCGGCCAGCTCGCCCTCGTATGTTTCACGGGAAACCAAGTTGTAGTGCGGCTGCAGGGCGACGTAGCGGGCCATGTTCTCCTCGGCGGAGAAGGCCAGGGCCGCTTCGAGGCGCTGGGCCGAGATGTTGGAGGCCGCGATCTCGCGGACCTTGCCGGCCTTGACCAAGTCGTCGAGGGCCGGGATGAAGTCGGAGACGTCCAGGGACTCGTCGTCGTAGTGGGTGTAGTAGAGGTCGATGTAGTCGGTCCGCAGGCGGGTGAGGGACTCGTCGACGGCGGCTTTGATGGTGGCCGGGGAGAGGCCCTTGTACTCCGGGTGGGCCCCGACCTTGGTGGCGATGACGACCTGGTCGCGGTTGCCGCGGGACGCCAGCCAGTTGCCGATCACGGTCTCGGACTCGCCGCCCTTGTTGCCGGGCACCCAGGCCGAGTACACGTCGGCGGTGTCGATGAAGTTGCCGCCGCCGGCGACATACGCGTCCAGCACGGCGAAGGACTGGGCCTCGTCAGCGGACCAGCCGAAGACGTTGCCGCCGAGGGACAGCGGTGAGACGGACAGGGAACCGAGGGTCTTCTGTGTCGCGGTCATGATCTTCCAATTTAGGCGGGTGACGCGAACGTCGCAGCCGGGCGCGGGGAAACATGCGGCAAAAACGGTCAAGTGTCGGTTGCCGTGGAGAGGGGGCTGGCGATGCTTTCCAGGGAGCGGCGTTCGGCGCGGACGGCCAGGAAGGCGGCGGTGAGGCCGGCCAGGCACATCAGGGTGGCGCCGACGCAGAAGGCGAACGCCGTGTCGGCGACCACGCCGGACTCGGTCAGGCCGGCGAAGACCAGGGGGCCGCTGATGCCGCCCGCGGCCGTACCGACCGCGTAGAAGAAGGCGATGGCCATGGCCCGGGTCTCCATGGGGAAGATCTCGGAGACGGTCAGGTACGCGCTGCTGGCCCCGGCGGAGGCGAAGAACAGGACCACGCACCAGCAGGCGGTGAGCGTGGTGGCCGTCAGGTGGCCCGCGGAGAAGAGCCAGGCGGTGGCGAAGAGGAGGACGCCGGAGAGGAGATAGGTGCCGGAGATCATGATGCGGCGGCCGACCGTGTCGAAGAGCTTCCCGAGGAGCAGCGGGCCGAGGAAGTTCCCGGCCGCCATCACGGCGAAGTAGTAGCCGGTACGTGCGGTCGACACGTCGAAGAACGAGGTCAGGATGGCACCGAAGCCGAAGGTGACCGCGTTGTAGAGGAACGCCTGACCGATGAAGAGAGCGAGACCGAGGACGGCGCGTCGGCGGTAGCGGGAGAAGACCGTACGGGCGATCTCGACGAAGCCGATGCTCTTGCGGGGGTGGATGGTGATCTCGCCCTCGGGCTCGGGCAGGGGCTCGCCCTTTTCGTCGGTGATCTGCTGCTCGATGGTGGTGACGAGTCTGTCCGCCTCGTCGCCCCGGCCGTGGATGAACAGCCACCGTGGGCTCTCCGGCACATTGCGGCGTACGAGGAGGATGACCAGGCCGAGGACGACGCCGAGCGCGAAGGTCAGCCGCCAGCCGACATTCATCGGGAAGAACGCGGTGTCCAGCATCACGATGGACAGCAGGGACCCGCCGATCGCGCCGAGCCAGAAACTGCCGTTGATGACGAGGTCGACGCGTCCCCGGTAGGCGGACGGGATCAGTTCGTCGATGGCCGAGTTGATCGCCGCGTACTCGCCGCCGATTCCGAAACCGGTCAGGAACCGGAAGATGAAGAACCACCAGGAGGAGAAGGAGACCGCGGTCAGGGCGGTGGCGGCCAGGTAGAAGGCCAGCGTGATCAGGAAGAGCTTCTTGCGGCCGAAGAGGTCGGTGAGCCGTCCGAAGAACAGTGCGCCCAGGCAGGCTCCCGCCACGTACAGTGCCGCGGCGATGCCGGTGACCTGGGCGGAGGAGATGGGCAGCCCGCTGCCCTGCTCGGAGAGGCGGCCGGCGATGTTGCCGACGACGGTCACTTCCAGGCCGTCCAGGATCCACACCGTGCCGAGGCCGATCACCACGGTCCAGTGCCAGCGTGACCAGGGCAGACGGTCGAGGCGGGCGGGGACGTCGGTGGTGACGGTTGGGGTGGTTGGCGTGGTGGTTGGGGTGGTGCCCTTGGCGTTGCCGGTGGGGTTGGCGGGGTTGGCGGTGGTGGGTTTGTCGTTGGTGGTGCCTGCGTGCGCGGTCGTACGCCGGTCCCCGGAGGTGCCAGGTGCGGCCGTTTCGCCGCCGTGCTCCGCCCCCGCCTTGTCGTTCGGTCTCATTCGCACCCTCCTGAACCGGGCCGGGGCCTGACACCCCGGCGGCGCATCCACCCGAGTGCCCGGTGGACGGCACGCAAAGCAAACGGAATGCCCAGGTTGAGGGGGATTCTCTTACGACGGGGCGGGCGGCGGGGCGAGTTGGGCCGCCAAGTGGGGGCGTGTCGGGGTGTAAGGCGAGGGGGCGGGGCTGACGGCCGGGTGGGGTGAATGCGGTGGGGCGCGTGGCCGCTGCCCTCTCACCGCGGGTGCGGCGGGTGCGGCGGACCCTGCGGTAGCGGCGGACGCTGCGGATGCGGTGGCCGCTGCCGGTACGGCGGACGCTGCCGGTGCTCCCGGTGCGCAGACGCGGCGGACGCCGCCGGTGCCGCAAGCGCCCACGGACGCCGCAAGCACCCCGGACGCCGCGAGTTGCCCGCGGACGTCTCAGGCCTCCAGCCCGCGCTCCCCCAACCACGGCTTCGGGTCGACCGGTATGCCCCCGCCCGGCCGTACCTCCAGGTGCAGATGCGGACCGGTGACGTTGCCGGTGGCGCCGACCCGGCCGATGACGTCGCCGGCGGCGGCCTTGCCGGAGATCCGGACGATCGACGAGAGGTGGCAGAACCACAGCTCCGTGCCGTCGTCCAGGGTCAGGACGATGCGGTAGCCGTACGCGCCGGCCCAGCCCGCCTGGGTGATCGTGCCACCGTGGATCGCCTTGACCGGGGTGCCGGTGGGGGCGGCGAAGTCCAGCCCGGTGTGGTTGGCCACCCAGCGGTCGCCTGCCTGGCCGAAACCGGCGGTGAGGGTGTAGGAGGTGAGCGGAGAGACGCAACTGCGGGCCTGTTCGGCGCGGCGTTCGGCCTCCGCCTTCGCGCGCGCCGCCTCCGCCGCCTCGCCACGGGCTTCGCGCTCCGCGGCCTCCTTGGCCGCCGCGGTCTTCGCGGCCTTCGCGGCCTCCTGCTGGCCCGTCGCCGCATCCCGTGCGGCCTGCTTCACGGCGGCCTGCTCCGCGGCCTGGCGCTCTTCCTCCTCGGCGGTGCTCCGCTGCCGTTCGGCCTGCTGGAGGATACGGTCGCGCAGCGAATCGCCCGCGCCCCTGCCCTGCTCCGCCTCGCTCTCGGTGAGCCCGGCCTGGGTGAGGGGGGCGGCCGTGGTCGTCCCGGAGGAGGCGGCGGAGCCCGAGGAATGCGCGGACCCCGAGGAGGAAGCGGACCCCGAGGCGTCGGATATCAGGTCGCCGATGCCCGGCAGGGACCTGGCGTCCGGCAGCTCGGCCGCGAGGTCGTCCGCCGGTCCGCCGAGGTCCGGCATGGATATCGGGGCCGGCGGCTTCTCCTCGGCCGACGCCATGCCGCCGGCGCCGACCGCCGCGATGACGCCGACGCCGACGCCGAGGACCGTACTGCTGCGGGCGAGTCCGCTGCGCTGCTTGGCGACGACCCGGTGCTTGCCCCGTACGGCCCGTACGGAGTCCTCCTCGGTGGGGTTCCACTCCTCGAAGGTGCCGACGGCAGCGACCGTGCCGACGTCGAACGCACCGGGGTCGGAGGAGGCTTGGGGCACGACGGATATGCCGGTGGTGTGCGACGTGGCGGATGCGTACGGTACGGCGGAGACGGGCGACGCGATGGACGCATGCGGCGCAGCAGCGGCGTCCGGCGTGGCGGAGGCGGTCGGCACAGCGGACACCCCCGCGGCAGCGGCGGCGCCCGGCTCGGCCCCGCCCGCCACGGCGGCGTCGAACGCCTCGAACGGGCCGGGAACGCCGGCGGCGCCGAAAGGAACCTCGGGGACGGAGCCGTCAGGGCTGTTGGACGCCACGGAGGCGCACTCCTTTCCTTCCTCTCGCCTACCGGGTCAGCGGTGGGGCCGCCTCCCGGCCCGGTGCGGCACTGGGGAGACCGCCCCTCCCAGAGCGGAGACGGCCCCAGAGCGGAGACCGCCCCCAGAGCGTTCGAACGCTGGGAAGTTCGGAGCAGGAAGGTCTCCTACGGACGGCCTCCGACGGGTACGGATCGGCGGCCGTCCGGCACACCCCGAGGTGGTGGTTGCCCGGTTCCCAGGACACGCGCCGGTACGGCACCGGTGCGCAGGCCCGGTCCAGCGGTGAGCCAACGGTGATTCAGTTGTGAACCTGCTGACGGGATTCGGCGTCGGCGCACGGTGCCGCCTCTTGCGACGGCTGGGACGACCGCGCTCCGTTATCGGACTGTAATAGACTCCGCGGCCCGACACCAAGCGTTCCGGCGAATCCGTGGGCGCTTTGGTACGGCTTTGGCCCTGACTTATGCCTCAGTAAGTCGCAAACTGGGGCATGTTGCCAGGTGATCTTCAAACCCGAATCCCACGATTGTGCGGGAGTTGTTATGCGCAAGGGTGCCCGGCGATTACGTCGCGTGAGCGCAGTAACGTCTGATCATGGTCGTCAACAGCGCGCGGGAACTGGCGGATCGATACGTGGACTTCGCCTGGTACCAGGCGCGCGGACAGTCCGACGCCCACGAGGAGCTGGCCGCGCGGATCGGCCACGACCCCGAGTTCTGTGCCCACCTGGCGCGCTCGCTGCCCGCCGGCAACAAACAGCAGCCCAACCTCCTGCTCGCCGCCGTCCGCTACCTCGACGGCCCGTACGCGGAGCACGGCCCGCGCGGCGACGCGGCGTACCGCGGCTGGCGCGAGTGGACCCTGCGCCACTGGGACGAGGTGAGCGCCGTCATCCTGCGGCGCCGGACGCAGACCAACGAGCCGGCCCGCTGCGCGGCCCTGCTGCCCCTCCTCGCCCGGCTCCCGCAGCCGCTGGCGCTCCTGGAGGTCGGCGCGTCGGCGGGCCTGTGCCTGCACCCGGACCGCTACCGCTACCGCTACGACGACCGGCCGGAGTTCGGGGCGCCGGACAGCACGGCGGTCCTCTCCTGCCGTACCGGTCCGGGCACCCCCGTACCCGACCGCGTCCCGGAGATCGCCTGGCGCGCGGGCATCGACCTCAACCCCCTCGACCCGGCCGACCCCGACGACGTCCGCTGGCTGGAGGCGCTCATCTGGCCGGGCGCCACCGACGAGCGCGTACGACGCCAGCGGGCCGCCATCGAAGCGGTACGGTCCGCGCCGCGCCCCCGTATGGCGCGCGGCGACCTGATCGACGCGCTGCCCGCACTGGCGGCCGCGGCCCCGCCCGGGGCGACGCTCATCGTCTTCCACACCTCCGTGCTGACGTACCTCCCCCTGGAGCGCCGGGAGGAGTTCGCCCGGCTCGTACGGTCCGTACTCCAGGAGCGCGACCGTCCCGGGCACTGGGTCTCCAACGAACACCACTCCGTCCTCCCGTGGATCACCACGCCCCGGCTCGCGCACCCCCTGCCGACGACGGAACGGCTGCTGACGCTGGCCCTGGACGAGCGGCCGGTCGCCCTGACCGGCCAGCACGGGCAGAGCGTGCAGTGGCTATAAATCGACAGTGGCTGTGAAACCACAGCAGCCGCGAAGCCACAACGACTCTGAAACCACAGCAGCCGCGAAGCCGCAACGACTCTGAAACCACAGCGACCACGGAGCCACAGCGCCACTCGGACGCTCTCATCACCCCCGCACCGGCCGCTGCACCGCCAGCAGTGCCATATCGTCCGCCGTCTCCCCGCCCGTGTGCGCCGCCACGTCCGCCACCAGCGCGTCCAGCAGCGCCTCCGGCCCGTCACCGGACCAGACCCGGCCGCCCAGCCGCTGCACCGGCTCGTAGAAGACGCCGTCACGGTTGCGGGCCTCGGTCACGCCGTCCGTGAAGAGCAGCAGGATCGAGCCCGCCGGGAAGGAGGTCTCGTCCGCCCGGTCCGGCCAGCCCGCCACCTCGCTCATGCCGAGCGGCAGGGCGGGCGACTTCGGCATCAGCTCGCACAGCTCGCCGTCGGGCGCCAGCAGCAGTGGCGCCGGGTGGCCGCGGTTGAGGACGCGCAGGGCCGCGTGCTCATCCGAGGGAAGCTCCGCCAGTACGGCGGTGGTGAACCCCTCGAACTGGTCGAGACCCTCCCGCCGGCTGCCTTCGCGTTGCAGCGCGCGCTCCAGCCGCCCCGCCACCGCCTCCAGGCTGGCCTCCTGCTCGGCGGCCTCCCGGAAGGCCCCGATGACGATCACCGCCGCCTCCACCGCCTCCAGACCCTTGCCCCGTACATCGCCGACGATCAGCCGTACGCCGTGCGGGGTGTCCTGGACCGCGTACAGGTCGCCGCCGATCCGGGCGTCCGCCTGCGCCGCCACGTAGCGCGCGGCGACCGCCAGCCCGCCGATCCGCTCGGCGGGCGTCGGCAGCACGGCCCGCTGGGCCGCCTCCGCGACATCCCGTACGGAGGCCAGCCGGGCGTCGCTCATCCGTACGACCCGGTTGATGCCGAGCGCGAGGACGGCGACGACCAGGACGGTCAGGCCCTCGGTGAAGGACTGATTGGTGTCCCGCCCTCCGTGGTACGTCACGACCCAGATCTCGGCGGCGACGGCGGTCGCCGCGACCACGGCCGTACTGCGCAGCGAGTACAGCGGCGCCGCCACCAGCGGCGCCGCCGAGAAGAACGGCGCGGCCGTGTAGCGGGCGGGCGTGCCGCTGTCGAAGACCAGCCCCGCCACCAGCAGGATCAGCGGCAGCCAGCAGACGACCCGCTGGCCGAACGGCGACATGCGGGAGCGGCGCCGCCACCGTTCCCGTTCGCCCGTACGGACCCTGCCGCCTCGACGCACCCGCACCGGCCTGCCTCCCACTCCCGCGCGCCCGTCCGTACGAACACCGTCGCCGTCCCAAGGCTTTACGCTGCCGCGCCGGGCGGCGAATCAGATTGGGCCGGACGGGTCACCGGGACCGCGGGCCGGCGCCGCTTCCGGCCCCGGGAACACGACAGCGCCCCCGGCCGGTGTCTCCCGGCGGGGGCGCTGTCGGTGGGCCGGAGGGCTCGCCTCCGGCTCGTGCCTGGTGGGCCATCAGGGGCTCGAACCCTGAACCAATGGATTAAAAGTCCACTGCTCTGCCAATTGAGCTAATGGCCCGCACCGAGCAGCATAGCCCGCGTTCCCGCCGCAGCCCGAAGGCATTGGCCATCGGAGGGCCGGAGCGGATGCGTCCGCTTCGGGGCGGGCGCGGCGGGCGGGCCCGGTGCGCGGCGCGGCGCACGGCTAAAGGGCCGTACACACGCCGCAGTTGAGCCGTGGGGCCCGCACCGGCTCCCGTAGCGATGTACGGAAGTGTGGTGCGGGCCCCACGGGCACGGTGGGCGACGCCGTCCGGCGTCACGCCCCGCGTCAGCCGTTGCGCTTCCAGCGCGGCTTGTCCTCACGGCGCCCGAAGGAGCCGGTGCCGTGGCCGCGGTGGTCGTCGCGGCGGCCGTACGGACGGTCGCCGCCACCCGAGCGGTAGCCGCCCGAGGAGGGACGCTCGTCGCGGCGGTCGCGGTTGTACGGACGGTCGCCGCCACCGGAGCGGTAGCCGCCGCCCGGGCGCCCGCCGGAGCGGTCGTCACGGTTGAAGGAACGGTTCGGGCGGTCGCCGCGGTCGCGGTTGAAGCCGCCGCCCGAGCGGTCGTCCCGGCGGTCCCGGCTGTAGCCGCCACCGGAGCGGTCGTCGCGGCGGTCACGGTTGAAGCCACCGCCGGAGCGGTCGTCACGGCGGAAGCCGCCACGGTCACCACCGCGGTCACCGCGGTCGTCGCGACGGTCGCGGTTGAAGCCGCCACCGGACCGGTCGTCACGGCGGAAGCCGCCGCCCGAGCGGTCGTCCCGGCGGTCACGGTTGAAGCCACCACGGTCGCCCCGGTCACCGCGGTCGTCCCGGCGGTCGCGGTTGAAGCCGCCACCGGACCGGTCGTCGCGACGGAAACCGCCACGGTCACCACGGTCGCCCCGGTCGTTGTCGCGGCGGTCCCGGCGCTCGTAGTTGCCCCGCTCGTCGCGGTACGAGGAGCGGCGCGGCGCCTCGTCGGCCTCGGGCGCGGGAGCGGCCTGGGCCGGGACGACGGCCTCGGCGGCCTCCTCCACGGCGGCCTCGGCGGCGGCCAGCGCCTCCGCCGGGTCCTCGCCCCGCTCGCGCGCGGCACGCGCGGTCAGCCGGTTGGCCTCCTCGCGCAGCTCGGCCGCCCGGCGCTGCGCCCGCTCCAGCTCGCGGGCGAGCTCCTGCGCCTCACGCTCGGCCTGCTTGGCGGAGTTGTTCGCCGAGTCGGCCTGCACCTCGGTGAGCGAACGGGCGCCGGTGATCCGGGCCACGTCCTCGTCGAAGGCGCCGGCGCCGCCGACGATGTGGCGCGAGGCGTCCACGCCCGCGTCCTCCATCAGGCGGAAGATCTGCCGGCGCTGGTGCGGCAGGGCCAGCGAGACGACCGTGCCGGACTGGCCCGCACGGGCGGTACGGCCGGAACGGTGCAGGTAGTCCTTGTGGTCGCCGGCCGGGTCCACGTTCAGGACCAGGTCGATGCCGTCCACGTGGATGCCGCGGGCGGCGACGTCGGTGGCGACCAGGACGTTGACGTAGCCGTCCTTGAAGTCGGCCAGCGTGCGGGTCCGCGCGCCCTGCGTCATGCCGCCGTGCAGCGCGTCCGCGCGCACACCGGCGTCGCACAGCTGCTCGGCGACGCGGTCGGCGCCGAGCTGGGTGCGCACGAAGATGATGGTGCGGCCCTTGCGGGCGGCGATGGCGGCGGTGACCGGCGCCTTGTCCTTGGGCTTCACGACCAGGACGTGGTGGGTCATGGTGGTGACGTTGCCCTGGGCGCTGTCGACCTCGTGGGTCGCCGGGTCGGTCAGGTAGCGCTTGACCAGGGTGCCGATCTCGTTCTCCATCGTGGCGGAGAACAGCATCCGCTGGCCGCCGGACGGCACCAGGTCGAGCAGCTCGGTGACCTCGGGCAGGAAGCCCAGGTCGGCCATCTGGTCGGCCTCGTCCAGGACGGCGACCTCGACCTCGTCCAGCGAGCAGGCGCCGCGGTTGATGATGTCGCGCAGCCGGCCCGGGGTGGCGACGAGGACGTCGACGCCGCGCTCCAGGGCGTAGATCTGGTTGCCCATGGACGTACCGCCGCAGACGACCTTGAGCTTGAGGCCCAGGACATCGCCGTACGGCTGCAGCGCGTCGCTGACCTGCATGGCCAGCTCACGGGTCGGGGTGAGGATGACGCCGCGCGGGCGCTTCTTCTCGGTGTGGCCGCCGGCCAGCCGGGTCAGCAGCGGCAGACCGAAGGAGAGGGTCTTGCCGGAGCCGGTGCGGCCGCGGCCGAGGATGTCGCGCCCGGCGATGGCGTCCGGGATGGTCGCGGCCTGGATGGGGAACGGGGTGGTGACACCGTTCTGCGCCAGCTTGCGGACGATCTTCTCGTCCAGGCCGAGGTCGGCGAAGGTGACCTCGGGGGCGGCGTCCTCGGCGGCTTCGGCCTCGGGAGCCTCGGAGGCGTCGGCCTCGGGGGCCTCGGCGGGCTCGGGGGCCTCGTCCTGGGCGGCCGGCTCGGTCACCTCGGCCGCCGTACCGGCGACCACCTGGTCCAGCGGCTGGTCCTGCTGGAGGACCTGCTCGTCGGCCGCGGGCAGGACGGACTGATCAGTGGAAACAGACATGCGAAATGCGAAACCTTCCGGAGTCTCGGCACAGGCACGCGCCCAAACTCCGTGAGACTTCATAAACGACCGCCTCAATGCGGTCAGCCACGGCAAGGGAGAGAACGCGCCACACGGCGCTTCATCAGGCGCCGGGCAAATGGGATCAAACGATCTACCACCATACTCACCCCGGCCCCCGAAAGGCAAATGCCCGCCCGAACCCCCGTTTGCCCCGGCGGCCTCGCGCGTCTCCGGAGCCCCGCCCGGTCAGCCCGTGATCGGCCCGCCTCGCGCACCCCGCTCCCCCGGTTAGCACCGGCCACGGCCCCGTCTCCGCTTCGCTACGTCACCCCGCCACGCCGCCTCAGCACATCGCGCCCCGGCCCCGGCCCGTCCCGCCCGTCCCGCCCGTCCCGTCAGCCCGAGCTCTCCGGCTTGGCGGGGCCGGGCGGCACGGACGTCGGGGACGGCGCGGGGGAACTCGGTTCCGGGTCCGGGCTCGGGCTCGGCGTCGGCTTCACGGTCGGAGTCGTACGGGGCGGCTGTGCGGGCGTCGAGGGGCGGCTGCTGCCGGGCCGCGCCGGGGCGGGCGCCGCGGGACCGGAACCCGGCGGTCCGGCCGGCTCGGGCCCGGGCGCGTCACCCGACGCGGGCTCGGGCTCCGGCTCCGCCATGCCCTTCGACGGCGTGCGGCCCTTCGCGGGCGCCCCCGCGTGCCCCTCCGCGCTGTGGACGCCGCCCGGGCGCCCCAGGCGTCGTGGGTTCTCCGTACGCCCGGTCACCGTGCCGCCGTCCGGCTCGGGCCCGCCGTCGTGCCGCGCGGCCGAGCCCGACGGCCGGGCCGGCTCC
Organism: Streptomyces sp. NPDC018019; assembly: GCF_044327805.1. NCBI lineage: Bacteria > Bacillati > Actinomycetota > Actinomycetes > Kitasatosporales > Streptomycetaceae > Streptomyces > Streptomyces sp. NPDC018019. The sequence goes on along the minus strand of NZ_JBIRGD010000021.1, from coordinate 146,378 downwards.
GCGTCGCTCACGCTCATGCAGCCGCTCAGCGACGCGGTCAGGGCGGAGGCGGCGGCCACGGCGGCGGCCAGCCGGGTCAGGGCCGGGCCGGTAAGGGGGGAAGCGATCGGGCGCACGGGCGGGACCTCCGGATCCGGGGCGCGGAGACTGCGGAGATGAACGCCCTGCCCAACTCCCGGCAACCACCGGAGGACACGCGCCGCGGGCACGAGATCCGGTTCTTCCGCCCCTGATCACCGCCCCGGACACCACCGGCACCACCCCGAACGCCGTGAATGCCGCGAACCGGGCCCCGCGCCCCGGCCCCGACCGGCCGCCCACCGGGGCCCGCGCCCCGACGGACCGCCCCGGCCCGCACAGCCCCACCGCGTCCCGTCCCGATGCGCGCCGCCCGTCAGCCGTACCCCAGCGCGTGCAGCCGCTCGTCGTCGATCCCGAAGTGGTGGGCGATCTCGTGCACCCACAGATACCCACCGAACACGGGTCCGAAGGCCGGGCTTAGTCTGCTTTGGGTATCCATGGGAGAAAAAGTGTCACCGCGAGAACTTATGGGCGCGTTGCTCCGCGCCATCCTCTACTGCCGAATCTCGGACCTGACGGACACGTCCACGTCCATCCCCAGGCAGGAGAAGGCAGGCCGAGCGAAGGCCGATGACCTGGGCGCCGAGGTCGTGAAGGTCTTCACCGATGAGGACAAGAGCGGTTACCACACCTACGTGGAGCGTCCCGACTGGGACGCCGCCCTGGACATGCTCCGTCAGCGACTGGCGGACGTGCTGATCGTCTTCAAGGTGGACCGTGCCACCCGCCAGGGCATCCCTCAGGCATCCGAGATCATCCGGGTTGTCTACGAGACCGGGTGCCGGTTCATCTCGATTGCCGACGGTATCGACTCCAACAACGAGGGCTGGGAAATCCAGCTCACGTTGGCGGCGCACCAGGCGCACAAGGAGTCCAAGAACACGTCTATCCGGGTCACTGACCTACGGGCGGACGAGCGGGACGCGGGCCGGTGGATGGGCTCACGCCCCTACGGCTTCATGGTCACGCCGGAACGGAAGCTGGAACTTCACCCGGAAGAGGCCGAGATCATACGCGCCATAGTGAAGAAGCTCTTGGACACAAAGGAACCGGCGTCGCTGCGCTCCATCGCGGCGTGGCTGAACGCCCAGGGTTACGACTGCCCGCGCTGGGCAAGCCGCAAGATCCGCATTGCCCAGTTGGAGGCCAAGGGCGAGCCACTGAAGGCCCAAAAGCTTCGAGAGAAGCCAATGAAGTCTCCTAACTCTTGGTCATGGCCGGTCGTGCGCCAGCTCGTGACTAGCGTTGTGCTCACCGGATACCTTCCTCACAAAGGCGAGATATATCGCCATTCCGAGTCAGGTGAAATGGTCCGCGTCGCCCCGGAACTCATCTCTCTGGCGGACTCAACTCGACTCCGGGCCTTGTTCGGTAAACGCGTCCCAGTGCACTGGAAGCGCTCCGCCGTCCCTGCATCTCGATCCAAAGAAACCGGCCGTGCTGTAACTGGCCTTCTGTCTGACTACCTCCACTGCGGCGAGTGCGGAGCGCGAGAGTCGTACGACGCGTACTGGGTCCGAAACGGGAAGCCCTGGCCTCGTTACCGGTGCCTACGACGGCAGTTCGCCGGGCGGTGCCCAGGAACTCTCATGAAGGGTGATTACGCAGACCGCATAGTCACTCAGGCAATGGTTTCCCGTCTGGCTGCGTTGGATGATGACCATCCGGCACTGCTCGCCATTGCAGAACGCTGGACCGACTTGCGACACCCCGAACGAGTCACCCGCAGGCGGGACCTGGAAGCCCGAATACAAGAAGAGGAACAGTTCCTCGACCGACTGGAAGACGAAAAGCTGAACGGCCTCTTCAAGGGCAACCGAGGTGAGGCACGTTTCCGCAGTAGGTACAACGCCAGCAACGACCGACTGGAGCAATACGAAAAGGAGTTGGCCGCCCTCCCAAGTGGCCAGACCGCAGATATCACTTTCCTGCGGGACTGGATGCTGTTTGAGGAGGCATGGGAGAACTGGCCCCTAGCCGAACGCCGGGAAATCCTCGGCCTTGTCCTAGAGCGTGCTTGGCTGTTCAAGGCCCCTACCTCCGGTGTGCGGCCCTCTGTAGACCGATTCCGGTTCTGGTGGGTTGGCGATCCCGAACCGACAGATATAGGCGTCTCCATGGTCTTGGCTGACGACCGGTAACTAAAAAGGCGCCAATGAGCCCCAGGGCCCGTTCCTTCTTCTGGGAGGAACGGGCCCTTTGCGTTGTCCCGCTGTCCCGTCCTGTCCCGCCCCGCGCGGCGGTTGCGTGGCTGTCACGGTCCCCGGTAGATGCGCACAGCGGCGGCACACCCTTTGGGCGCCCGGTTGTCACGGGCCCCGGTGGATGCCACCACGAGGCCCAAGGCGTAACGGGTCTCTGTGAATGACGCTAGCGCGCGGTACGCACCGTGAGCTGAATGAGAGGAACCCGGCATGTGCCACACCGAAGAACTACCCGACGCGCCCGCGCGTCCGGTAGAGCCACAGGCTCCCGGCGACCCGTGGACGTATCGGGTCGAGTGCCCCTACTGCCCCCGCATCCATATTCACGGTGCCGGGCGGTCCGCCACAGACGCAAGTACCCATTACGGCCCCCGTGGCGCTCACTGTACGGACATCGTGCTGCGGGGCAGGCGCGTGTTCGACGCCACTCCGTACCGGGGCCGTTCTTACCGCCTTGTTCCGGCGGTGGACGCATGACGGACATCATCGAGATTGATGGGTGGACTTTCCAGGCGGACAAGCTGGCAGAGACAGAAGCAAAGGCAGAACCACCGATCCCGACCGGTGCGGAAGCATTGGCGGACATTGAGGCGGCGCTACGGCGGTTCATATGGTTCCCCAGTCCGCACCATTTCACGGTGGCGGTTCTGTGGACGGCCTACACACACCTGCTGACGCAGTGCCCCGGACTTCCCATTGCACCACGACTCGGCATCTTTTCCGGCGCTCCCGGGTCCGGTAAGACACGCGCTCTGGAGATCCTTTCCAAGCTGGTCGCCAATGGCCAGGACGTGGGTTCGATGTCGTCGGCGGCCATGCTGCGACTCATTGCGGCGGCGGAAGAGTCGGGAGAACTGGGCGCCTTCCCCATCGTGCTCTTCCCTGATGAGCTGGATCGGACCTACTCCGCCAATTCAGCCGGTAGCCAGGATGACCTAACCATCATCCTTAACGCCGGATACAAGCGCGGCGCGGTGGTACACCGTGCACACAAGGACAAGCAAACGGAAGTGATCCGGTACTCGTGTTTCGCCCCGGTGGCGTTCGCCGGACTGGCGACGGCTCGTCTTCCTGACGCCCTCCTGACGCGCACGTTCGTTATTCACACCACGCGCGCTCGCCGGGAGGAACGGCCGGAGTCGTATTTCCCGTTGGCGCATGATGATGAACTGGCCGAAGTTCGAGAAAGCGTGGCCCGGTGGGCCAAGGACACGGCCCACAGGTTCACCAAAAAGGAAAAGCTGTTGGCTGAACTCCTGGCTTCGGAAGTCAGGGACAAGGTGGACGGTCGCGACCATGAGATCTGGTCGTGTCTGTGGGCCGTTGCGGCTACCGCCGGAGATTACTGGCAGGAACGCTGCATGGCGGCGCTAGATGCGGCCCAAGAGGAATCACGCGACGGGAGCGCCACAGGCTCCGCCTCCATGCGTCTCCTGGCGGCGCTACAAACCCATTTCAGGGACTTGGAGCGCCGGGGCAGGCTCACAGCCAGCATCAGCCGTAATGACGCCTGTACGGCCGCACTGGACCTCGACCCCTTGGCGTTCTCCCGGTTCGACGGACGAGAGGAATTGCGGCCGGAGGACGTGGGGCGCCTACTGCGGGAACACGGATTGAAATCCGTCCGCGTCCGGAGTGGCAGCGAACGGACATATGGCTGGCGTTGGGAAGACCTCCGCGACGCGTGGGAACGCGTTCTGCCTCCCCTGGACGACAACGAACCGGAGGAGCCGGAATCCGAGTCGGCGCCCCCGGCGACCGACATTTTCAACCAGGCCCGATAGCTCCGCGCGGGGCGGGACAGGATGGGACAACGGGACACTCAGGAAAGGCAGCAGCATTGCGCTGGCGGAAATATGCAATAGCCCGGCCGGCCGCCCCATTCCGGGGGCGATGTATCCGCGCCATCCCCCTGGTGTCACGCCCCCCCAGTTAACCCTCACGTAGAAATCCCTAGGCGTCTCTAGGGCTTGCCTCATCCGGCGGCGACCGGGCACCAACCGGCCCACCACCCTTGCGTCCCGGAACTCCGGGGCACGGGGTTTTCATATGCCCAAATCCCATGGAGATCACGTGATCCTCAACCGCATTCGCCTTTCACGGCGGATCATCGCTGCTCTTGGCGATGCGCATGAGCTGGCAAACCGCACAGATTCCGGCGACCTCGCCGCCAAGTTCTCCGCCTTGCAGGGCGAAGCCTGCCGGGACCTTGGTGACGTTGTGTGCAACGCCTACAACAACGGCGGAATAGCCGAACCCGATGCCCGCTCCGCCCTCCGGCCCATCTACTCAACGCGGCATGAGGATCAGCAAACAAATTCCTAAGCATCTCGCCCCGGGCAAGCACCTGAGCCGGAAACCAATCTCAACTCATCTGGAGAAATGAATCATGAGGAAAATGGACGAGCTGGATCGTAAGTCCGGCCATCTGCATGGCCGCCTCTACAATCACCTGACGGTTCGGGAACACCTCCCGGAAGCGCCGGAACGGGTGCACTCTGCCTGGGCCAAGGTCACGGAACTGCACGACCAGGCATCGGACGCCCTGGACAACTGGCAGCGGGCGGGGCACGAGGGAGAAGAGGCGGAAAAGCGCCGACTGGCGGAGCACCATGCCTACCTCTCAGGCGAGGGACCGAAGCCCAAGGGTGCATACAAGCGCATGGACATTGAGGCGCGGCGCGCGGACGCACTTTTGGAGTGCGAAGCTCGCGTGAAACTGGTCGAAAGCGCACGGCATGAATACCGCCAGCTCCTCAAGGAAACCGGTGTCATTGAGGAGACCCGGGAACGTCTGCTGACCAAGTTCGACGGCCTCCAGGCCAAGGCGCTGGAGGCCGTCACGGCGGCCGAGACCGCGTTCAACACCTGGATTCGAGTGAGTAACAGCCTGGGTCAGGTCACCGCAGACCTGGGCCTGGGAGGCGGTCCGAAGGGGCACGCCCCGTCTATCGATAAGGAGCGACTGGGCTGGTTCTACGAGGCGCATGAGACATGGGCCAAGCTGTACCGCGTCCTGGGCACCAACGACCCTGTGGCATCCGGCCGTTGGGCGACCATGAGCCGTGAGGAACTGCTGGCGGACCCTCCGGTGTGGCAGCGGGAAATCCTGGCCCGCAACCACCCGCGCAGCCAGGACCGGGCCAGGCTCCGACGAATTGAACTGAAGGAGCGGGCGGAGGGTCGCCTGATCAGCGCTCTGGAGGTACCGGCGGATATGTCCCCGGCGGAGGCCAAGGATCTGCTTCCCGGCGCCTGACACACCTTCTGGCGGGGGTCTGGCATACCTGGGCCCCCGCCTTCCGCACGCGGCTCCGCGGGGCCGCTGAGACGCCGCGGAGGCGCACATGAACTTTGCCACCTGGCTCACGGGCCAGACTCACCGCAGCGACGCCACAGGCCGTGTGGCTCTGGCGCTGACCAATCACCTAGCAACGGGGTGGACGCCGCACTCCGGCAGCGTGGATGAGATCCGCACGCTAGCCCCCGCCCTGGGCCTGGAGGCGGCGGACGTGGACGTGGCGGACGCCCGCTACCGCGTCGGCCACATGGCTGACCTGTTCCAAGAGGAACGACACGAACTGACCGGGAGCCGAAGGTGATCTGCTCCCCACAGAGGTGGGGCATGCCCCCTCCGCCCCGGCCAGCGCACCGAAGCGTGATGGCTTCCAGTGCCGGGGAGTCCTGCGGGACACGGGGGCGCGGTGCACGGCACCGGCCACGGAGGTGGACCACATCGTTCCGGGCGATGACCACGACGTGGCGAACCTTCAGGCTCTGTGCCGTTGGCATCACGCGCGGAAGTCCAGCGCGGAGGGCGCGGCGGCCAGGGCGCGGCGTCCGTTGCGGAGGCGGCCGGAGCAGCCGCACCCTGGGGAGCTGTAGCGTGTTAGTCGTCCTGGGACTCGTCGGCTACGTCCTGCTGCTCGCGAACTTCTTCTTCCCACCTCCGGCGAGCTGCTCCACCTTCCTCGGCAGCCCGAACGTTCCGGACACCACTGTCAGTCTCCCGGATGTTGACGCCCGGCGCTCGGCTGGTCTCTTCGGAGTTCTCAGGTTCCTTCGGGTTCTCTGGCATGAGGATCTCTTTCTGTCGGTTGGCGTATGTCACCACAGGTTGGGGCGCATCTATACGACTGGTATGCGGAAGTAGTCCGAATGGGTGTTGGTGAAGTGATCCGGCTGGGGGTGTCCCCCCTCCGGCCGGGACGGAAGACCGAAGCGTGATAGCGGGCCGCTGGCTGTACGGGTTCCAAGGTCCGCCAAAGACCGCCGACCACGCACCAACTGGCCTGTGACCAGTGGGTACGTCGGATCGGCGGCTTCCCGTAAGGGCCCGTAACCGGGGTTTCGGCGCTCCGAGTCCCTTCGATCCGAAGGCTTGCCCCCGGCCGGCGTGAGGTGCCCGGACGGCCGGACGCCTTGGCGTTACTGGGCTCCCGCTCCCCTTCGTTTCCATGGCCCCGCGCCTGCCCTTCGCTGGGCAGGTGCGGGGCCTTTCCCGTGTCCTGGGCGGGGTCCGCGTCGTACGCTCGGAGCATGAGCACTGCGGGGCAGAGGGTAAAAGAAGTCCGCAAGCGTCGCGGGCTGTCACAGCGTGAGTTAGCGGACGCGTCGGGAGTCTCCCTCTCGGCCATCCGGAAACTCGAACAGGGCGAGCGGGAGACGGCCCGTCTGGAGACACTGCGCAAGCTCGCACACGCGCTGAGGGTGCCGACGATGCGCCTGGCCGGTGAACCGAACCCGGAGGATGCCAGTGCGGACACAGTGGATCGTTGGGCGGCCGTTCGGGATGCCCTGGAGCGTCCCCCCGTCGCCCCAGGGCTGGACGACGAGCCGCCGACGGTCAGCGGGGTACGTGGCGCCCTGAAGGATTCGGCGCCCCTGTTCTCCGGCGATCAGTACACGGCACTATCGGTGCTGCTGCCGCCCCTGCTGCGGGACGCTGACGCGCTGGGCTCAGAGGGCCGTGCGGTCCGGGTACGGCTATTGCAGCTCGCTGGGTGGCTCATGGTCCAGACCCGCCAGTTCAAAGCCGCCGAGACGGCGCTAGACCGCGCCCTCGACGACTCGGCGGATCGCATGGAGGGTGCGGCCACGGTCAACACGCTGTGCTGGTTGCTGCTACGTCAGGGCGAGTTGGGCAAGGCGTATGACCTGGCCGTGAAGTGGGCCGACGAGACCGAGCCCCGGATGTCCCGGGCGACCCCGGCGGAGCTGAGTACGTGGGGCTGGATGCTGCTACGCGTGTCCGCTGCGGCCGTGCGGAACTCGCAGCCTGGCGACGCCGAGGACGCGTTGAAGTTCGCCACAGCGGCAGCCGTGGCGCTGGGGCGTGAGCACGCCCCGAATAATGACTTCCTTCGCACGTTCGGGCCGACCACGGTCAAGCTCAAGGCCGCCGAGAACGCCAGCGTGACCGACCGGCCTGACATGGTGCTCCGTATCGCCGAACGCGTGCCCGTCTTCAGCCTCAAGCCCACGTCTAACAACCGAAACCGCCACTTGCTGGACGTGGCCGACGCGTACGCCAAGACCGGCGACTATGCAGAGGCGTTCGGCAAGCTGGAACAGATCCGCTCCGACAGCCCGGAATGGCTACCGAACCAGCGCTATGCCCGTGACATCCTCGGCCGGGTGATCCGGGGGCGGCGGACGTTGACGACGGACATGCGGGCCATGGCTGACGTCGTGGGGCTGCCGCTCTAAAGGCTTGTGGTACTTCCCGCTGGCGGGTCTCCAAAGTGCCACAGACAACTGAGAGTTGCCGTTCCTAGCGTGGAATGTCATCGGACCACGCGAGGGGACGGCGATGCATCATGGCCCACGACTGGACCCCCACCACGGGCACATACGCGGTGGACACAACGAACGATCGGATCGGCGAGGTACGCAGACTCCTCGAAGGGTCCGCGTACCTCGTTCCTCCGGGTGGCGGTGCGGAGTGGGCAGTCCGGCCGGACCAGTTACGCAAGCCCACCGACGAGGAGCACGCGCGGGCGAGGGTCTGGACTCGCCCCGTCGGGAGCTGGTCGTGAGCCGGGCCTACTTCGCGCCGCGACGCAGCTACTCGGAACCGTTGGTGGAACTGCCGTTGCCGGACCTATGGCCCGTGCCGGTGGAAGGCTGCCCGGTATGCGCGCACGCTGCGAGCTGGCGGACGGCGTACGAGACGGGCAACGGCGCGCCCAACGGCTACGTGGACCGGTCGGCGGCAGCCGATTGCAACGTGGAGATCCGCAACCACCCCCACGAGCGGCGCATGGTGGCGTTGCCGATCGGTCCCCCGGTGGTGCGGCCGTGAGCACCCGCAGCGTGATCCGCGCCGTGAAGCACGCCATCGGCACACATCCGCAAAGCGAGGTCACCGTGACGGCGCAGTGCCTGAGCGGCGGATGTTCGTGGACGCTGGCGGCGACCACCGACCTGAAGGCGGCCGACCTGGCGATGATGGCGCACACAGGCCGCGCGGGGCACCCGACGTTCGCCCGTACCTACGAGGACGTGGCGCTCGTGCGCCGTCTGGAGCTGAACGAGGGACGGGCGGCGATCCCGCCGCTTCCGTCCGAAGGGCCGCAACAGGAACGCACGGCCCGCTAGCCCCCGCCCCTCTCGCGGTGGCCTGACGGCGCGCAACACCGTGTTCCCCCACGCCGCGCAACCCGCTTGAGGGGCGGGCAATCTCTCATCCACAGTCGCAAGGAGGCGGCGATGAGCCCTGCCCGGAACCGACTGAAATTCGCATGGCTGGAGGTCACGGGATTCTGCAACGAGTTCTGTGATCACTGCTACGCGGACTCGTCCCCGAAGGGGACGCACGGCACGATGACCCTCCAGGACTGGAAACGCACCATTGACCAGCTCGCGGCCCTGGGCGCGCTGGACGTGCAGTTCATCGGCGGAGAACCGACGCTCTATCCGCACCTGTCGAGCCTGATCCGGCACGCCCACGGGGCGGGCCTGTCCGTGGAAGTCTTCTCCAACCTCGCCCACGTTCGCGATCACCTGTGGGCGACCTTCACGGACTGCGGGGTCAAGCTCGCCGCGTCGTACTACTCCGACACGCCGGACGACCACGACAAGGTGACCAACCTCCGGGGATCACACCGCCGGACCCGAAGGAACATCCAAAAGGCGCTCAGCCTCGGTATCCCAGTGCGCGGTGGCGTGGTCGCTGTCCGCCAGGAGCAGCGCGTCCAGGAAGCGGCCAAGGACCTTATGAACCTTGGCGTGGGCACGGTCGGAGGTGACCGGGCCCGGGCGTTCGGACGGGCCAGCCGAGGGGCCGCACCGACGATCGCCGACCTGTGCGGGCACTGCGGTCACGAGAAGTGCGCTATCAGTCCGACCGGTGATGTGTGGCCGTGCGTGCTGGGCCGGTTCCTGACCATGGGCAACGTGCGGGAAACGCCACTCGCCGACATCTGGGGCGGCGCACGGATGGCCGCCGTAACGGCCGGCATTACCGCCGTACACGGCGAGGGGGCACAGTCCTGTACACCCCCGCAGTTCCTGCCCATGTGCGGCCCGTGCACGCCCTGCGTCCCCTCTGTGGGGCACTGCGATCCGCAGGAGGCAGACGCGGCGGCGAAGGCCGCTACGATCGCCGCACCCGCGTAACTCAGAGGACCGCAGGAGCGCACGTATGGATGATCACGGAGACGACTTCGGCCGGTGGTTTCAGGAAGGACAGACGGGCGCTCATCGGTCCGAGGACCAGTGGCTGACGATCGCCCGGTGCGTGCGACACGCGGCGAACAAGGTAAGTCCGGCCCTCCCGCTCTGTCTGCCAGGTGAGCCCCAGGAGTGCGGCCGAAGTGCGCAACAGCACGTGCTGGCGTGGGCGGCATACCTCAAGGCGGCGGCCCACCACCTCATCGAGGAGGCGGCGCCGTCTGAGGCGCGAGCAGCGCACGTCGCGGGCCCTCTGTACCAGCGGCAGCTAGCCCAGCTCCGGGCCCAGGGCGCTCCCGTACACGCCCAGTCGTAACCCGGGCCCCGGCCCCGCCCGTGCGCTCCCTCGTGGCGTGCGGGCGGGGTCCTGTGCTCCTCCCAGCGTCCTCCAGACCAAGCGACAATGGCTGTGTGCTGGAAATGACGCGAGAGACGTTCGAAGAGTTGGTGTCCGACGCGCTGGACACCATCCCGCCGGAGCTGACACGGGTCATGGACAACGTGGCCGTTTTCGTGGAGGACGAGCCTCCAGCCGAGGCCCCCGACCTCCTGGGGCTGTACGAGGGCACGCCGCTGACCGACCGGGGTGAGTGGTACGCGGGTGTACTGCCTGACCGGATCACGATTTACATGGGGCCTACTCTCCGCATGTGCGGGGACCGGGATGAAGTGGTTCACGAGGTGGCCACGACGGTCGTTCACGAGGTGGCGCACCACTTCGGCATCGATGACGAACGGCTCCACGCACTGGGCTGGGGCTAGCTGCAAACCTTGCGGCATCACCCGATCAGGCGAAGATCACCCAGAGAGGTGTACGACGGGGTATCGTGCACGACGGTCACTTCCGTCTCCGCCACCACGTCCTCCCGCGTCTCGCACATCCGCAGGGTCGGATTGCGGTAGACGGTGATCCGGTCGGGCAGTACGCCCGCGTACCACTCGCCGCGGTCGGTCAGCGGCGTGCCCTCGTACAGCCCCAGGAGGTCGGGGTCCCCGGCCGGTGGTTCGTCCTCGACGAACACCGCCACGTTGTCCATCAGCCGTGTCAGCTCCGGCGGGATCCGGTCCAGCGCCTCGGCCACCAGTTCCTCGAACTCCTCGCGCGTCATCTCCAGCACACCACCCATTGTCCGCCACGCTCCCGCACGGCAGCGGTACCGCGCGGAGGCGCACCCGGGCCCGCGGTGCGGCCGTTCCCGGCACCGGTCACGGGCCGCTTCCCGGGCATAACGGGCGCGGCGCCCGGGAATACGCGCCCAATGGCCCGTGTCGCGCCCTCCGGGGAGACGCCCCCCGGCTCTCCCGTACTCCGGCTGCTCCGTGCCTCGCTCGCCCGGGTACGGGGCCTGCCCGCCGCCGCTCTCCGCGACTACCGCTCCCACCACTCCGCCCCCACCAGCACCCTCACCCACACCCCGCACCCGTACGCCCGCGCCCTCGGCCTGATCGCCGTCACCCTCCTCGGCGCCTGGCTGGGCCTGCTGATCGTCGGCAGCATCCACGCACCGGTCGGACCGGTGGACACGAACATGACACTGCGCCCGTCCCTCTCCGGCGGCACGAAGATCAACGTCTCACCGCTGGGCGCCCTGGAGCTGCGCAGCCACTACGCGCCCATACGCCTCGATGTCGATGTCGACCGGCTGGATCCCGTACGGTCCCAGGCCCTGGTCGACCACCCGGAACGTTTCGCCGGCCTCCAGCAGCAGGTCACCCGCGACGTCCTCGACGGAACCGGCACCCTCGCCTTCCGCTCCTGTGTCGCAGTGGTCTCCGGCGCCACCGCGCTGGGCCTGGCCGTATACCGCAGACCGCGCCGCGCGCTGGCCGCCGGCGGGCTGGCGCTCGCCCTGCTGGCCGCGTCGGGCGCCACCGCGTACGCCACCTGGAACCCCAAGTCCGTCCTGGAGCCGAAGTTCTCCGGACTGCTGTCCTCGGCCCCCTCGGTGGTCGGCAACGCCCGCAACATCGTCAGCGAATTCAACGTGTACCAGCGGGAGTTGGCGCGCCTGGTGACGAACGTCACCAAACTGTACGAAGCCACCTCGACCCTGCCCGCGTACACCCCCGACCCCACCACCATCCGCGTGCTGCACGTCTCCGACATCCACCTGAACCCGGCGGCCTGGCAGATCGTCAAGTCGCTGGTGAAGCAGTACAAGATCGACGTGATCATCGACACCGGCGACACCATGGACCACGGCTCGTCCGCCGAGAACGCCTTCCTGGACCCGGTCGCCACGCTCGGCGCCCCGTACGTGTGGGTGCGCGGCAACCACGACTCCGCCACCACGCAGCAGTACCTCGCGACCCGCAGGAACGCGACGGTCCTCGACGGCGGCCGGGCCGTCAGCATCGGCGGGCTGCGCATCGCGGGCGTCGGCGACCCGCAGTTCACACCGGACCGCTCGGTCGTCCCGGAGGGGGACTTCTCCGAGCGCACGGCGGGCGGCAAGCTGGCCGACTCGCTCCGTACGCAGCGGCTCAGGGGCACCCCCGTGGACATCGCGCTGGCCCACAACCCGGTCGCGGCGGCCGAGACGGACGGCCTGGTTCCGCTGGCCCTGGCCGGTCACGTCCACCACCGTGAGAACAGCGTGCTCCCCCGGGGCACCCAGCTGATGGTCGAGGGGTCCACGGGCGGCGGCGGGCTGCGCGCGGTCCAGGGCAAGAAGCCCGCGCCGGTACAGGCGTCCGTCCTCTACCTGGACCGTGAGACCCGGCGCCTCCAGGCGTGGGACGAGATCACGCTCGGCGGGCTCGGCCTGTCGAAGGCCGAGGTCAGCCGCCATCTGCCGAAGGAGAACCGGCCCGGGACCACACCATCGCCGAGCACCGGCTCCCCCGGCACACGCTCCCCGGCCACCCCGCCCGGCACGCCGTCACCCAGTCCCTCCTAGGCCCCACGGGCGAACGGGACACCCGTCCGGCCCACCCGTCGCGGCCCCCGCCGCCGGGCTCGAACAAACCGTTTTGGCGAACGGTCCCTGCATCCCATATGCTTCTCACGTCCCCGACGGCGCCCCACAAGGCACCAAGGCGGGCCATCAGCCCTCATCGTCTAGTGGCCCAGGACGCCGCCCTTTCAAGGCGGTAGCACGGGTTCGAATCCCGTTGGGGGCACGCATTACCGTGTGCGAGACTAGGTTCACCTGGTTTCGCACCACGCAAGGTCCTGTGGAGCAGTTTGGAGTGCTCGCCACCCTGTCAAGGTGGAGGCCGCGGGTTCAAATCCCGTCAGGACCGCTGTGGCTGGGTAGCTCAGTTGGTACGAGCGATCGCCTGAAAAGCGATAGGTCGCCGGTTCGACCCCGGCCCCAGCCACCAGCAGTGGGAAGAGGCCCCGATCTTCGGATCGGGGCCTTTTTCGATGTCTGGCGGCCTGTACTCCGGGAGAGAACCGCGGCGGCCCGCGCTCTGGGACGAGGCGCCGCATCCGTACTCGGGTCCGCGAAGGGGGCGGCCATCCCGTAGGACGGTCGCCCCGTACGCGGACCGGTCCGCGCGTCAGGCCCCCGGCGCCGCCGCCCTGTGGACGCCCGAGGCCAGGGCGCCCACCTCGCGCCCGCCCGGGTGCCGGTGCCGCCAGGTCCAGAAGACCGCGCACGAGACCAGCGCCCAGCCCGCCAGCACCAGGAACGGGAAGGCGTGCTGGGAGCCGCTGAAGTAGACGGCCGTGTGCTGCGCGTTGACCGAGGCGCCCGGCGGCAGCCAGCGGCCGATGTGCCCGAGGACGGACGGCAGCAGCGGCCAGGAGACCGCGCCGCCCGAGGACGGGTTGCCCAGCAGCACCATCAGGCCCCACGTCGGGATCATCGCCCAGCGCCCGATCAACGTGTTGAACATCGTGAAGACCATGCCGGACGTGAACATCGTCAGCGCCAGGATCAGCCAGGACTCCACGAAGGACAGATCCAGCGCGCCCAGCAGCCAGTCCACGACCGCGGCGATGGCGAAGGCGCCCAGCAGCGCGTACAGCACGGTGAAGGCGATCCGTTCGAGTGGATTGAGCCCGCGCGCGTGCACACTCAGCTGGATCGCTCCGACGAAGCCGATGATCACCGCGGCGAGCGAGATGTAGAAGAGGGCGAGCCCGCGCGGGTCGCCCTCCTGGAGCGGCTTGAGGTCCCGGACCTCGACCGGTACACCGACCGCCTGCCCGACCTTGGGGCCCGCCTGTTCGAGCACCTGCGCGACCTGGGCTCCGGCCGCCCCGGCCACGTCCAGTTCCATGCTCCGCTCCCGCACCCGCAGGATCGCGAAGACCTCCTGCTCCTCGATGCCCTCCTTGGCCACGGCATACGAGGCGTACTCATGGAGCTGGAGGGAGGCGTTCAGGGCCTTCTCCATGCCGCCGACGAACGCCTTGCCGTGCGGGGAGTCCGCCGGGCCGACCACGGCGGTCGGGATGTGCCGCGGGGTCGGGTTGGCCATGGTGTACGTGTACGAGCCCGCGAAGAAGCCGGCGGCGACGGCGAGGATGAGGACCAGCACGGTGGCGGGCAGGAACGGCGATTTCTTGAACGCGGCCCATCTCTCGGCCGTGGTCGGGGGCCGTCCGTGCGCGCCGTGCGGCTGGGGGTGGTCGCCGTGCTGATCATCCATGGGACCACGCTAAAGCACCTATCCCGGACATTCCCCTGCTGGTCGGCTCACTGTGGGAGGCGGCGGGCGGGGGCCGGTGGGCGTGTCCGGGCGGGGCCCGGCGGGCAGGTGCCGGCGGGAAGGACCTGGCGGGAGGCCGGTGGGCAGGTCCCGGCGGGAGCCCGGTGGGCAGGTGCCGGCGGGAAGGACCTGGCGGGAGGCCGGACCGGCAGGGCCGCCGGGAACGCCGAGGGTGTTCCCCTGACGCCCCCGCCCACCCCATTCACCCGGCCACCCCGCCCGCCCCGGCCGCAATTCGTTCGCCACCGTATTCGCGGAGGTGAGATCCTGGGTTGCGTATGTCCAGTCAGCCTGCCTCCGCCCGGCCCGACGGTGCCGCCTCCACCCTGCCCGCTCTCCTGGAGCGGCTGCCCGAGCTGATGCTGCGCGACCAGCAGCGGCTGGGGCGCCGGCTCGACGGCGCGCGCCGGATCCGCAAGCCCGAGGCCCGCGCGGCCGTGCTCGCCGAGATCGCCGCCGGGATCGAGGAGGCGGAGCTGCGCGTCGAGCAGCGCCGCGCCGCGGTGCCCGCGATCACGTATCCGGAGCAGCTGCCGGTCAGCCAGAAGAAGGACGAGATCCTCGAAGCGATCCGCGACCACCAGGTCGTGATCGTCGCGGGTGAGACCGGCTCCGGCAAGACCACCCAGATCCCCAAGATCTGTCTGGAGCTGGGCCGCGGCGTACGGGGCCTGATCGGGCACACCCAGCCGCGCCGGATCGCGGCCCGTACGGTCGCCGAGCGGGTCGCCGAGGAGCTGAACACGCCGCTGGGCGAGGCGGTCGGCTGGAAGGTCCGCTTCACCGACCAGGTCGGCCCGGACACCCTCGTGAAGCTGATGACCGACGGCATCCTGCTCGCGGAGATCCAGACCGACCGGGAGCTGCGCCAGTACGACACGATCATCATCGACGAGGCCCACGAGCGCAGCCTCAACATCGACTTCATCCTCGGGTACCTGGCGCAGCTGCTGCCCCGGCGACCGGACCTGAAGGTGGTCATCACCTCCGCGACCATCGACCCGGAGCGCTTCGCCCGGCACTTCGGCTCCTTCGCCACCGTGCCGGCACAGGACGGGCGGGCGCGGGAGGACGCCCCGGACGCCGCGCCCAGCGCGCCGGTCATCGAGGTCTCCGGCCGTACGTACCCGGTCGAGGTCCGCTACCGCCCACTGCTGGAGGAGGGCGGCACCGACAGCGACCGGGACCAGATCACCGCGATCTGCGACGCGGTCGACGAACTGCGGGCCGAGGGGCCCGGCGACATCCTGGTCTTCCTCTCCGGCGAGCGCGAGATCCGCGACACCGCGGACGCGCTCAACAAGAAGAACCTGCCGCAGACCGAGGTGCTGCCGCTGTACGCGCGCCTGTCGCACGCCGAGCAGCACCGCGTCTTCCAGCGGCACACCGGCCGCAGGATCGTTCTCGCGACCAACGTCGCGGAGACCTCGCTGACCGTGCCGGGCATCCGGTACGTGATCGACCCCGGCATGGCCCGGATCTCCCGCTACAGCTACCGCACCAAGGTCCAGCGGCTGCCGATCGAGCCCGTCTCGCAGGCCAGCGCCAACCAGCGCAAGGGCCGCTGCGGCCGGACCAGCGACGGCATCTGCATCCGGCTGTACTCGGAGGAGGACTTCCTCGCCCGTCCGGAGTTCACGGACGCCGAGATCCTGCGTACGAACCTGGCCTCCGTCATTCTCCAGATGACCGCGGCCGGCCTCGGCGACATCGAGAAGTTCCCGTTCATCGACCCGCCGGACCGCCGCAACATCAAGGACGGCGTCGACCTGCTGAACGAGCTGGGCGCGCTCGACCCGCAGCAGAAGGACCCCAAGAAGCGGCTCACCCAGATGGGGCGCAAGCTCGCCCAGCTGCCGGTGGACCCGCGGCTGGCCCGGATGGTGCTGGAGGCCGACCGCAACGGCTGCGTACGCGAAGTCATGGTGATCGCGGCGGCGCTGTCCATCCAGGACCCGCGCGAGCGCCCCGCCGACAAACAGCAGCAGGCCGACCAACAGCACGCCCGCTTCAAGGACGAGACCAGCGACTTCCTGGCGTACCTGAACCTGTGGCGGTACGTCCGCGAACAGCAGAAGGCGCTGTCGTCCTCGGCGTTCCGCCGGATGTGCCGCAACGAGTTCCTGAATTACCTGCGCATACGTGAGTGGCAGGACATCTACTCACAGCTGCGTACGGTCGCCAAGACGATGGGCGTCCACCTCAGCGAGCAGGACGCGGCGCCCGAGCACATCCACACTTCCCTCCTTTCCGGTTTGCTTTCGCACATCGGATTGAAGGACACGGACGCCAAGAACGAATATCTGGGCGCCCGCAGTGCGAAATTCGCGGTCTTCCCCGGCTCGGCGCTCTTCAAGAAGCCGCCGCGCTGGATCATGTCGGCGGAGCTGGTCGAGACGTCACGCCTGTGGGCGCGGGTGAACGCGAAGATCGAGCCCGAGTGGATCGAGCCGCTGGCCCAGCACCTGGTGAAGCGGACGTACAGCGAGCCGCACTGGGAACAGAAGATGGCCGCGGTGATGGCGTACGAGCGGGTGACGCTGTACGGCGTACCGATCGTCGCCCAGCGGAAGGTGAACTACGGGCGGATCGACCCGGAGACCTCCCGGGACCTGTTCATCCGCAACGCCCTGGTCGAGGGCGACTGGCGCACCCACCACCAGTTCTTCCACGACAACCGCAAACTGCTCGGCGAGGTCGAGGAGCTGGAGCACCGGGCGCGCCGTCGCGACATCCTCGTGGACGACGAGACGCTCTTCGACTTCTACGATCAGCGGCTGCCCGAACACGTCGTTTCCGGCGCGCACTTCGACTCGTGGTGGAAGAAGAAGCACCACGAGGAACCGGAGTTGCTCAACTTTGAGCACTCCATGCTCATCAACGAGTCCGCCGAAGCCGTCACCAAGGCCGATTACCCGGACTCCTGGCGGCAGGGGAAGCTGAAGTTCCGGGTCACGTACCAGTTCGAGCCGGGTGCGGACGCGGACGGTGTGACCGTCCACATCCCCCTCCAGGTGCTCAACCAGGTCTCCTCCGAAGGCTTCGACTGGCAGATCCCGGGCCTGCGCGAGCAGTTGGTGACCGAACTGATCCGTTCGCTGCCCAAACCGATCCGACGCAACTACGTGCCGGCACCGAACTTCGCCGCCCGCTTCCTGGACTCGGCGGTGCCCCTCCAGGGCTCGCTGACCTCGGCCCTGGCGGCCGGGCTCCAGCGGATGGTCGGCGTCCCGGTCGACCCGGCCGACTTCGACCTGACC
Organism: Streptomyces sp. NPDC018019; assembly: GCF_044327805.1. Taxonomy (NCBI): domain Bacteria; kingdom Bacillati; phylum Actinomycetota; class Actinomycetes; order Kitasatosporales; family Streptomycetaceae; genus Streptomyces; species Streptomyces sp. NPDC018019. Next base: position 128,494 of record NZ_JBIRGD010000021.1, on the reverse strand, counting down.
AGGATCCCGGACCACCTGAAGATCACCTTCCGGGTGATCGACGAGCGGCGCCGCAAGCTGGCCGAGGCCAAGGACCTCGAAGCGCTGCGTCTGAAGCTCAAGCCGAAGACGCAGGCGGCCCTGAGCAAGGCGTTCGCGCAGGCCGCCGAGCGGCCCGCCAAGGACGGCGCGGCCGGCAGGGGCGGCGCGGCCGGGTCCGGCGCACCGGCCGGCCTGGAGCAGCGCAGCGGTCTGACGTCCTGGACGCTCGGCACGCTGCCGCGCACCTTCGAGACCCGGCGCGGCGGGCAGCCGCTGAAGGCGTACCCGGCGCTGGTGGACGAGGGCGCGAGCGTGGCCGTGCGCCTCTTCGACACCGAGGCGGAGCAGCAGACCGCGATGTGGGCCGGCACCCGCCGTTTGATCTTGTTGAATATTCCGAGCAACCCAGCCAAGTTCGCGCAGGGCAAGCTCACCAATCAACAGAAGCTGGCGTTGTCGGCCAACCCCCACGGCTCCATCCAGGCCCTCTTCGAGGACTGTGTGACCGCCGCCACGGACCGGCTGATCGCCGCCCACGGCGGACCGGCCTGGGACGAGGAGTCCTTCCGCAAGCTCTTCGACGCGGTGCGCGCCGACCTGGTGGACGCGACGATGCGGACGGTCCAGCAGACCCGGGAGGTACTGGCGGCCTGGCAGGCGTGTGAGCGCCGTCTCAAAGCCACCACCTTCCCCTCCCTGCTCCCGTCCCTCACCGACATCAAGGAGCAGCTGGCCGCGCTCATCAAGCCCGGGTTCGTGACCGCGCACGGCACCAAGCGCCTGCCGGACCTCATGCGCTACCTGGTCGCCGTGGACCGCCGCCTCCAGCAGCTCCCGAACAACGCCGAGCGGGACCGCTCCCGCATGGCCAAGGTCAAGGAGATGCAGGACGAGTACGCCTGGCTGCTGGAGCAGTTCCCCCAGGGGCGGCCGGTGCCCGCCGAGGCCCGGGAGATCCGCTGGATGATCGAGGAGCTGCGGGTGAGCTACTTCGCGCACGCGCTCGGTACGGCGTACCCGGTCTCCGACAAGCGGATCGTGAAGGCCGTGGACGCGGCGGCACCCAAGGCGTGACCGGTCCCGGCCCGCCCTCCGTGACGGGCGACCGGGACCGAGTTCGACCGCACCCCCTGACCTGCTGTAGAGTCTTGCTTCGCAGCACCGCGCAAGCGGAAGCCGCACCAAGGTCCTGTGGAGCAGTTTGGAGTGCTCGCCACCCTGTCAAGGTGGAGGCCGCGGGTTCAAATCCCGTCAGGACCGCATTCGATCGGCCCGCATCTCCCGAGATGCGGGCCGATCAGCGTTGCGGCGCGAGTGTCCGGCCCGTATCCCTCCCGGGATGCGGGCCGTTTGCGTGGTCGCCCCTCCGGGGAAGGTGGACACGAGCGCCGCGCCGCTCCGTGGCCCGAAGGTCCGGGCCGTGCGAGTCGGGGCCTTTTCGCGTATTGACTGGGGCACCTACCGCCGGTAGTCACGAGGAAGGACGCGGGCCGGGAGGAGTGGGCGATGTCGACAGCCGCCAGGCACGAGATCAGGGCGCTGCTGCGGGCCCACCTGTCGGCCGCCTCGGGCTACCGCCATCTGACCCGCCACTGCCCCGTCTGCGCCCGTCTCCTGCGGCTCGCCATGGAGCCCCGTAGCCGCGTCGACGGCGCCCCCGCCGCCGACTCCGCCGCCCGGCCGGCTGCCAGGCCCGCCACGGGGCCCTCCGCGGCTTCTGGTGCCGCACCCCGCACGGGCCCGGCGTCCCGCGAAGCGGCGCCGGTGGCGCACGAAGCGGTACCGGCCGCCGCGACCGGGGACGAAGGTCCTGCGTCCCGGTGACCAACGGCGCCCTTCCCACCGGCCCCGCGAGGGAAGGCTGTTGGGGGAAGGGCGGCGTACGGGCCCCTTATCGCAGGGGCGTTGACGCCACAAGCGTCCGCGCCTGTGACGGGTGTCACCGGACGACTTTGCGGAACCGGGAATCTTACGGCCGCCCTACACCGAGTCAATTTAATATGTGCAATTGCACCGCACACCCGGCAGCCCGCGGACCGGGCCCGAGAACGGCCGGTGCCCGCTTCCGGCGGCCACCGCGGACGGTGTCCGGCCGGCCGGGGCGGAGTTCGGCGCGCACAAAAAGATCGCGCTGGACCCGGCGGAGTCCAGCGCGATCGATGACGTACCCAGATGCTGCGGGTGTGGGGCCTGTTGGGGCAGGCTCCGCGTCGTATGGAGCTGTGTGCTGCTTAGGTGATGCTGAGCGGAGCCGAAGGGGGCTCCATGGGCCGGAGTCGGGTTGGGGGGCCCGAAAACAGCCCGGTCATGCGGTTGTTCAGGATTCGCTGCGCTGCTGCGGAATGCCCGCCAGCAGTGCGCGAACCTCGGCCTCGCGGTAGCGCCGGTGTCCTCCGAGCGTGCGGATGGACGTGAGCTTGCCTGCCTTGGCCCAGCGGGTCACCGTCTTCGGGTCCACGCGGAACATCGTGGCGACCTCGGCGGGGGTAAGCAGCGGCTCGGCGTCAGGGGTGCGAGCGGTCATGAGCGGCCTCCTCGGGAGAACCGAACCATCACGGTTCTTTCCTCTAAATTCTGCACCTTGACCCGCGTTGCCCGAAATGGCGGACGCGGGCCGAGTCGGTTATAGGACGAACGGCTTGTCCTCGGCACTACAACTACACCATCTGTCCAGCCACGTCGGCCAAACCGATGGAATTGCCCTCTCAGGTGTTCAACCTCGGCGGAAGCCGATGGACCATGCCATAGCGGACAGTCACACCACCGTGACGATCAGTCACACAGTGATCAGCCGCCATCAGACCCACCAAGGAGCGCAATACCGAACTATCCGCCCCTACTAGGACGGAAGGGGCCCTTCTCAGGCTCCTTGTCCTATTTTGGCACGAGGGTATGGCTTGGCCGCAAGGCCCGAAGTCAGTGCTTTAGGTCACGCTTGAGGCAATCGCCCGGATCGGGACCTACGTCCCACGCCTTCGTCTCAGTAGTGTGCCCGAACCTCGTCAGTCGGCGATCATTTTGTCGTTCCGCGGGAACGGCCACGACCGGCCGAGGCCCGCCTCGCGGGCCGTATCGCAAGACCGTACGCAGCGCCGCCGCCCCGCGCACCCCTTCCGCGCCCTCAGTCTCAGCTGGCGAACTGCCGCTCACGCACCTCGCGCCACCGGTCCGACAGCTTCTCGTACGCCTCGCCGGCCCGGTCGCTGTCGCCCTCGCGCAGCGCCGCCAGCCCCGCCGCCACCTCCGCGGCCGACCGGTCCTCGGCGAGCTGCCCCTCGGGCACCGCATGCACCAGACCGCCGTAGTCCAGCTCCACCAGCGCCCGCGGGTGGAACTCCTCCAGCCAGCGGCCCACGTCCACCAGGCCGTCGATCAGCGGCCCCTCCTCCAGGGAGTCGCGCAGCGTCCGCAGCCCCCGCGCCACCCGGCGCCGCGCCTGCACCATGGGCGTGCGGTACCGCAGTACCGGCCCGTGCTCGCTCTTGGTGTACTCCCGCTCGTCGTCGCCGAACAGCGCGAACCAGCGCACCGGTACGTGCCAGGTGGCGGTGCGGATCCACGGCCGGGCGTCCGGATTGCGTTCCAGCCACTCCTCGTAGTCCGCCGCCGCCTGGCGCCGCACCACCGGCGGCAGCGCCGCGTCCAGCACCGGCGCCGGGAGCAGGTCGGACAGCTCCTCCAGTGCCTGCCAGCCGCGCAGCCGCGTCCGCCAGGGACAGACGCAGGTCACCCCGTCCACGACCGCGACGAAGGCGTCGCTGCTCTCGTGCACCGGCACCGGAACGGGCGGAGTGGGCAGCAAATCGGCCAGAGACCGCCGAAGTTCGTCCTGAACCGTAGGGGTATCGGTGCGCCGGGCGTAGCGCGCCCAGTAGGAGCGCTCCGGCTCGGGAAACGCTGCCAGCGGCTCGTAGACCCGTAGATATGCCGCGTACGGGACCATCACCGACGACGCCAGGGCCACGCCCGCTCCTTCGTTTCCTTCAACATGCCGTCCGCAGAAACACCAGCAAAGTTTGGCAAAGAGGTGCAAAGTGCCGGGAGTTGGCTCACGCCGCCCGGCCCGGGGTACGGCAAATCGTCCCACGCCCGTCCCCCAGGAGAGGGTGATCCTCCGCACTGCACCGATCAGCGCGCCGCTCAGGTCTTACTCTCTTCCCGACCGGCCCTCCCGCCCTCCCCCTGCCACAAGCAACAGGGAGACATCGGAGGGCGTCCTCCGCGACTTATGGGAGTCACCACCGTGACCGACGTACGTCCTCCCTCCCCCACGCCCTCCGCGCAGGGGGCCGCCCCGGCCGGCGCCGACGGCGGCGTCCTGAACACCCTGTTCCGTTCCGAGCAGGGCGGCCACGAGCAGGTCGTCCTGTGCCAGGACCGCGCCAGCGGTCTGCGGGCCGTCATCGCCATCCACGACACCGCCCTGGGCCCGGCCCTCGGCGGCACCCGCTTCCACGCGTACGCCTCCGAGGAGGAGGCCGTGCTGGACGCCCTGAACCTCTCCCGTGGCATGTCGTACAAGAACGCCCTCGCCGGTCTCGATCACGGTGGCGGCAAGGCCGTGATCATTGGTGACCCCGAACTGATCAAGACCGAGGAACTCCTGCTCGCCTACGGCCGGTTCGTGGCGTCTCTCGGAGGCCGTTACGTGACCGCGTGCGACGTCGGCACCTACGTCGCGGACATGGACGTCGTCGCCCGTACGAACAAGTGGACCACCGGACGCTCCCCCGAGAACGGCGGCGCCGGCGACTCCTCGGTCCTGACCGCCTTCGGCGTCTTCCAGGGCATGCGGGCCTCGGCGCAGCACCTGTGGGGCGATCCGACGCTGCGCGGCCGCAAAGTCGGCGTCGCGGGTGTCGGCAAGGTGGGCCACCACCTCGTCGAGCACCTTCTCCAGGACGGCGCGGAGGTCGTGGTCACCGATGTGCGCGCCGAGTCGATCGAGCGCGTCCGCTCCCGGCACCCGCAGGTCGCCGTGGCCGCGGACACCGGTGCGCTGATCCGCACGGAAGGCCTGGACCTGTACGCGCCGTGCGCCCTCGGCGGCGCCCTGAACGACGAGACGGTGCCGGTGCTGACCGCCAAGGTGGTCTGCGGCGCGGCCAACAACCAGCTGGCGCACCCGGGCGTCGAGAAGGACCTCGCCGACCGCGGCATCCTCTACGCACCCGACTACGTCGTGAACGCCGGCGGCGTGATCCAGGTCGCCGATGAACTGCACGGTTTCGACTTCGACCGCTGCAAGACCAAGGCGGCAAAGATCTTCGACACCACGCTGGCGATATTCGCTCGTGCGAAGGAGGACGGCATTCCGCCCGCCGCGGCGGCGGACCGGCTGGCCGAGCAGCGGATGGCCGACGCCCGGCGGTCCTGACCCCGGCCCCCGGCCGGCGGGCGGGCTCGCCCGACGGCCCGGGACGGCGTATTCAAGCCATTTTTCCAGCCGGTCGCGGCACCTATGACGACCGGTTTTGACCTCCGATGTCCATCGGATGCTCGGGGTCGACCGAAGTCGATCGCAATCCGATCGCTCTGTCGGGCGACCCCGGAAAGGCCCGTATGCCCCTGCGAACGCGGCGTCGGCCACGGACCGTACCGGAGAGGTTCACAGACGGTGCGGCGAGCAAGGGCGGGGGCGCTCGCGTAACGATCTCCGAGCGCTCCGTAAGGGATCACGGGCGGTAAGAGAGACATCCCTCACCACCCGTCGGCGGGTCGCCCGGACGGACAGGTTAAAATCGCAGCTGACCAGCGGGGACGGGGCGTCCTGCCGGTCATGCCGAGCGGTCGGTGATGCGGGCGACGTACCGTATGGCCGCGGAAGCAGGTACCGTTGAAGCCCTACGGGCCGGTCTCTCTGTCGAGAGTCCGCTCTGAATCATGAACGCGTGTCAAGACTCTGGGGCCGTCGAGCCCCGTCGTTGAGGGGGTCGAGCCATGGGGCGCGGCCGGGCCAAGGCCAAGCAGACGAAGGTCGCCCGCCAGCTGAAGTACAACAGCGGTGGGACTGATCTCTCACGCCTGGCCGAGGAGCTGGGTGCATCGCCGCAACAGCCGGCACAGCAGCCGCCGAACGGCGAGCCGTTCGAGGATGACGAGGACGACGACCCGTACGCGCGGTACGCCGACCTTTACAACCACGACGACGATGACGAGGACGAGGGCAACTCGTCCCAGCACCGTCGTCGCGCCTGACGTACGACGTCTCCTCTGTCGTACGCGCACGGCGCGCACAGCATTTCCACGGACCCGGTCCGGGGTGGTCACCTCGGACCGGGTTCTGTGCTGCCCTGAAGGCGGCCGGCTCAGGCGGAGTAGTCACCGGTCAGGGTCACTGCCTCGGTGTGGTCACCACGCTCGACGATCTCGCCGCTGACCCAGGCGTCCACGTCGCGGTCGGCGAGGGTGGCCAGCGCCACGTCCACCGACTCCTGCGGCACGACGGCCATCATGCCGACGCCCATGTTCAGGGTCTTCTCCAGCTCCGGCCGCGCCACCTCCCCGGCCTTGCCCACCAGGTCGAAGATCGGGTCCGGGGTCCAGGTGGACCGGTCGACCGTGGCGTGCAGGTGGTCCGGGATCACCCGGGCCAGGTTGTTCGCCAGGCCGCCGCCGGTGATGTGCGAGAAGGCGTGCACCTCGGCGGTGCGGGTGAGCGCCAGGCAGTCCAGCGAGTAGATCTTCGTGGGCTCCAGCAGCTCCTCGCCGAGGGTGCGGCCGAGCTCGTCGACCCGCTGGTCCAGGGACATGCCGGCCCGGTCGAACAGCACGTGGCGAACGAGCGAGTACCCGTTCGAGTGAAGTCCGGAGGACGCCATGGCGATGACGGCGTCACCCGTACGGATACGATCCGCGCCCAGCACCCGGTCCGCCTCGACGACGCCCGTACCGGCGCCGGCGACATCGAATTCGTCCGCCCCGAGCAGCCCCGGGTGCTCGGCGGTCTCCCCGCCGACCAGCGCGCAGCCGGCCAGCACACAGCCCTCGGCGATGCCCTTGACGATGGCCGCGACCCGCTCCGGGTAGACCTTGCCGACGCAGATGTAGTCGGTCATGAACAGCGGCTCGGCACCGCAGACGACCAGGTCGTCGACGACCATGCCGACCAGGTCGTGGCCGATGGTGTCGTAGACGCCCATCCGGCGGGCGATGTCGACCTTGGTGCCGACGCCGTCGGTGGCCGAGGCGAGCAGCGGTCGCTCGTACCTCTTGAGGGCCGAGGCGTCGAAGAGGCCGGCGAACCCGCCGAGGCCGCCGACGACCTCGGGCCGGGTGGCCTTCTTGACCCACTGCTTCATCAGGTCGACGGCGCGGTCGCCCGCTTCGATGTCCACGCCCGCTGCTGCGTAGCTGGCGCTGGTGCCCGCGTGCTGAGCACGCTCAAAAGACTCGGCAGACATGGCGTTGAGATCTTTCCTGTCGGTGTGTACGAGCTCTACGGGCGGCGCAGCGCGTCGGCGCCGCCGACCCCGGCCGTCAGCGTCTCGACGCCGTCCAGGTCCGGCTTGGCCTGACCCGCGGCCTCCGCCTCCAGGAGGTGCTTGCCCAGCAGCTCCGGGTCGGGCAGCTCGACCGGGTACTGGCCGTCGAAGCACGCGCGGCACAGGTTCGGCTTGGCGATCGTCGTCGACTCGATCATGCCGTCGATCGAGATGTACGCCAGCGAATCGGCGCCCAGCGACGTGCCGATCTCGTCGACGGTCAGCCCGTTGGCGATCAGCTCGGCGCGGGTGGCGAAGTCGATGCCGTAGAAGCACGGCCACTTGATCGGCGGCGAGGAGATCCGGATGTGCACCTCGGCGGCGCCGGCCTCGCGGAGCATCCGCACCAGGGCGCGCTGGGTGTTGCCGCGGACGATCGAGTCGTCGACGACCACCAGGCGCTTGCCGCGGATGACTTCCTTGAGCGGGTTGAGCTTGAGCCGGATGCCGAGCTGGCGGATGGTCTGCGAGGGCTGGATGAAGGTCCGGCCGACGTAGGAGTTCTTGACCAGGCCGACGCCGTACGGGATGCCGCTGGCCTCCGCGTAGCCGACCGCGGCCGGGGTGCCGGACTCCGGCGTCGCTATGACGAGGTCGGCGTCGGCGGGCGCCTCGGCAGCCAGCTTGCGGCCCATCTCCACCCGGGAGAGGTACACGTTGCGACCCGCGATGTCGGTGTCGGGGCGCGCCAGGTAGACGTACTCGAAGACGCAGCCCTTGGGCTTGGCCTCGGCGAAGCGGGAGCTGCGCAGACCGTTCTCGTCGACGGCGATCATCTCGCCGGGCTCGATCTCCCGGATGAAGCTGGCGCCGCAGATGTCCAGGGCGGCCGTCTCGGAGGCCACCACCCAGCCGCGCTCCAGGCGGCCGAGGACCAGCGGGCGGATGCCCTGCGGGTCACGGGCCGCGTACAGGGTGTGCTCGTCCATGAAGCACAGCGAGAAGGCGCCCATGACCTTGGGCAGGACGCACGGCGCGGCCTCCTCGACGGTCAGCGGCTTGCCGTCCTCGTCGACCTGGCCGGCCAGCAGGGCCGTGACCAGGTCGGTGTCGTTGGTGGCCGCCACCTGGGTCGCGCGGCCGTTCTCCCGGGGCAGCGCGGCGACCATCTCGGCCAGCTCGGCGGTATTGACCAGGTTGCCGTTGTGCCCCAGGGCGATCGAGCCGTGCGCGGTGGCACGGAACGTCGGCTGGGCGTTCTCCCAGACGGAGGCGCCGGTGGTCGAGTAGCGGGCGTGACCCACGGCGATGTGGCCCTGGAGGGAGCCGAGGCTCGTCTCGTCGAAGACCTGGGAAACCAGGCCCATGTCCTTGAAAACGAGGATTTGGGAGCCGTTGCTCACTGCGATGCCCGCGGACTCCTGTCCGCGGTGTTGCAGGGCATACAGCCCGAAATAGGTGAGTTTGGCGACCTCTTCACCCGGAGCCCAGACACCGAAGACGCCACATGCGTCCTGGGGGCCCTTCTCGCCGGGGAGCAGGTCGTGGCTGAGTCGTCCGTCACCACGTGGCACAGAACCGAGTCTAGGGCAGGTCCGCGATTCATCCGAACCGGGGATCGAACCTGAGCGGGCGCCGGGGCCCCTGCTCCAGGTGGACGCAGGCCCGCCGTGAGCGGCCGCTCACGGACCGGATCACGCTCCATACGGGTGGGGCGGGCCCTTGGTGCAGGGCCGTCGTACCGGCCTCGCCTCAGTGCCGAGGCCGGTCGCCGGGCGCCCATCGCGCACACTGGGGTGAGATGCGCCACTCGGCTCTGCGGTGACTGGCGTTCCGGTGAGCATTCCTGGTGATTTCCGGGCGCATCGGACCGGCGTTACGCCGCTTGTCCTCCGCGCTTCCGGGGGCGGCGAGCGGCGGTGGACCGGCCCCGGTCATGGCCGATCGGGGCCGGGGACGGCTGTCCGGCTCGGCCGCCGCATTCACCCCATAAGGGGCAAGTACGGTGCCAGGTCGGCCCGTTCACCGCTGGCGCTGACGGCGGCTTCCTCGACCGCCGTCGACCAGTCCGTACGGCCGGTGGCCAGGCGGAGCCAGGTGAGCGGATCGGTCTCGACGACGTTCGGCGGCGTACCGCGGGTGTGCCGGGGGCCCTCGACGCACTGGACGACGGCGAACGGCGGCACCCGGACCTCGACCGAGCCGCCGGGCGCCGTGGCGGCGAGCGCGTCGGCGAGCAGCCTGGTGGCGGTGGCCAGGGCCTGGCGGTCGAACGGGATCTCCAGGCCGGTGGCGGCGGCCAGGTCGTCGGTGTGCACGATCAGTTCCACGCAGCGGACCACCAGGAAGTCGGCCAGCCGCATCGCGCCGATACGGGCGGCCAGCAGCCGGTCGTCGGGGGCCACCGGGACGGCCTCGGCGTAACGGGCCGCGGCGCGGTCCAGGAGGTCGGAAGGTGCGGCCTCGGCCGCCGTGGCGCGGGCGATCTCGTCGACCTCCCCGGCCAGCGCCCGGGTGGCGGACGGCCAGGTGGCCAGGGTGACCTCCTGAGCGGGCGGCGCGGGCTGTGCGAGCGTCGCGGGGACCTGTTCGACGGCCATGGCCAGGTGGGCGACCAGTTCGCGGACCGTCCAGTCGCCGAGGCGGGTGGGCAGCGCGAGTTGCTCGGGGGTCAGCCGCCCCACGGCGGCACGTACGTGGCCGAACTGCGCGACGACGGCGGCGCGGGTCTTGGCGGAGTCGTAGCTGCGGGTGCGGGAACTGCCGGACGGCTTGCGGGCGCTGGCACTGGGCATGGCGTCGAGGCTACTCGGCGGGGCGTGTCGCGTAATCCCCGAGACCGCGTTCCACCAGCTCGAAGGCGCGGCGCGCGGCGGCGACCGCGTCCGGATACACGGCGTCGGCCGACTCGCCGGCCAGCAGCCTGCGGTGGTTCTCGTTGATGAGCGCGTTACGGGCGGCCATCAGCTGACCGGCCGCGACCTGGGCGTCCATCCGGTCGCCCCCGGTCTCCTCCACGAGCACCTCGGCGAGCTGCTGGAGGCCCTGCATCCGGTTGGCGTACGCGCGGAGCAGCAGGGCCGGCGTCTCCACGATCAGGCGGCGGATGCTGAGCACTTCGCCCTTGTCGCACAGGCCGACGGACGGGTCCCGCAGCTCCAGCATCTCGACGAACTGGCGGCAGACCGCCGCGACGGCGGACTCGCCCCGCGCCCGGTCGCGGACGGCCCGGGCCGCGTCACCGGCGTGGTGCTCCATCGGCTTGAGGACCAGGTCCTCCTTGGAGCCGTAGTAGTTGAAGACGGTCATCTTGGAGACGTCCGCGGCGGCGGCGATCTCCTGGACGGAGACCTTCTCGAAGCCCCGCTCCAGGAACAGTTCGACGGCGGTCCGCCAGACGCGCCGCTCCGTCTGCAGTTTCTTGCGCTCGCGCAGTCCCAGCTCCTCGGCCATGACACCACTGTACCAGGACAAAAAATAATACCGGACAAAAGATTGACTCGGTCCATGCTTTGCGGGCATGGTGCTGCCATGACCGTTTCCACCGCTTCTTCGCGGACCTCCTCGGGCGATGCCGCCGACGGCGCCGCGGCCGGTGCGGCCGGCCTCCCACCGGGTGCCGCGCCGGGTGCCGTGCCGGGCGGGCCGCCCGCCACCGGGCCCGGCGGCATGACGCCGGTCCGGCGCCGCATCGCCTTCGCCGTCTGCCTGGCGACGTTGCTGCTCGCCGTCCTCGATACGAACATCGTCTCGGCCGTGACGGTCCCGATCGTCCGAGAGCTGGACCCGCTGCACGGCGTCGACCGCATCCCCTGGCTCATCAGCGCGTTCTCGCTGGCCGCCACCGCCGCGCTGCCCCTGTACGGCAAACTGTGCGATTCCCTCGGCGCGAAGCGGGTCTTCCTCGGGGCGGTCGCCACCTTCCTGCTGGGCTCGGCGCTGTGCGGGGCCGCACAGTCGATGGAGCAGCTCATCGCCTTCCGAGCGGTGCAGGGCTTGGGCGGCGGCGGACTGATGAGCGTCACTATGGTCGTGATCGCCCAGCTCAAGGGGCCGGGTGAGAAGGGCGCGGGGAAAGGCGCCGGGGTGGGCGGGCTGGTCGCGGGGGCCGGCATGGCCCTGGGGCCGGTGATCGGCGGCCTGCTCGCCGAACACGCCGGCTGGCGCTGGGTCTTCTCCGTCAACCTGCCGGTCGGCATCGCCGTGCTCGTCACCTCCGCGGTCGTCCTGAAGCTCCCCCGCCACGGCGGGCGGCGGCGCATCGACTTCCTCGGTGCGGCCTTGGCCGCGGCGTTCTCCACGGCGCTGCTGCTGGTGACGGAGTGGGGCGGCCGGGACTACGGCTGGGCCTCGCCGACGATCCTGGGTCTGTCCGGCGGAGCCGCGGCGCTGCTCGCGCTGTTCCTGTGGCGGCAGGCCACCGCCGCCGAACCGCTGCTCCCGCTGTCCATGTTCCGCATCCGCACCCTGCGTACCGGCTTCGCCGTGCAGGGCCTGGTGGGCGTGGCCCTGATGGGCTCGCTGGTCTACGTGATGATCTATCTCCAGCTGGTCCGCGGCATCGACCCCACCGCCGCGAGCCTGTTCATGATCCCGGTGGCGCTCGGCATGGCCGGATCGGGTCTGCTGACGGGCAGACTGGCCGCTCGCGGCTGGTCGGAGAAGACCTTCGTGCTCAGCGGTACGGCCTGCGCCGCCGTGGCCGCCCTGCTGCTCTCGACGAGTGGCGCCGACACCGGTCTCTGGGCGATACGGGCCGAACTCCTCCTGCTCGGTGCCGGCTTCGGCCAGACGCTGGGGCAGCTGATCGTGCTGGTGCAGCAGTCCGCGCCGCGCCACCAGCTCGGGGTGGCGACGACCGGTGTCCGCTTCTTCCAGACCCTGGGCAGTTCGCTGGGTACGGCGTTCTTCGGCACGGTGCTCGCCCGCGTCTACGCCGACCGCGGCCCCGGCGGCTCCACCAGCGCCATACCGGCCCTCCAAGGCGCGGCCCACACGCGGGCGGTGGACGCCTTCAGCTCGTCCATAGGCGTGGTCTTCCTCTGCTCGGCAGGCGTCCTGGTGCTGGCGCTGCTCCTGGCGCTGCGCATACGGACCGCCGGCTCTGCGGGCGGGCCGGGAGAAGCCGGTGGGGCCGCGGGCGCGGCCGGGTGACCGGCCACCGGCCGACGGAGATGCCCGGGGGCGGGAAGGCCGGTGGAGGGAGGCCCGGTGGCGCGCAACCCGTACGGTCGCCCGACGACGCGGTGGCCCGCCCCGGGAAGGGACGGACCACCGTACGGACGGGCGGGCAGACGGCCGCGGGCAGCGGCGTCCGACCCGGCCGGGTTCAGCCGAACAGCGCCGGGATGGTCGCTTCGTGAGCCGCCCGCAGCTCGCTCAGCGGGATGGTGAACTGACCCTGGACGTCGATCTCGTCGCCGTCGACGACGCCGATGCGGGTGGCCGGCAGGCCACGCGCGCCGCACATGTCGCTGAAGCGGAGTTCCTCGCTGCGCGGGACCGCGACGACCGCCCGGCCGGCCGACTCGGAGAAGAGCAGGACGAACGGGTCCAGGCCGTCGGGGACGACGATCCGGGCGCCCTTGCCGCCGCGCAGGCACGACTCCACCAGGGCCTGGACCAGACCGCCGTCGGACAGGTCGTGCGCCGCGTCGATCATGCCGTCGCGGGAGGCCGCGATCAGGATTTCGGCCAGCAGCTTCTCCCGGCCGAGGTCCACCTGCGGCGGCAGGCCGCCCAGGTGGCCGTGGACGACCTGGGACCAGGCCGAGCCGCCCAGCTCCTCCTTGGTGTCGCCCAGGAGGTAGATGAGGTGGCCCTCGTCCGCGAAGGCGACCGGCGTACGGCGGCTGACGTCGTCGATCACACCGAGCACCGCGACCACCGGGGTCGGGTGGATGGCGGCCTCACCGGTCTGGTTGTAGAGGGAGACGTTGCCGCCGGTGACCGGCGTCCCCAGCTCCAGGCAGCCGTCGGCGAGCCCGCGGACGGCCTCGGCGAACTGCCACATGACCGCCGGGTCCTCGGGCGAGCCGAAGTTCAGGCAGTCGGAGACGGCCAGCGGCTTGGCGCCGGTCGCCGCGACGTTGCGGTAGGACTCCGCCAGCGCCAGCTGCGCACCGTGGTACGGGTCCAGCTTGGCGTAGCGGCCGTTGCCGTCGGTGGCGATGGCCACGCCCAGCCCGGACGTCTCGTCGATGCGGATCATGCCGGCGTCCTCCGGCTGCGCCAGCACCGTGCCGCCCTGTACGAAGTGGTCGTACTGGCTGGTGATCCAGGACTTGGACGCCTGGTTGGGCGAGGCGACCAGCTCGAGGACCTGCTCGCGCAGCGCCTCGCCGGTCTCCGGCCGCGGCAGCCGGGAGGCGTCGTCGGCCTGGAGGTCGTCCTGCCACGCGGGGCGGGCGTAGGGGCGCTCGTAGACCGGGCCCTCGTGGGCGACGGTCTTCGGGTCGACGTCGACGATCTTCTCGCCGTGCCAGTAGATCTCCAGCCGGTCGCCGTCGGTGACCTCGCCGATGACGGTGGCGGTGACGTCCCACTTCTCGCAGATCGCCAGGAACCGTTCGACCTTCTCCGGTTCGACGACCGCGCACATGCGCTCCTGCGACTCGCTCATGAGGATTTCCTCGGGCGAGAGCGTCGAGTCGCGCAGCGGTACGTCGTCCAGCTCCACGCGCATGCCGCCGGAGCCGTTGGACGCCAGCTCGCTGGTGGCGCACGACAGACCGGCCGCGCCGAGGTCCTGGATGCCGACGACCAGCTTCTCGGCGAACGCCTCCAGGGTGCACTCGATGAGCAGCTTCTCCTGGAAGGGGTCGCCGACCTGGACGGCCGGACGCTTGGAGGGCTTCGCGTCGTCGAACGTCTCGGAGGCCAGGATGGAGGCGCCGCCGATGCCGTCGCCGCCGGTCCGGGCCCCGTAGAGGATGACCTTGTTGCCGGCGCCGGACGCCTTGGCCAGGTGGATGTCCTCGTGCCGCATCACACCGATGGCACCGGCGTTGACCAGCGGGTTGCCCTGGTAGCAGGCGTCGAAGACGACCTCGCCGCCGATGTTGGGCAGGCCCAGGCAGTTGCCGTAGCCGCCGATGCCCGCGACGACGCCCGGCAGGACGCGCTTGGTGTCGGGGTGGTCGGCGGCGCCGAAGCGCAGCGGGTCCACGACCGCGACCGGGCGGGCGCCCATGGCGATGATGTCGCGGACGATGCCGCCGACACCGGTGGCGGCGCCCTGGTACGGCTCGACGTAGGAGGGGTGGTTGTGCGATTCGACCTTGAAGGTGACCGCGTAGCCGTGGCCGACGTCCACGACGCCCGCGTTCTCCCCGATGCCCACCAGCATCGCGTCGTTCTCGGGGACCTTCTGCCCGAACTGCCTCAGGTGGACCTTGCTGCTCTTGTACGAGCAGTGCTCGGACCACATCACCGAATACATGGCCAGTTCGGCGCCGGTGGGCCGCCGGCCCAGGATCTCCCGGACGCGCTCGTACTCGTCCTGCTTGAGGCCCAGTTCGGCCCAGGGCTGGTCGGTGTCCGGCGTCTCGGCTGCGTGCTTGACCGTGTCGAGCGTCATGCGTTGACCAACTTCTTCAGGATCGAGGTGAAGAATCCGAGGCCGTCCGTCCGGCCCGTGCCGATCAGCGGCTCGACGGCGTGCTCCGGGTGCGGCATCAGGCCGACGACGTTGCCCGCCTCGTTGGTGATGCCGGCGATGTCGCGCAGCGAGCCGTTGGGGTTGCCGTAGCCGTCGGCGGTGTCCCCCTCGGTCAGGTAGCGGAAGGCGACCCGGCCCTCGGCCTCCAGCATGTCGAGGGTGCGCTCGTCGGCGACGTACCGGCCGTCGATGTTCTTCAGCGGTACGGAGATCTCCTGGCCGGCCGTGTAGTCGGTGGTCCAGGCGGTGTCCGCGTTCTCCACCCGCAGCCTCTGGTCGCGGCAGACGAAGTGCAGGCTGTCGTTGCGCAGCATGGCGCCGGGCAGCAGGTGCGTCTCGGTCAGGACCTGGAAGCCGTTGCAGATGCCGAGCACCGGCAGTCCTCCCCTGGCCTGTTCGATCACGGTCTCCATCACCGGCGAGAAGCGCGAGATGGCACCCGCCCGCAGGTAGTCGCCGTAGGAGAAGCCGCCGGGCAGCACCACGGCGTCGACCTGCTTGAGGTCCTTGTCGCGGTGCCACAGCGGCACCGCCTCGGCCCCGGCGAGCCGCACGGCCCGCTGGGTGTCGCGGTCGTCGAGCGTGCCCGGAAAGGTCACGACTCCGATGCGTGCGGTCATGAGCCGGCCTCGTCGACGCGGACGGTGAAGTCTTCGATGACCGTATTGGCGAGGAAGGTCTCGGCCATCTCGTGGATACGGGCGAGGGCGGCGTCGTCGACCGGGCCCTCCACCTCAAGTTCGAAACGCTTGCCCTGACGGACGTCGCGGATCCCCTCGAATCCCAGGCGTGGCAGTGCGCGCTGCACCGCCTGCCCCTGCGGGTCGAGGATCTCCGGCTTGAGCATGACGTCGACTACGACGCGTGCCACTGGCACTCCCGATGGTGTGGTGCGTAAGGCGGTGCCATCACAGTACCGTGTTCGAAAATCTACGCGCATAGATATCATGACGGTGCCATCACGGTGCGGCATCGGCTCCGGTGATCGGTGGGGAAAATCTCAGAAAAGACCTAGGGTCCGCATTGCGCAAGGACACGCTGAGGAAATTAACTGGGCTTCACGATGCAATGCCCGTCGCTGTACAAATGAAAATGCATTGATCCCAATCAGCCGGATCTGCAGCATCCCTCCATGTCAGGACGGGATTGCTGCTCGAAAGGACCGATATCCGTGGCGCAGCGCGTAGTAGTCACGCTCTCCGATGACATCGAAGGCGGAGAAGCCGCAGAGACGGTCACCTTCGGTTTGGACGGGAAGTGGTACGAGATCGACCTCAATCCCGCCAATGCGAAGAAACTGCGCGGCGCTCTCGCCCCGTTCGTGGAGGCCGGCCGCAAGCGGTCGAAGTCCGGCAAGGCCTACCACCACACCTCCGTGACCCCCGACCCTGCCGCGGTGCGCGCCTGGGCCCGCTCCCACCACATGGACGTGCCCCCGCGCGGCCGGATCCCGAAGAAGGTCTACGAAGCCTTCGAAGCGGCCAACAGCTGACCCGGTTCCCCGTCGTCCGGCCGTGAGCCGACGGCCGGACGACGTGCGGACGACGCGAGGAGGGCGGCGCGCGACAGCGGGGCGGCCGGCGGGCGCGGGCCGGTTTCCACTGCCCAGCAGCCGAGTTGCACAGCACCCCCGTTGATCAGCTAGAGTCTGGAGCGCGCCGAGGGGCGAGGCCGGAAGGCCGGATCCCGAGGAGTCACGCGGGTGTAGCTCAGTAGTAGAGCGCCCTCTTTCCAAGAGGGAGGCGCAGTGTGCAATCCCTGTCACCCGCTCTGACAGCATCGACCGGCCTTGGGGCCTGGTGGATGGTGGTCATGCGGGTGTAGCTCAGTAGTAGAGCGCCCCCTTTCCAAGGGGGAGGCGCAGTGTGCAATCCCTGTCACCCGCTCTGGCAGTACCAACCGGTCTTGTGGATCAGGTAGAGTAGCTGTCGCGCCGCCCGGTGAAAGCCGGTCGGATGCCTGCGGACGTAGCTCAGTTGGTAGAGCGCAACCTTGCCAAGGTTGAGGTCGCGAGTTCGAGCCTCGTCGTCCGCTCAGGGAAAAGGCCCCGGTCACACGACCGGGGCCTTCTTCGTGTGCCCATCTCCGGACGCCGCCCGCTCGCCCTCCAGGAACCCCGGTTTCCGTTTCCTCTCCTGACATTTGTCATCTGGGTCGATGACAAGCCGCACTGCCCCGGGCCGGGTTCCGGCGGGAGCCTTGAAGCATGAACATCGGGGACTACGGCGCGGACGTGATCGACGTCACGGGCCTGCGCAGGCGGTACGGGCCGTCCGGGGGCGGTCGGAAGAAGAAGGGTGAAGCGGGCTTCGAGGCGGTGCGGGGCATAGATTTCTCCGTCGCCCGCGGCGAGCTGTTCGCCCTGCTCGGTACGAACGGCGCGGGCAAGACCTCCACCGTCGAGCTTCTGGAGGGGCTGGCCGCACCGACCGGGGGCACGGTGCGCGTGCTGGGCCACGATCCGTACGCGGACCGGGACCGGGTCCGGCCGCGGGTCGGCGTGATGCTCCAGGAGGGCGGCTTCCCCTCGGACCTGACGGCGGCCGAGGCCGTACGGATGTGGGCCGGCACGACCACCGGCGCCCGGCCGGTCGACGAGGCACTGGCGATGGTCGGCCTGACCCGCCGCCGGGACGTGCGGATCAAGATGCTCTCCGGCGGTGAGCGGCGGCGGCTGGACCTGGCCATGGCGACGCTGGGGCGGCCCGAGGTGCTGTTCCTCGACGAGCCGACCACCGGCCTGGACACCGAAGCCCGCCATGCGACCTGGGAGTTGATACGTGAGCTGCGGGCGGACGGTACGACCGTCGTGCTGACCACCCACTACCTGGAAGAGGCCGAGGGGCTGGCCGACCGCCTCGCGATCATGCACCGGGGCCGGATAGCGACGACCGGCACGGTCGCGGAGGTGGTGGCCAGCCACCCCGCCCAGATCTCCTTCGAACTGCCCGACGGCTTCCTCGTGGGCGACCTGCCGCCGCTCCAGGAACTGGGCGTCGACGGACATGAGACGGCCGGCCGCACCATACGGCTGCGGACCACCGATCTGCAGCGGGCCGCGACCGGCGTACTGCTGTGGGCGCGGGACAAGGACATCGAGCTGCGGGGGCTGGATGCCCGCTCGGCGTCGCTGGAGGAGGCGTTCCTGCGGATCGCCAAGGGTTTGGAGGACAAGTGAGCGTCGCCGGCATCGAGACGAGGCCCGGGACGGCTGCCCGCAAGGGGTCGCGCGACCGGTTGATCGCGCTGGCCCGCGCGGAGCTGACCCTGCTGGGCCGTAACAAGACCACCTTGTTCATGGCACTGCTGATGCCCCTGATCATGGCCTTCGCCATGCAGCGGGCGGTGGCCGAGATGCCGTTGCAGCAGAACGGCCTGTCGGTCGGCACGGTCCTGCTGCCGGGAACCATCGGCTTCGTGCTGATCTTCGCGGTGTACTCGACCGTCACGGGCGCGCTGGTGACGCGGCGCGAGGAACTGGTGCTCAAGCGGCTGCGCTGCGGTGAGCTGACCGACCGGGAGATCCTGGCGGGGACGGCCCTGCCGACGGTGCTCATCGGGCTGGCGCAGTGTCTCCTGCTGGTGGTCTGCGGCGGGCTGGCCCTGAAGGTGGGCCTGCCCAAGGCCCCGCATCTGCTCCTGCTGGGTGTGCTCCTCGGCATGGTGATTGTGGTGGCGATGGCCGCCGCCTCCACGGCCATCACCAAGAGCGCCGAGGCGGCCCAGCTGACCACACTGCCGTTCGTCTTCATATCCATGGGCGGGTCCGGGATGGTCGTGCCGCTCGACATCCTGCCGGACCGGATCGCCGCGATCCTGGAACTGCTGCCCCTGTCACCGGTGATGGGCCTGGTGCGGGACGGCTGGCTCGGCGGGGCCGACCTCACCGACATGGTGAAGCGGCTGGTCATCGCGTTGGCCTGGGCCGCGCTCGCGGTGTTTGCTGTACGGAAGTGGTTCCGCTGGGAGCCGCGGCACTGACGATGTACGGCTTTGAGGACGACGGGGGTGCGGAGCCGGTGATCCACGGGCAGCTGCGCAAGTGGCGGGGGCGGGGCAGGGTCGCGCAGGTCTACCTGTGGGCGCGGTGGTCGCTGTATGTGACACCGTGGCTGATGTTCACCGGCTGGCTGGTCGCGCCGATCGTCACCACGGCGGTGGGCCAGCGGCCCCTGTTGCCGACCGTGCCGCTCATAGTCCTGGGGACGGTGCAGTGCTGCGTCTTCATCCCCGGTGTACAGCGCGGGCTCTCGCACTACGTGTACGACACCGCCGCGCCGTGGCGCCTGATCGCCGTGTCGGGAGTGCTGTCGGCCGGCTCGGTGACCCTGGTCGCGGTCCTGATCGGGACCTTCGATCTGTCGTCGAACCCGCAGGTCTGGTCCACGGTGATGCTCTTCCCCACCCTGCCCACCAGCTGTCTCCTGTCGCTCGTGATCAAGAAGCGCTGGCAGACGCTGGTGTGCGTCGTGGTCACTGCGGTGATCATGACGGTGACGGCTCTTGCGGGCCTCCCGATCGAGTTCGTGGCGGGACTGCCGTTCCCCCTCGCCTTCTCCGCGGTCTTCGCCGCGCTGACGTGCCGTAGCTGGGGCTGGATCCTCGCCGCGATGCGCGAGCTGGACGAGGCCAAGGGCGCGCAGGCCCGGCTCGCGGTCGCCGAGGAACGGCTGCGGTTCGCGCGGGACATGCACGACGTCGTCGGCCGGAACCTCGCCGTGATCGCGCTCAAGAGCGAGCTGGCGGTGCGGCTGGCCCGCAAGGGACGGCCGGAGGCCGCCGACCAGATGGCCGAGGTGCAGCAGATGGCCCAGGACTCCCAGCGGGAGGTACGGGACGTGGTCCGCGCCTACCGGGAGGCCGATCTGGAGGTGGAGCTGGCGGGAGCGCGGGCGGTCCTCCGGGCGGCCGGGGTGGAGTGCCTGATCGAGCAGGAGGACAGTGCCGAGGTGCCCCAGCGGGTGCAGTCCGTGCTGGCCTGGGTCGTACGGGAAGGCACCACCAACGTGCTGCGGCACGCGAACGCGGCCACCTGCTGGCTGACGCTGCGGGTGATGGCCCACAGCACGGCCGACGGCCGGGCGGGCGTCCGGACGTCCGCGGCGGCGCCGTCCGGACCGGCGGTGGTGTTCACGATGGAGAACGACGGTGTGCTGGAAGACGCCGCCCACTGCGGCGCCGGGAGCGGCATCGCCGGACTGCGGGAACGGCTCGCGCCCCTCGGCGGCACCCTCCTCGTCGGCCCCCGGCCGGACGGGCGCTTCTGGCTGCGGGCCCACGTCCCGCTGGAGGACCGACCGGCGGAGGACGCGCCGGGGGCCACTGCGGACGGACTGCCCGTTGGGGCACATGAGTCCGCGTAGGGACCCGGCCATGCGGGGCGGGCGTAGGACGCCATCCGGGCCGCCGGAGCCCGTCGGGCACACGGCCGTAGGGACAGAGCGACGTGAGAGAAGCGGAGACCATGGCGAAGGCGCAGCGCACGGAGAGGCTGGGGCGGGTGCCGACGGCCGGGCAGGAGACCGGACGGGTGTCGGCGGCCGGGCTGGGGCCGGGACCGGGAGTGGAATCGGTGGGGGCTGCGCAGGCGTCCGAGCCGGGGCCAGCCATGCAGACGTCCGGGCGAGTGTCCGAGCCGGAACCAGCCACGCAGACATCCGGGCGGGCGTCCGAGCCGGGACCAGCCGCGCAGACGTCCGGGCAGGTGGCTGGATCGGGGCGGGCTCCGCAGGGATGGGAACCGGAACCGGAGCAGGGATCGCAGGTGCCTGGGCAGGCGCCGGGACTGGATCGGGCCCCGCAGGCCCCCGGACAGATACCCGGGCCGGAACGGGGCTCACAGGCGCCGGGGCCGGTAGCCGAGCCGGAGCAGGCTGCGGAGTCGGAGGCGGGGGCTGAGGCGGGGGCTAAGACGGGAGCTGAGGCGGGGGCGGGCGTGGAAGCGGGGGCGGGCGTGGACGCGGCGGAGGGTTCGGGTTCGGTGCGGGTGTTGTTGGCTGATGACGAGCATTTGATCCGGGGGGCGCTGGCCGCGCTGCTGGCCCTGGAAGATGATCTTCAGGTCGTGGCCGAGGCCGGTTCGGGACCGGAGGCGTTGGCGATGGCGCTGGCGCATCGGCCCGATGTCGCCGTACTGGATCTTCAGATGCCCGGGCTGGACGGTGTGGCAGTGGCCACATCTCTGCGCAGCCGGCTGCCCGACTGCCGGACCATGATCGTGACCAGCCACGGGCGCCCCGGCCACCTGAAGCGGGCCCTGGAAGCGGGGGTGAAGGGGTTCGTGCCGAAAACCGTCTCGGCACAGCGACTGGCCGAAATCATCCGTTCGGTGCACGCCGGAAACCGTTACGTGGACCCGGAGTTGGCGGCCGACGCCATCAGCGCCGGGGACTCGCCGCTGACCGTACGGGAGGCGGAGGTGCTGGAGTACGCGGAGAACGGCGCGCCCGTCGCGGAGATCGCGGAGCGGGCCGCGCTGTCGCCGGGGACGGTGCGCAACTACCTCTCTTCGGCCACCGCGAAGCTGTCCGCCGAGAACCGTCACGCGGCAGCGCGCATCGCCCGCGCGCGAGGTTGGCTATAGTGGACCCCGCACCGCGCCGCTGAGCGCGGGGCAGGCGGACGTAGCTCAGTTGGTAGAGCGCAACCTTGCCAAGGTTGAGGTCGCGAGTTCGAGCCTCGTCGTCCGCTCAGGGAAAAGGCCCCGGTCATGCGACCGGGGCCTTCTTCGTGTTCGGGGGGCGCAGTGGGGCGGGCCGGGGGCGTGGTCCCGGCCCTGTGCGCCTCGTCTCTCAGCTCTCAGCTCCAGGTGAGTCCCGTCAGCCGCTCGTACGCCTCGATGTACTTGGCGCGGGTGCGGTCGACGGTCTCCTGGGGCAGGGGCGGGGGCGGCTGCTCGCTCTTGCGGTCCCAGCCGGAGGCCGGCGAGGTGAGCCAGTCGCGGACGAACTGCTTGTCGAAGGAGGGCTGGGCCCGGCCCGGCTGCCACACGTCCGCGGGCCAGAAGCGGGAGGAGTCCGGGGTGAGGACCTCGTCCGCCAGCGTCAGCTGCCGCGCGCCGTCGAACCCGAACTCGAACTTGGTGTCCGCCAGGATGATGCCGCGCTCGCGGGCGATGTCGCGGGCCCGCCCGTATACGGCGAGGGTGGCCTGCCGGAGCTGGGCGGCGGTCTCGGCGCCGATCTGGCGCGCGACCTCCTCGTACGAGACGTTCTCGTCGTGTTCGCCGACGGCGGCCTTGGTGGCGGGGGTGAAGATCGCCGCGGGCAGTTCCGAGCCGTCGGCCAGGCCCTCGGGGAGCGCCAGCCCGCAGACCGTACGGGTCTGCTCGTACTCGACGAGGCCGGAGCCCGTGAGGTAGCCGCGGGCGACGCACTCCACCGGGATCATGGTCAGCGACTTGCAGACCGTCGTACGGCCTTCCCAGTCCGCCGGGGCGCCGGGCGGCAGCTCCGTGGACAGCACGTGGTGGGGGATGAGGTCGGCCAGCTGGTCGAACCACCACAGCGACAGCTGGGTGAGCACCCGCCCCTTGTCCGGGATCTCGGTGGGCAGTACCCAGTCGTACGCCGAGATGCGGTCGCTGGCCACCATGATCAGGTCGCCGTCGGCGTTCTGGTAGAGGTCGCGCACCTTGCCGGTGTGGAGGTGGGTGAGTCCCGGTACCTCCACTGCCTCGGGCTTTTCTACAAAACCGGACACGCTGCCTCCGCGTAGGTTGATCCAGGCGTCGGTCCGATTCTCCCGTATGCGGGGTCGGGACGGCGTCCCAGGGTCGGGGGTGGCTGGTAGTGGGCGACCGGTGGCAGCGGCGCCGGAGGGCTGTACGAGAGGGCGTACGCATCGGTGCGGGGCCGTACGGGGCCAGCCGTACGCACCGGCATCGGCGTCCGCACGGCCTCCCGTACGGACGCGAGGGCTGCCCCGGTCAGCTCCGGTCCGCCCCGGCCAGCTCCGGTCCGCCCCGGTCAGCTCCGGTCCGCCCCGGCCAGCTCGGGTCAGCCCCGCTCGCGGCGGGCCGTACGGACGACCGCGACGAGGGTGAGGACGGCCAGCAGTGCCGCGGCGGCGAGGATGATCGACGGGGAGCAGAAGGAGCTGAGTACGGTGATGGCGTACGGGGCGAAGAAGCCCAGGTAGGCGAGGGTCCAGAAGCGGGTGGTGAGCCTGGCGAGCCGGTGCGGCGGCGCCAGCGCGGCGACCTCGGTCAGGCCGTACGCCACGCACAGCCCGTAACCGGCGCCGAGCACCGCAGCGGCGCACAGTGCCACGGCGGGCTGCCCGGCCGCGACGGCGACGGCGCCGATGAGGAGGCCGAGCGCGACGGCGGCCAGTCCGGCGGCGGCGGTGGCCAGGCGGTGCCGGGCGGCGAGCCGTCGGGCGAGCGGCGCCACCAGCAGTCCGGCGCCGGGGGTCACGGCGGTGGCGACGCCCGCGTACACCGTCTGCCAGCCGTCCAGGTGTGCGCCGACGAGCCCCGGGAGGGTCACGAAGGCGATGGTCGGCGCGGCGAACACCCAGGGCGCCACCGGAGCGACCAGCCGCCGGAAGAAGGCGCTGGAGGAGCGGTCGGCGGCGCGGTGATCGGCGTCGGTGTCGTGGTGAGGGGCGTCGCCGGTAGCACGGTGCGTGGCGGGGCGTGGTGCGGCTTCGGTGGCGCGGCGGTCGGCTCCCCCGCCCGTGGCGCTCCGGCCCGTCTCCGGCGCGCGGGCGGCGGCCACCGCGGCTGCCGCCGAGAGCGCCAGGTGCGGGACGTACGCCATGACCATCGGGTACGGCGCCCACTGGGCGATCAGCGCGGCGGCCAGGCCGCCCGAGGCGAAGCCGGCGGAGAGGAAGAGGCCGGAGCGGCGGGCCGCGGTGCCGGGGGCGGTGTGCGGGTCGTGCGGCGCGGAGGAGAGTTCCTTGATCCAGACGCTGCCCGCGGTGAGCAGGGCACCCGCGCCGAGACCGGTCAGGAAGCGGCCGGGCCACAGCAGCCAGGCGGCGGCCGGGCCCGCCATCAGGAGGCAGGTCGCCGCGGCGGCCGTGGCGAGCGCGGTGAAGACGACGGGGCGCCGCCCGCGCCGGTCGGCCAGCGGGCCGCCCAGCAGCAGCCCGGGGATCAGGCCGAGGACGTACACCGCGAAGAGGGCGGTGGTGGTGGCCGTGGTCAGGTCCAGGTCGCCGCGGTAGGCACCGAGGAGGGCGGAGAACTGGTTGGCGCTCCAGCCGGAGGCCGTCATCATCCAGCCCGCGCGCAGCCAGTGCCGGGGCCGGGCCGGCGCACCGGCGGCACGGTCACCGGGTATCCGGGGCGCGGCGGGCGGGTGCGGGTCGGCAGCGGCACCGGGACGGGAGTCGACTGCGGCGCTCGCAACAGCAGCGGTGCGGGGCCCGGCGGTGGTATCCGGCCGGGCAGGGGTGCGGCATTCGGCGGAGGACGTGCTCATGGAAGCTGTTGTACGAGGCCGGAGGCCCTCCGCGCCGCCTCCGTTCAGGAATCGTGAACGGCACCCGCCTCCGGACTCGCGTGCGATTTATCGTGGCAGCTATGGATCTGCGACGGCTGTCTTCCTTCCTGGCGGTGGTCGAGGAGGGACACTTCGGGCGGGCCGCGTCGCGGCTCTTCCTGTCGCCGGCCGCGGTCACCCAGCACGTACAGCAGCTGGAGCGCGAGCTCGGTACCCGGCTGCTGGACCGCGGCAACGGCCCCGTCCGGCCGACCGCCGCCGGGCAGCGGCTGGCGTCGCACGCCCGTACGCTGCTGGCCGCCGCGAACGCCGCCGTGGAGGACGTGACCGAGGCCGCGGAACGCGCCTCGGCGGCCTCGTCCCTGGCCGCGCGCGGACTGCGGGTCGGTGTGATGGGGCACGGTTCGGCCGAGGTCACACCGGCGGCCGTCAACGCCTTCCGGCGGGCTCGCCCGGACGTGCCACTGAAGCTGGTCCAGTTGACGTTCACGGAGCACTGCAGCGCCCTGCGCGAGGACCGGGTGGACGTCGCGTTCGTCCGGCCCGCGATCGAGGCCGAGGGCATCGAAGTGGACGTCCTGACCACCGAACAGCGCATCGTCGCGGTCACGGCCGCCTCGCCGCTCGCGGACGCCGCGGCGACGGGCGTACGGGTCGCGGACGTCATCGACCTGCCGTACCTGCGGCTGCCCCGGCACACGCCGCGGCCGTTCACCGACTACCTGTACTTCGACGCGGGCGAGCGGCGCGCCCCGGACTGCGCGCTGACCCCGCACGACGTGCTGACCAGCGTCGCGGCGGGCCGCGGGGCGGGCTCCGGGCTGAAGTCCTTCGCCCGCTACTACCCGTGGCCCGGGACCGTGTACGTGCCGGTGCTGGACGCGCCGTGCGCACACAGCGTGCTCGTGACGCGGGCGGGCGACCCCAACCCCGAGGTGCGGATCTTCCGGGCGCTGACCGTGGCGCTGGCGCGCGAGCTGGGGCCGATCGCGGCGCGGTAGCGGCGGACCGGCGACGGGGCCGGTCCGCCCCCGGTCAGTCGCGCTTGCAGATGCGGTCGAGCAGGTTGGCCGTGGCGCGCTGGATGCGCTCGTCCACGTGGCCGGGGCGGTCCAGGGCCGGGGACCAGGCGAAGGTGCCGGAAGCGAAGACCAGGGCGCCGCTGAGGGCGCGGTACAGCGACGTCTCCTGGTGGCGGCGCGTGCCCTCGCTGTCCATGTACGGGGAGTGGGCCAGCAGGATGCGGTGGCTGTGCTCCGGAAGGGCCGTACGGGGGAAGTAGCGGTCGGCCTCGCCGGCGACCAGGCCGGGCAGCTCATCCCCCTCGTGGGCGCCGGTCGCCTCCCACATCCAGTGGTCCGCGTTCCGGACGACCAGCGGCGCGGGCTCCGGCACCCGGCCCGCGTACTGGATGCCCATCAGCAGCTGCTCCGGGTCGCCGGCCTCGCGCCACAGGGCTGGTTTGCCGGGCCCTTGGCGTTTGCGGCAGCTGAGCAGCGAGTCCGGGCCGGCCGGCGAGGGGGCCAGTTCGACCTGCCAGTACATGGTGTTGGCGGACAGGAAGACGAGCGAGGTGCCGCTGTCGCGGGCCAGTTCGGCGGTCCGGCGCATGGGCTGGGACCAGTACTCGTCGTGGCCGGGGAAGACCAGGCCGCGGTAGCGGGACGGGTCGACCAGCCCGGCGTGCAGGTCGCGGGCGTCGGCGTACGCGAGGTCGTAGCCGTAGCGCTCGGCCCAGCGGATGAAGTCGTAGGCGTGGCCCACGTGCAGCGGCAGGCCGGCGCCCGCGTACGGCCGGTCGAAGGAGACGGTGGTGGCGGCGTCGGCCTCGCCGAGCAGCGAACCGTCCGCGTCCCAGGCGTGGTACAGGCTGGCACCGGTCCGCCCGTCCTCCGGGTAGAGGTTGTACGCCTGCCAGGTGATGTCGGGCAGGAGCAGCAGGAGGTCGGCGGGGTGGGTGTCGCGGACCGTGAACGGGACATGGCTGCGGTGCCCGTCGGCGGTGGTCAGGACGGCGACGTAGGCGCCCAGTTTCCAGTACGTGGGGACCTGGAGACGCCAGGACAGCCACCAGTGGTGGCAGGAGACCGTGCGGTCGGCGGCGAGCGGCGCGGGCTGCACGATGCCGGCCAGCCGCGGGCTCGTGGTGATCTTGGAGGCGCCGGTGCCCGCGTAGTGGCCGATGCGGTAGATGTCGATGCTGAAGGGCTGCGGCGGATCGACCGAGACCCGGAAGTCGATGGCCTCACCGGGGGCCACCGCGCCGGTGCTCACGAAGCCCTTGATCTGCTGGCGCACGTCGTCGGCCGTACGGGGGCCGGCGCTGGAGCGGGGCGAGGGCAGGCGCTTCTCGCCGGGGGCGACCGCCGGGTCCACGTACCAGGGGACCACCTGACCGGAGTCGAAGTAGTTCTCGCTGCCGCGCAGCCAGGGCAGCGGGCCCTGTCCGAACGGGTCCGTGACCGCGTGCGCAAGCGCTCCCGACTCCCAGCGCCGGATCTGCTCCGTCCCCACCTCGTACTCCCCTCCCTGCGTCCCCCCGCCGACTGAGCAGGCCGCCGCGGCACTCAGATTTCGTGCTCGATTGAACGACTGGGGCCGATCCCAGCACATCACATTACGCACTTGCTCCGTCACCCTTCGTCGTGAATTCGCGACGGTTCCGGCCATGAACGACGAACTGGAGGGAAACATTCAGCCCGGTCGTGCGGGTGATGCGGAGTGGGCGCCCACAACAGGCGCACTCGCCTTCTTCATGCCCCTCAATGCGCCCCTGTACGCCCCTTGCGCGCCGTCGGCGCCCTCACACGAGCCGGACCGGTTTCTCGGGGCGCACCCCGACCTCGCCGAGCCAGTCGCCGAGCGGTCCGGCGTCGCCGTCGTCGACGAGCCGGAGCACCGGGTGTCCCAGGTCCGAGCGGCGCACCCCGTCGACGAGCAGGATCGGGCCGTCCAGCCAGTCCAGGCCGGGGGCGGCGCCGGCGGTGTCCACGGCGGCGCAGCAGACCATCGCGGTGACGTGGTCGGCGAGCAGCTCACGGCCCGTGCGCGGGGGCTGCATCGGGAACAGCGGCAGCCCGTCCGCGAGACCGTCGCCCCAGGACACGCCCGCGTCCGGGCCGTCGGCCACCGGCCCGCGGGCCGCCTGGCGCGCCGCCTCCGCGCGCTCCTCGCGCGCCACCTCGGCACCGAGCCGCGCGGCGACGAGATCGCTCGTCTGCCCGTCGGCCACCAGCCGCTCGATGACCCGGATCAGCGTGGGCCCGGAACTCGCCGGACCGGGATCGGCGGACCGGGCCGGAACGGACGGACGCGATTCCGCGGCCAGGCCGGGGGCGGGCGGGGTGTCCGGAGGGGGTGAGGAGTCCAGGGGGGCCGAGGAGTCCGGGACGGCCTCGGGGAGGACCTCCGGGGGCACCGAGGGATCCGGGAAAGCCGCGGCATCCGGGCTCGCCGGGCCGTCCGCGGTGGCCGGGCCATCCGCGGTGGCCGGGGCTTCCCCGGTTGCTGAGGGCTGCGCGGTGGCCCGGGGCTCCTCGGCGGGCTGGGGCTCCGCCACCGTCCGTTTCTCCAGGTACGTCGGCCGGTGTGGAGCTTCGCGGTCCGAAGCGTCGCGGTCCGAATCCGTTGTCGAATCCGTTGTCCGGTCCGAAGCCGATCGGTCCTCCGGGCTCGTCAGGCCCTCCGGAGCCGCCGCCTCCGGGCCCGGAGGCGCGTCCGCGGTGCGCTCCCCCGCTGCCGGGGACGTCAGGTGCTCCGGGGCCTGCGGCTCCGGCGACCGCGGTGCCGGGCGCGGTATGCGGCAGTCGGGGCGGGCGACGTGCTCCGGCGCCGCCGGGGCGCGCGGTGGACTGGTGCCGCCCGCGTCCGGCGGGAGGGCGTCCAGTACGCGGTGCAGCCGCGCCGCTTCCAGGCGCCACTTACGGTCCACGACCTCTTCCGGATACTGCTGCCAGCCGACCGGGGACCAGTCGGGGCCCGGTTCGGCCGGGCCGCCGTGGAAGAGGCGGGCGGCGAGGAGGGAGGCGGCGCGGTCCACGGCGCCGGGCTCCTCCAGGAGGTCGCACGCGGGGCGCTCGCCCAGGCGCGAGGTGAAACCTTCGGCCAGCCGGTCACGGCGGGACAGCTCGGTGAGCGCGGACACCACGCCGGCGTCCAGCCGGGAGGGCCAGCGGCCCAGGCGCCAGGCGGGCAGCGCGACCCTGGTCAGCAGCCGGTCCCAGCCCGCGTACGCCAGCCCGACCTGCTCCTGGGCGACGATCCGCAGGCCGTAGTCGACGTTCTGGGCCCGTTCGGAGGCGGCGGCGGCGACGCATCGTTCCATCTCCATGGCGTGCTCGCGGCAGGCGCGCAGCAGCAGGCGCGCGACCCAGCCGACGAACGCGGGCGCCGGCGCGCTCAGGGGGCTCTTGGCACGCGTCGAGACCGCCACCGCGGCGTCCAGACCCCGGACGAAACGGCGGGCCGCGGCTATGTCCGGGTTGGCGGACGGGCCGGTGCCGGCCACGACGGGGGCCAGCAGCGCGCGCAGCTCGGCCACCCGCATCCACCACATGAACGGCGAGCCGATCACCAGGACCGGCGCCTGCACGGCGCGCGCCTCGCCGCGCGCTCCCGCGCCCGCTCCCCGGCCGTCCGCCCCGTTGCCGCGCGGCGCGCCGTGTGCGCGGTGCGTACGGTCCTCCAGCCAGCTGTCGCAGTCGGGCGTCAGGGCTATCGCGGAGGGCGCCGGCACTTCCAGGCGGTCGGCCAGGTCCCGTACGAGGTGGTACAGGTCGGGTGCGGACTCCTCCGCTATGGGGACGGACGGACTCAGCGCGGGCCGGGCCCGGACGATGACGGCCGTGACGAGCGCCGCCAGGAGCAGCACGACCAGCGCGAGGCCGGTCACCACCCAGCGCGCCGTGTCCCAGCCGGTGGAACTCGTGACGGGATCGGCGCGGCCGATGCGGCCGGTCAGTCCGCCGACGAGCAGCACCACGGCCACCGCCGCGGGCACCAGGGCCACGCCCAGCGCCGCGCCGCGGATCCGCAGCACCGCGAGCGCGCGGGCGCGCGCCGCCTCTGCTCCTGCTTCCGGACCTGCCACCAGCCTGTACACCCCCTGCTGTCCTGATCAACGGGACGAAGAGAACACGGGACGACAAGAGCGGGGCAACGGTGCCGGGGTCGCGGACGGCTCCGACGGCGTTGCTCACTCTCCACCACTGTGGCACCGGCCACTGACATCGCAATGCCGGTGAGCCACTTGCCGGACGCCGCCGTGACAGCCGTGCCGCCGGGCGGCACGGGCGCCACAGGACGCTTGCGGGGAACCCTAGTTGGGGCGTCCCGCCCCGTCAGCCGGATAGCGGCGCGGTCACTCGATGGAATGGCTTTGGGCAAAGCCGGGAGCCCCATCCCGGCCAAAATCCTCCGGCGCGGGCCGGAGCCGGGACGGGGAAGGAGGCGGCCCGCCCCTCAGCTCTCCCCCGCCGCCCGCGCGGCGATGTCCGTGCGGTGGTGGGACCCGTCCAGCGTGATCCGGCCGACCGCCCGGTAGGCGCGCTCCCGGGCCACGGTCAGGTCGGTGCCGGTGGCCGTCACGGACAGCACCCGGCCGCCCGCGCTGACGACCTCACCGGTGGCGGCGTCCTTCTTCGTGCCGGCGTGCAGGACGTACGCGCCGGGGGCGTCCTGCTCCGCGACCTCGGTCAGGCCGCCGATCGGGTCGCCGGTGCGCGGCGTACCCGGGTAGTTGTGCGCGGCGACGACGACCGTCACCGCCGCGTCGTCGCTCCAGCGCAGCGGCGGCAGCGTGGCGAGCGTGCCGGTCGCGGCGGCGTGCAGCAGCGCGGACAGCGGGGTGCGCAGCCGGGCCAGCACGACCTGGGTCTCGGGGTCGCCGAAGCGCGCGTTGAACTCGATGACGCGCACGCCGCGCGAGGTGATCGCCAGGCCCGCGTACAGCAGCCCGGAGAAGGGCGTGCCGCGGCGGCGCAGCTCGTCGACGGTGGGCTGCAGCACCGTTTGCAGCACCTCGTCGACCAGCTTGGGGTCGGCCCAGGGCAGCGGGCTGTACGCGCCCATGCCACCGGTGTTCGGGCCCTGGTCGGCGTCGTGGGCGCGCTTGAAGTCCTGGGCGGGCTGCAACGGCACGACCGTCTCGCCGTCGGTCACCGCGAACAGCGAGACCTCCGGGCCGTCGAGGAATTCCTCGATGACGACGCGGTCGCAGGCCAGCGCGTGTGCGCGGGCGGCCACGACGTCCTCGGTGACGACGACGCCCTTGCCGGCCGCCAGGCCGTCGTCCTTGACCACGTACGGGGCGCCGAACGCGTCCAGCGCCTCGTCGATCTCCGCGGGGGTGGTGCACAGGTAGCTGCGGGCGGTGGGCACCCCGGCGGCGGCCATCACGTCCTTGGCGAACGCCTTGGAGCCCTCCAGCTCGGCCGCGCGCGCGGACGGGCCGAAGACCGGGATGCCGCGTTCGCGGACGGCGTCGGCTACACCGGCGACCAGGGGCGCTTCGGGACCGACCACCACCAGGTCCGCTTCCAGGCGCCGCGCCAGGTCTGCCACGGCCGCGCCGTCGACGGCGTCGACGGTGTGCAGCTCGGCCACTTCCGCGATACCGGCGTTGCCGGGGGCGCAGTGCAGCGCGGTGACGTCGGGGTCGAGGGACAGTGAGCGGCACAGGGCGTGTTCGCGGGCGCCGCCGCCGATGACGAGGACCTTCACGTGTGCAGCCTAGTCGCCGTCGGCCCCGGCCCCGGGCGGCGCCCCTGAGGGGCCCCGTACAGCCGGGCGGGGCGCGGGGACGAGGCGGGCGGAAGCCGGGGAAACCGGGCGACGCCGGGCAGTGGCAACTCTTTCGAGTGAGAGCGGGCATGGCCCTATACCGGATTCCGCACCACTTCCGGGCGGAAATAAAGCGATCTTGGGGGCGAGGCCCACCGTTCGGCGGTAGGAAGGTGGGGCGCACCGGTTGTCTCGTACGTACCGCGTGCATCGCACGTATCTGCTGAGGGAGTGCACGGGTGAGTCAGCCGGAGATGCAGCCCGAGGGGCCCCCTCGGGAGGAGCGCGGGCCTGGGGGCGGCCGCGGTCGCGGCGACCTGGGCGGCCGCCCCTTCCCGCTCGGGGACTGGGGCGAGCCGGCTGAACGCCTCGACGAGCTGTACCACTGGGTCGAGGCGGGCGCCCTGCAGGCCGCCTCCTGGTACCTGCACGACCGGGTGGCCAAGCGGCGCGGCGCGCGGGCGCTGCGGCTCGGCGCCGCCGCCGGCGTGGCGGTGGGCGGCCTGATGCCGCTGCTGGACCTGACCGGGGTGGCCCCCGGCGGGGCGAAGTGGGGGTACCTGGCGCTGCTGGTGGCGGCGGTGTGCGTCGGCAGCGACCGGTTCTTCGGGGTGACGGCCGGCTGGATGCGGGACGTGGCGACCGCGCAGGCGGTGCAACGGCGGCTGGACGCGCTCCAGTTCGACTGGGCGTCGGAGAACGTACGCGAGGTCCTGGGCCCGACGGAGGGCACCGCCAGCGAGGCGGCGGAGCGCTGCCTGGGCGTGCTGCGCCGCTTCAACGAGGACATCGCGGAGCTGGTGCGGGCCGAGACCGCCGACTGGATGTCCCAGTTCCGGCCGGGCCCGCTGCCGCCCGCCGCCCGGGCCACGGCGCAGTGGGGGCAACGGCCGGAACCCGGCGGTCCGCAACCTGGCCGGATCACGCTCCCGCCGGGCACCCGCCCGAACATGCCGCGGCAGCGGCCACCCGAGCCACCACGCTGAGGCGCGCGCCCGCTCGCGCGGCACCGCGCGCCGCGCCGAGCGCTCCGCACACCGGCCCGCACACCGCATACCGGATACCGGATACCGGGTCCCGTCGGCCGCCGCCGGACCCCAGGCGCCGGGCACCGGATGCCGGGCACCGGACACCGAGTGCCGGACCTCAGGCGCCGGGCGCCGAGGGGACGGCGACGGTCAGCTGAACACGATCATCGAGCCCTGGCCCAAGCTCCGCGTCGCCGCTGCGTGCAGCCCCAGCCAGACGTGCCGCTCCCGCGCGAACGGACTGTCGTCCAGGGGCGGCCCGCCCACCCGTTCCTCCAGGGTGGTGGGCCGGGACGGCGCTTCGGGCGCGGCCGGCGGATTGGCCGGATCGATACCGATGGACGGCGCGACCAGCTCCAGGTCGCGCAGCAGGCCGTGCGCGGAGCCCAGCGGGCCGCCGCCCTCCAGGAGTTCGTCGGTGGCCAGCGGGTGCGGGAAGTCGACCGGGACGTACGCCCCGGCGTGGTCGTAGTGCCAGACCAGGTGGGACTCCTTGGCCGTGGTCTCGAACATCTCCAGCAACTGCTCGTAGTCCCCGCCCAGTTCGTCCACCGGCGTCACCTCCAGCCCGCATATCCGCAGCAGGTAGGCGCGCCGCAGGAAGTGCAGCGCGTCGTAGTCGAAGCCCGCGACCGGGGCGACGTCCCCGGACAGGCCGGGCATGTAGCTGAAGACGGGGACGGGCGGCAGTCCCGCTTCCGTGAGGGCCTTGTCGTAGGCGGCGATCTCTTCGGAGAAGGGGTTGTCGGGGCTGTGGCACAGCACATCGACAAGGGGGACCAGCCACAGGTCACATGCCACGTATGAGCTCGCTTCCGGTCGGGTGGGGGGCGGTCGGGACAGCGTAGTGCTAGCAGGGACCACCGACGAGGGCGAGGGAGTGCTCGTTGTACTCGCGCACCAGCCGCTGCGCCTCGGCCAGGTCGTGCCGGACGACGGCGCCGACCAGGTCCCGGTGACCGTGCCACAGCCGGCCGCGCAGATCCGTCTCGCGGCGCAGCAGCGGTACGGCGAAGACCCAGCTCTGCACCCGCACCCGGTCCAGGAAGTCACTGATGTACGGGTTACCCACCAGGCTGCCCAGTTCACGCCAGAAGCGCAGGTCGTAGCCGATCAGGACGTCCAAGTCGCCCGCGCGCGCGGCCCGTTCCGCCTCCTCGGCGCGGCGCCTGACGGACATGAGCACCGCGGGGGGCGCGGTGCTCAGCGCACGCTCCGCGCGGGTGCGGAAGATGCCCTCGACGATCAGGGTGCGGGCCTCGACCATGGCCCGGTAGTCGGCGGCCGTGAACGCGTGCACCCGGAAGCCGCGGTGCTGCTCGACGTCCAGGAGCCCCTGGGCGCACAGGTCGAGCAGGGCCTCGCGCACGGGCGTCGCGGAGACCCCGTACTGCTCGGCGATCTCCTTGACCGTGAACTGGTGTCCGCAGGGCAGCCGCCCGGCCAGCACCTCGTCGCGCAGCGCGTCGGCGATCTGCTGGCGCAGCGTGTTGCGCCGTATGACTCCGCTGCCTGGGCCGGCGGGCATCGTGTCCGTCTCCTTCGGCGGCCTCGTGGGCCGGCTGGTCCGTACGACCGCATGCGAGGAGAGCGGCCCTGGCCCTCACGATAGGCGAGGGGGACGGGCGGGGCGACGATGGTGCGGGGGCAGGCCCGGGACGGGCGGGCCTGCTGGGGCCCCCGGCGGGTGCCGGGGGACTGGGGCGAATGGGCCTCGGACGGACGGACCCCGGTCGGACGGCCTCGGGCGGCTGCCGGGAGCCTCGGCGGCCGGAGCGGCGTCCCGTCTCAGACCGTGTGGGCGTCCGCCGCCGTCAGCGCCGCGTCGAGCGCGGCCAGGCCCTCCTTGGCCTCGGCCTCGGTGATGGTGCAGGGCGGCACGACGTGGGTGCGGTTCATGTTCACGAAGGGCCACAGGCCGCCGCGCTTGCAGGCCGCCGCGAACTCCGCCATCGGGGCGCCCGCCGCGCCGGACGCGTTGTACGGGACCAGCGGCTCGCGGGTCTCCTTGTTCCTGACCAGCTCCAGCGCCCAGAAGACGCCCAGCCCGCGCACCTCGCCGACCGAGGGGTGCCGTTCCGCGAGGGCGCGCAGCTCCGGCCCGATGACCTTCTCGCCGATCTCCGCGGCGTTCTCCACGATCTTCTCCTCGGCCATCGCGTTGATCGTGGCGACGGCGGAGGCGCAGGCCAGCGGGTGGCCGGAGTAGGTCAGGCCGCCCGGGTAGGGGCGCCGGTCGAAGGTGGCGGCGATCTCGGCGGAGAGGGCGACGCCGCCCAGCGGTACGTAGCCGGAGTTGACGCCCTTGGCGAAGGTCAGCAGGTCCGGCGTGACACCGAAGTGGTCCGCGGCGAACCAGCGGCCCGTACGGCCGAAGCCCGCCATGACCTCGTCCAGGATGAAGACGATGCCGTGCCGGTCGCAGATCTCGCGGACGCCGGCCAGGTAGCCGGGCGGGGGGACCATGATCCCGGCGGTGCCGGGCACGGTCTCCAGGATGACCGCGGCGATGGACTGCGGTCCCTCGAACGCGATGGTGTCCTCCAGGTGGGCGAGGGCGCGCTCGCACTCCTGGGCCTCGTTCTCCGCGTGGAAGGGCGAGCGGTACGGGAACGGGCCCCAGAAGTGCACGACACCGGCCGAGGCGGTGTCGGAGGGCCAGCGGCGCGGGTCGCCGGTCAGGTTGATCGCGGCGGCGGTGGCGCCGTGGTACGAGCGGTAGGTGGAGAGCACCTTGGCGCGGCCGGTGTGCAGCCGGGCCATGCGGACCGCGTTCTCCACGGCCTCGGCGCCGCCGTTGGTGAAGAAGATCTTGTCCAGGTCGCCCGGGGTGCGTTCGGCGACCAGCCGGGCGGCCTCGGCCCGTACGTCCACGGCGAAGCCCGGCGCGATCGTGCACAGCTTCCCGGCCTGCTCCTGGATCGCGGCGACGACCTTCGGGTGCTGGTGGCCGATGTTGGTGTTGACCAGCTGGGACGAGAAGTCGAGGTAGCGGTTGCCGTCGTAGTCCCAGAAGTACGAGCCCTCGGCGCCGGCGACCGGCAGCGGGTCGATCAGGCCCTGCGCGGACCAGGAGTGGAAGACGTGCGCGCGGTCGGCGGCCTTCACCGCCGCGCCGGCTGCCGGGTCGGGTTGCGTCGTGGTCACGGTCTCCACCTCGGATCGCTCGGGCCCACCCGGGGACACGGAAGGGCGGACGCCCTCAGCCTAGGGATCAGCGCGCGGCCGCAGGTACCGACACTGTGTATGGCGCTCAGCACGGGCGCGGACAGACTGTCGGTGGGGCTGTAGGAAACTCCAGGGCGGGCCCGGTGGCTCGGGGACGGGCCCCGCAGCTCACGCGGACCCCGGCGGCTCACGGGCCCTGGCGTCTCAAGAGGCAGGCCCCGGCCGCTCACGGGCCCCGGCGTCTCAAGGCGGCGGCTCAGTCGTCGTCATCGTCGTCCGGGGCCGATGCGGCCTGCGGGCGGCCGTCCGCCGTACAGCGCAGCGTGTACGTGTGATCGTCCCCGGCGTGGTCGTCGAGCGGCTCGAACTCGATCGCGGCGGTGGCGGCCGGCCCGCGCCGTACGTCGTCCGCGCGGTAGCCGGTGGCCGGGCTCCAGACCGTGAGATAGATCCGGCCGTCCGTACGGCACTCGGCGGTGGCGCTGCCGCCGGCCAGCCGGACCGTGCCGCCGGCCACGGGACGGGCCGGGGAACCGGACGGGGAACCGGGCGACGAACCGGTCGCGGCCGGGCCGGAGGGCGTACCGGAGGGGGCGCCCGAGGACGTGCCCGAGGAGGGCTCCGGTGCCGGTGAGGCGGCGCGGGCCGCGGCGAGCTTGTCCCGTACGGCGCCGTCGTCCAGCGGGACCGCCCGCGCGTTGCGCCCGCCGGTGTCGGCGCTCGCCAGGGACCAGGCACCGAGGGCGCCCGCCCCGGCCACCGCACACACCCAGGCCGCCGTCGCCGCCACACTGCGCCACGCCATCGCGCGTCCCTCCTGCCGTCCTGCCGCGCGCCCCGGGGAGCCGTACGGCCTGCGATCACCGTCCCGGCCACCCTCCCGCACCCATTCCTAACGTCCGGTTAAGGCCCGGACAAACCCCTGGCCCGGCCGCCGCCGACGCCCCGCGTCGTCTCCCGCGGCGGCACCCGGCCTGGTTACGGTGACGGGCATGTCCCACCTCCTCGTCGTCGAGGACGACCCTCAACTGCGCGGTGCGCTGCTGCGCGCGCTGCGCGACCGCGGCCACGCCGTGGCCACCGCGGCGACCGGCATGTCCGGCCTGGACGCCGCCGTGACCGACCGTCCGGACCTCGTCGTCCTGGACCTCGGGCTGCCGGACGTGGACGGCGCGCAGGTGCTGCGGATGCTGCGGGCGGTCAGCGACGTACCGGTGATCGTGGCCACCGCGCGCGACGAGGAGCCGGACATGGTCGCGGTCCTCGGGGACGGCGCCGACGACTACATCGTCAAGCCGTTCGGGGCCGCCCAGCTGGACGCGCGTATCAAGGCGGTGCTGCGCCGCCTCGGCACCGCCGCGCCGGAGCCCGCGCTGCGGGTCGGCGGTCTGCTGGTGGACACCGCGGCGCGCGAGGTGTCCCTGGACGGGGCGCCGCTGGACCTCACGCCCCGGGAGTTCGACCTGCTGGCGTATCTGGCGCGGCGGGCCGGGCAGGTGATCTCCCGGCGGGAGCTGCTGGCGGAGGTGTGGCAGCAGCCGCTGGGCGGCGCGGACAAGACGGTGGACGTCCATCTGTCGTGGCTGCGCCGCAAGCTGGGCGAGACGGCGCAGCATCCGCGCTACCTGCACACGGTCCGTACGGTGGGGGTCAAGCTGGCGGCCCCGGACCCGGCGGACGGACCGGATCTGCCGGACCTGCCGAATGGGCCGGACGGACCGGACGGACCGGACCTGCCGAACAGGCCAGGCGGACCGGACCTGCCGGACACGCCGGCCCCGGCCGGGCCGTAACCATGCGCCGCAGCCTCCTCCTCCTGACCGCCGCGACCACCGCCCTGGTGCTCGCCGCCCTGCTGGTGCCGCTGGCCCTGCTCACCCGCAGCCACGCCGCCGACCGGGCCACCGCCGACGCCACCTCCCGCGCCCACTCGCTGGCCACCGGCGTCGGCCAGGCGCTGGCCGGTGCGCGGGGCGGCGGTCCCGGCGCGGCCCCGGACGCGCACCGGGCCGCCGCGGGCATCGTCGACTCCGCCAACGGCCCCGGCCTCCCCCGTACGTCCGTCGTGCTCGCGGACGGCACCGTGCTGGGGCCCGCCACGCCCGTCACCGACGCGGTCCGGCTGGCCCGCTACGGCCGGGCGTTCACCTACGAGCCGCCGGGCGGGGGCCGGACCGTGCTGGTGCCGGTCCAGGGCGTGGCGGGCGGCACCGCGGTCGTCCTCGTCGCGCTCACGGAGGACCAGCTGTACGCGGGCACGCTGGCCTCCTCGCTGGAGATCGCCGGGATCGGCGCGGCGCTGGTGCTGCTCGGACTGCTGGTCGCCGACCGGCTCGGCGCCCGCCTCGTCGGCTCCGCCCGCCGGCTGTCCCAGGTCGCCGACCGGCTGGCCG
The DNA here is from genome assembly GCF_044327805.1 of Streptomyces sp. NPDC018019. NCBI lineage: Bacteria > Bacillati > Actinomycetota > Actinomycetes > Kitasatosporales > Streptomycetaceae > Streptomyces > Streptomyces sp. NPDC018019. Next base: position 90,568 of record NZ_JBIRGD010000021.1, on the reverse strand, counting down.
CGGGCGACCTGGCGGCCCGTGCCGAGCCCTCCGGGCCGCCCGAGCTGCGCGCGGTGGCGCGCGAGGTGAACCACCTGGCCGACCGCATCGACGGCTTCCTGACCGCCGAACGCGAGAACGCGGCCGACCTCGCGCACCGGCTGCGCACCCCCGTCGCGGTGCTGCGCCTGGACGCGGAAGGGCTGCGCGACCCGGCGGAGGCGGAGCGGATCGCGGCGGACGTGGCGGCGCTGGAGCGCAGCGTCGACGAGGTCATCCGTACGGCGCGCACACCGCTGCGCGAGCCCGTGCGCACGGTGGCGACCGCCCGGAAAGGACCGGCCCCGGTCCCCGCCGCGCAGCGGCCCGCCCATGCGGACCTGGCCGCCGTGGCCCGCGAACGCGCCGACTTCTGGCGCCCGCTGGCGGAGGACCAGGGCCGGGAGCTGGGCTTCGCGGCCCCCGGCGGCCCGGTCCCCGTACGGGCCGACCCGGCCGGTCTCGCCGCCGCCGTCGACGCCCTGATCGGCAACGTCTTCGACCACACCCCGGACGGCGCCGGCCTGCGCGTCACCGTCGCCCGGGAGGACGCGGGCACCGGCCGTCTGACCGTCGAGGACGACGGGCCCGGCTTCCCCGCGGGCCACGTCCCGGAGCGCGGCCGCAGCGGCGGCGGCTCGACGGGCCTGGGCCTGGACATCGTGCGCCGGGCGGCGGAGGAGGCGGACGGCTCGCTGGAGTGCGGCACGGCGGCCGGCGGCGGCGCCCGCGTCACGGCCCGCTTCGGTACGGCGGCCGAGCCGGACCGCAGCGCCTGAGAGGCCGTCAACCGGCCGGTCGTCGGACAGCCGGCGGACAGCCCGTGATCGACCAGCGGTGGATCAGCCGACGGCCTGCCGACGGACACCCCGTGGCCGATCAGCGGTCGATCAGCCGATGGTCAGCCATGGACAACCAGCGGTCGAGCAGCGGTCAACCAGCGGTGACCCGCATACCGGTGGCGGGCCCGCCGGCCCCCGCTCCCGGGAACGCCATCCGCACCGCACGCCGCCACTGGTTGTCCGTCAGCCCCGGGCGCAGCGCGGCCAGCGCCCCGCAGTACTTGGTGAACTCGGCGGCGCGCAGCCCGTAGGTGTGCAGCAGCCGGTCCGCGTCCGTCAGGTGGCCGGTGACCGCGGTCTTGGTCTCGACCAGGACCAGGCCGCCGTCGGCCCGTACACTGCGGCCGGTGCCCGCGTCCCGGCAGACCAGGGCGGCGTCGCAGGTGATGCGCTGGTCGTCGGCGACGAATGTGGCGCGCCGGTAGTCGGTCACCAGCGACGGCACCAGGTACTCGGGCGCGGCGATGCCGTACGTGCCGTGCAGGACGGCGGCCAGGAAGCCGCGCGGGCCGCGCCCCAGCGTCGCCTCGCCGGGCAGCAGTGGCCGCCGCCGCTTGACCGTCTCGCCGCGCCGTCCCTTGAGCTTGATCTCGAACTGCCGCTCGCCGGAGTCCTCGTACAGCCGCTCGCGGATCTTGTAGCGGTACCGCCGTCCCTGCCGGTGGTCGTGGAAGGCCCGCAGGTCGGGCGTGTCGTAGTAGACGGAGTGGTAGCCGAACCAGCGGCGGCCGTTGATGCACAGCGCGTGGTACGGGCCGCCCGGCCGGTGCGGGTCGGTCAGCCGGGCCGCGAAGTCCGCGAAGATCTCGACCGGTACGAGGTAGCTGTGGTCGATGCGGGCCATCAGCTCCGCGCGGGCCTGGAGTTCGGAGAGGGTTATCGGGCGCGCGGCCATGGCGGCGCGGGCGATGGCCCGTACGGCGGGAATCACACGGTCTCCTCGGACAGGGGACGGGGCTGCGGATGCGCGGGGGAACGGGTGATCGTGCGGGGCCGGCTGCGGTGGCCGCGCTGTGAGGTCGTACGAGCGGGCCTGCCGAAAGGTTCCGGCAGGCGGAAGCGGACGTCCACCACCATCAGGTCCCGGACATAGTCGACTTCCTTGACCGTCCAGTTGAGCGGCTCGCCGAGCCGGCGCACCAGCTCCTCGTGGAGGGAGCGGTTGTCGGTGTGCACGACGTCGAGGGTGACGACGGTGCGGCAGGTGCGGGACATCAGACGCGGGTGGTCGGCGCCGTACATGACCACGAGGAGCAGTACGGCGAACGATGCGGCGATGCCGAAGTCCAGGTGCGGCAGGCCGCACAGCAGGCCGAGGACCAGGGTCGTGAAGTAGTAGGCGACCTCCTCGTGCTGGATCGAGTCGGAGCGCAGCCGGATGATCGACAGCACGCCGAACAGACCGAAGCCGAGCGCCGTGCCCCCCTCGCCGACCTGGGCCAGCGCCGAGACGACCGCGAACAGCGCGACGTTCAGCGCCAAGTAGGCGGGCACCAGGTCGCGGCGCCGGTGGCGCGGGTAGTAGATGGCGAACGTCAGCACGCTCACCGCGGCGAGGTCGAGCACGAGGTGGGCGGCCAGCTGCCCCAGTGTCTCCATGGCGCGTCTCCTGTCGGTCGCTGATCGGTACGCGTCAGACGCTAGGAACGGACGGGTTAACTCCACCCCTCCCCGCGGGTTAACGCGTCCCCGCGGGTTGACACACCCGGCCCACCCGGACGGCGGATACCCGGCCACCTCTTTGACAGCCTTCTGCCATTACGACAACATGCTGTCATCGGGCCTCGCGCCGCACCCCGCGGCCCGGCCCGCTCACCAGGGGGAGTCACCATGACCCGTCCGACCGCCCGGCCCCGCGCCACCGTCCACCTCGCCGTCTACGACACGCTCGCCGACTGGGAGTACGGCCACGCCACGGCCCACCTGCGCACGGGCCACGCCTTCCGCGTCGGCCGCACCGGCTTCGACGTCGTGACCGTCGGCCTCGCGGACGGACGTCCGGTGACCACCATGGGCGGCGCACGGATCACGCCCGACCTCGCGCTCGACGCCCTCGCCCCCGAGGACAGCGCGCTGTTGCTGCTGCCCGGCGCCGCCCTGTGGGACGCCGGAGACACCCTCGCCCCGTTCGCCCGCAAGGCCCGCGCGTTCCTGGACGCGGGCGTCCCGGTCGCCGCCATCTGCGGCGCCACCGCCGGACTGGCCCGCGAGGGACTGCTCGACGACCGTACGCACACCAGTGGCGCCGCCGACCACCTCGCCGCGCAGGACGGGTACCGGGGCGGCGAGCACTACCGGGAAGCCGCCGCGGTGCGCGACCGCGGGCTGATCACGGCCGGGCCCACCGAGCCGGCCGCCTTCGCCCGGGAGATCTTCGCCGAACTGGACGTGATGGAACCGCACGTGCTCGACGCGTGGTTCCGGCTCTTCCGGCACTCGGACGCGAGCGCCTTCCCCGTCCTGATGGCCGCGGGCCAGGCGGCGGAAGAGGCGGCGGAAGAGGCGGCGGAAGAGGCGGCGGAAGAGGCGGCGGAAGAGGCGGCGGAAGAGGCGGCGGCGTGACCGTACCGGAACCGGCCACCGGGGCCGACCACACCCCGCCCACCGAACCCGCCCCCAATGGCCCCACCACTCCCACCGCCCCCGAACTCCTCAGCCGCACCGCCCTCGGTGTCTTCCGCCTCAACGGCCAGTTCCTCGGCGTGTCCGAGAGGCTGGCGCGCCCGGCCGGGCTGACCACCGCCCGGTGGCAGGTGCTCGGCGCGGTGGCGGGCGGGCCGCTGCCCGTCGCCGGGATCGCGCGGGCGATGGGCATCACCCGGCAGAGCGTGCAGCGGGTCGCGGACCTGGTGGTGGCCGAGGGGCTGGCCGAATACCGGCCCAACCCCGCCCACCGGCGGGCCAAGTTGCTCGCCCTCACCGACGACGGTCTGACCGCTTTGCGGCGAATCACCCCGGATCACGGCGCGTTCGCCGCCGAGCTGTCCGAACAGCTGGGCGGACCGGCGGAGTTCCGCGCGGTCATGGAGGCGGTGGAGACGCTGTCCCGGGCGCTCGATAACCTCGGTCACTGAGTTCTCGCCCGCGTCCTGCCCGCCGTCCCGAAGCCCGCTCCCGGCCCACCCGGCCGCCCGACCCCTTCCGCCACGAGCCTCGCGCCACCACGCTGGGCCACGGCCGGTACGGCCACCGGGGAACCGAACCGAAACCGGCGGCGTCGTCCAGAACGTTCGCGTCTGCGGCACCGTCCCCGCAGGGCACGTCCGGGAGCACAGGGCGAACAAGGTGAAAGGGCAAGCGGAACGTGAATGAGCGCGCAGAGCGCGGCCGCCTCGGGCAGCTCGGCCCCCAGGACCCGCCGCGGATCGGGGCGTACCGGCTGCTGGGCCGGCTGGGCGAGGGCGGCATGGGCCGGGTCTACCTCGCCCGCTCCGACCGGGGCCGGACGGTCGCCGTCAAGCTGGTCAAGACCGAACTGTCCGGCCAGGACGACTTCCGGGCCCGGTTCCGGCACGAGGTGCAGGCCGCGCGGCGGGTCGGCGGCGAGTGGACGGCGCCGGTCCTGGACGCCGACACCGAGGCCGAGACGCCGTGGGTCGCCACCGGCTACATCGCGGGCCCCTCGCTCCGGCAGGTGATCACCGAAGGCCGTACGCCGCTGCCCGAACGCTCCGTACGCATCCTCGCCGGCGGCCTGGCGGGCGCGCTGCGCAGCATCCACGCCGCCGGCATCGTGCACCGCGACCTGAAGCCGTCCAACATCCTGCTCACCATCGACGGCCCGAAGGTCATCGACTTCGGCATCGCGCGGGCGCTGGAGGCGGTGACCGTCGGCGGCGGGCTGACCCGCACCAACCAGGCCGTGGGCTCGCCCGGCTTCATGTCGCCCGAGCAGGTGCGCGGCCGGCCGGTCACCCCGGCCACCGACGTCTTCTGCCTCGGCTCGGTGCTGATGTACGCGGCAACCGGGCGGCTGCCGTTCAGCGGGGCGGACAGCGGTGTGCACGCGCTGATGTACCGCATCGCCCAGGAGGACCCCGACCTGACCGGGCTGCCGTACGGGCTGCACAGCCTGGTCGCCGCCTGCCTCTCCAAGGACCCGGCGCAGCGCCCGACGCCGGACCAGCTCATCGCGTACACCAGGTCCGACGACGACGGGCAGGAGCCCTGGCTGCCGGGCTCGCTCATCGCCGAGCTGGGGCGGCACGCGGTCGAGCTGCTCGACGCGGAGAACCCGAACGGAGCGTACGAGGCGCCCGACGGGACATACGAGGACCCGGACCGGTCGCGGACGAACGGTGACCGTTCGTGGGAGAACGGCGACCGGTCCTGGGAGAACTCCGACCGGTCCTGGGACCGTCAGGCCGCCGCCCAGGAACAGTCCCCCACACCTGCCCCGGCCACCGCTCCGGCTCCCGCCGCCGGCCCGGCCGGCCCGTCCCCGTACGCACCGGCCCACGCGCCCACACCCCCGCCGGCCGGCTCCGCCGCCTCGCCGCCGCGCTCGGCCACCGCCGCCCACGCCCACAACCGCCGCCGCAAGGGCCACACCGGTCACGCCGGTCACGCCGGCTCCGGCCGCACGAGCCGCCGCCGCACCGCCGGGATCGCCGCCGCCCTCGGTCTCGGCCTCGCCACCGCCGGCATCGGCATCGCCTACCTCCTGTTCAGCCCGGAGGACGGCGACGGGACGCCCGCACAGGCCGACGGCGGCACCGTGGCCGCGGCGGACGGCAAGGTCGGCGCGGCGGCCGGCAAGGAGCCCGGCGGCATCCCGCAGAAGTTCCTGGGCGAGTGGGAGGCCAGGAGCGCCAAGGGCGGCCCCGGCTACCGCTTCACCCTCACCCAGGGCGCGGTCGGCGACACCGTCATGTCCATGCAAGCGAACGGCGCCACGTTCCACTGCGAGTTCAAGGCCATCCTCATGAACCCCGGCCCGCCGCTGCGCCTCGGCCCGACCACCGTCGTGGCGGGCCCGGCGACCAGTTGCAGCGCGGGCGCCCCCAGCACCCTGCGCCTCCAGCCCGACGGCAAGCTCCGCCGCGTCTTCGACAACGGCAAGCCGACGCTCACGTACACGAAGAAGGGCTGAGGGCACCGCCCCCGGGAACGGAAGCCGCGTCCCGCTCCGGTCGGAGCGGGACGCGGCTCACCTGCCGTCGTCGCGATGGACGGGCGGGACCGCCGCCGGTCCCGGCAGGCCCTTCGGGCCCGGCAGACCGGTCGGACCCGTCAGTCCAGGAACGAGTTGATCTCGATCGTCTCGTCCCGGCCCGGGCCGACGCCGATCGCCGAGATCGGGGCGCCCGACATCTCCTCCAGCGCCTTGACGTACGCCTGCGCGTTCTTCGGCAGCTCGCCGAAGGTCTTGGCCTTGGTGATGTCCTCGGACCAGCCCGGCAGCGTCTCGTAGATCGGCTTCGCGTGGTGGAAGTCGGTCTGGCTGTACGGCAGCTCCTCGACGCGCTTGCCGTCGATCTCGTAGGCGACGCAGACCGGGATCTGCTCCCAGCCGGTGAGCACGTCCAGCTTGGTGAGGAAGAAGTCGGTCAGGCCGTTGACGCGCGTCGCGTAGCGGGCGATGACCGCGTCGAACCAGCCGCAGCGCCGGTCGCGGCCGGTGGTCACACCGCGCTCGCCGCCGATGGTGCGCAGCGCCTCGCCGTCCGCGTCGAACAGCTCGGTCGGGAACGGACCGGCGCCGACCCGGGTGGTGTACGCCTTGAGGATGCCGATGACCCGGCTGATCTTCGTGGGGCCGACCCCCGCACCGGTGCAGGCGCCGCCCGCGGTCGGGTTGGAGGAGGTCACGAACGGGTAGGTGCCGTGGTCCACGTCGAGCAGCGTGCCCTGGCCGCCCTCGAAGAGGACGACCTTGCCGTCGTCGATCGCATTGTTCAGCAGGAGGGTGGTGTCGGCCACGTAGTCCCGGATCTGGTCCGCGTAGCTGAGCATCTCCTCGACGACCTGCTCGGCGACCACCGCGCGGTGGTTGTAGAGCTTGGCCAGCACCTGGTTCTTGAAGTCGAGGGCCGCCTCGACCTTCTGGTGCAGGATCGACTCGTCGAAGAGGTCCTGCACCCGGATGCCGGTGCGGTTGATCTTGTCGGCGTACGTCGGGCCGATGCCCCGGCCGGTCGTACCGATCTTGCGCTTGCCGAGGAAACGTTCCGTGACCTTGTCGACGGTGATGTTGTACGGCGTGATCAGGTGCGCGTTGCCGCTGATCACCAGCTTGGACGTGTCGACGCCGCGCTCGTTGAGTCCGCTCAGCTCGGAGAGCAGGACCGCCGGGTCGACGACGACACCGTTGCCGATCACCGGGGTGCACCCCGGCGAGAGGATTCCGGAAGGGAGAAGGTGCAGCGCGTATTTCTGGTCGCCTACGACAACCGTGTGACCGGCGTTGTTGCCGCCCTGGTAACGCACCACGTAATCGACGGATCCACCGAGCAGATCGGTGGCCTTTCCCTTGCCCTCATCACCCCACTGAGCACCGAGCAGCACAAGTGCGGGCACAGGCGTACACCCCTTCCGGGCGGGGCATGTCCAACGTGCGCGAGGCCGTATGCGTGCGGTTGCATGCGTACGACATCGCTGGAGCCGTCGAACCGGTGCCCCGGAATAGACGAAGCCCCTGGCGCAATAGCGCAAGGGGCTCTTGCACCGAGATGCTACCTGAGGAAGGACCGAGGTGTCGGCGCAGCCTTCTGGGCACTCCCTCCCGGACGGGGTACGGGAACACCCTCTGCTCGTGGTCATCGACCCGGCCGCCCGCAGCGCGGACGGCGAGTCCGTACGGATCGCCAAGGACGTCCTGTGCGCGGGCGCGGCCACGAAGATCTGCCTTCCGGACGGTCCCGAGGAGTACGCGCGGGCGCTCGCCCGCCGCGGCCATCGCCGCCCCGTGGTGATCGGGGACGACCGGGCCCTGCTGCGGGCCGTGGCACTGCTGCACAAGGAGCGCGAGCTGGGGCGGGTGGCCCTGGCGATCGTGCCGGTGGGCGCGCCGGGCGCGGTGGCGCTGTCCCGGGCGCTGGGCGTGCCGACGGACACCGTCGCCGCGGCCCGTACCGTCCTGGACGGTACGGAGCAGAGCCTGCACCTGCTCACGGACGACAGCGACGGCATCGTGCTCGGCGGCCTGGACATCCCGTCCCAGACGGCTGCGGGCGGGCGGCCCGGCCGCCGGGAGCGCACCGGTGGGCGGGGCCTGCCGCGGCCCCGCGAGAGCGCGGACGGGGCGGCCCTCGACGCGGTCCCGCCCCGCGTTCCCGAAGCGGGCCCGGGGGCGGACATCCGCCCGGACACCGCCGCGGCGTGGTGGCGCGTACCGCTGCGCAGGGCCCGCGCGGCCCTGGCACGGCTGACCGCCCGGGCCCGCCCGGCCGCCGGAGGCCACGCCGGCGCCCTCGGCCACCGGCTGCGGGTCGAGGCGGACGGCGTGGTGCTGGCGGACCTGGACCGGCCGGTGCGGTGGGTCTCGGTGACGCCGGGCGAGGGCGCGGACGGCGGCGGGCTGGCCGAGGTCGTCGTCCACTGGCAGGCGGCCGAGCCGCCGGTACGGGCCCGGGCTCGGGCGGTGACCGTGTCCGGCGCCGACTTCCGCTACCGGGCGGACGTGGCGGTCGGCGGCCCGGTCAGGACCCGTACGTGGACGGTGCAGCCGGACGCGTGGCGGCTGACGCTGCCGCACGGCTGACGCGCGGGCGCCCCGTCCGGTGCCTCAGCCTTCGCGCCCGGGCTGCCGCGCCCGGTGCTCGCGCCAGCGGTCCAGCATCGCGACCAGCTCGCCCTGCATGAACTCGAAGAACTCGACGGTCTCGGCGACCCGGGCGCCGGCGGGCGTGTCGGGCCCGAGCATCTCGGCGCCCTCCCGCAGCACTTCCTCCCAGCGGGACAGGACCTTGTCGCGGTTGCCCAGGCTCTCGTACCAGAGCTCGCTGTAGAGCCGGTAGCGGTCCCGGCGGGTGCCCGGTTCGCGCTCGCGGCGGACCATGTTGACCTGCACCAGGTAGCGGACCGCGCCGGAGACGGCGGCCGGGCTGATCTGCAGTTGTTCGGCCAGTTCGGCCGAGGACAGGGCGCCGGAGTCGGACGCGAGCAGCGCCGCGAAGACCCGGGAGGCCATCCGCTGCATGCCCGCCTCGGTCAGCTCCGCCGCGAAGCGCTCCACGAACCGGGAGACCGCCTCCTCGTCCCGCTCCCGGGTCCCGTCCTGGTCCTCGCGCCGCTGCGCCGCCTGCTCGCTCACCGTCTCATCCTCTCCCCTGCTCCCCCGGCCCGGAACTCCGCCACGATTTTACACGATTCCTTAACTTCACAAGTTTGTGAAATCAGCGTACTTTCAGAAACATGACGAAGGCAATCACGGTGTCCGGCCTCCGCAAGGCGTTCGGCCGGACCCAGGCGCTGGACGGTCTCGACCTCGACGTCGAGGCGGGTGAGGTGCACGGCTTCCTCGGCCCCAACGGCGCGGGCAAGTCCACGACCCTCCGCGTCCTGCTCGGACTGCTGCGCGCCGACGGGGGTGGCGCGCAGCTGCTGGGCAAGGACCCGTGGCGCGACGCGGTCGCCCTGCACCGACGGATCGCGTACGTCCCCGGGGACGTCACGCTGTGGCGCAACCTCTCCGGTGGCGAGGTCATCGACCTCTACGGGCGGCTGCGCGGCGGCCTGGACCGGGCCCGCCGGGCCGATCTCCTGGAGCGCTTCGAGCTGGACCCCGCCAAGAAGGGCCGGACGTACTCCAAGGGCAACCGTCAGAAGGTCGCCCTGGTCGCCGCGTTCGCCTCCGACGTGGACCTGCTCATCCTCGACGAGCCGACCTCCGGGCTGGATCCGCTGATGGAGGAGGTCTTCCAGGACTGCGTCGCCGAGGAGCGCGACCGCGGCCGTACGGTGCTGCTCTCCAGCCATGTGCTGTCCGAGGTCGAGGCGCTGTGCGACCGCGTCAGCATCATCCGCAAGGGCCGCACCGTCGAGTCCGGCTCCCTCGCCGACCTGCGGCACCTGACCCGTACGAGCGTGACCGCCGAACTGGCCGGCGCGCCCGACGGGCTCTCCCGCCTGCCCGGCGTGCACGACCTCGGCATCCAGGGCCACCGGGTCCGCCTCCAGGTGGACACCGACAAGCTGGACGCGGTGCTGCGCTCGCTCAGCCGGTCCGGGGTCCGCAGCCTGACCAGCACCCCGCCGACGCTGGAAGAACTGTTCCTGCGCCACTACCAGGACGGCACCCGGGGCGCCCAGGCCCCGGCGCCCGCCGCCCCGGCGCCCGGAAAGGCGGCCCTGCGATGACCGCCGTACCGCTCCCCGCGGCCGTCCGCACCGGCGGCTCCCGCGACCTGGCCGGCACCGGCACCCTGCTGCGCCTGGCCCTGCGCCGCGACCGGCTGATGATCCCGGCCTGGGTGGTGCTGCTCGGGCTGACCGTCGTCGGCATGAGCAGCGCCCTCGAAACGCTCTACGACACACCCGCCAAGCGCGCGGACGTGGCCAGTTCGATGACCGGCAACGGCTCGCTGCGCGCCGTCTACGGCCCGGTGTTCAGCGACTCCCTCGGCGGCCTGACCGCCTGGCGCATCGGCGGCATCGCCGCGCTGCTGGCCGGCGTGATGAGCCTGCTGATCGTCGTGCGCCACACCCGCGAGGAGGAGGAGACGGGCCGCCAGGAGCTGCTCTCCGCGGCCATGGTCGGCCGGCGCGCCCCGCTCACCGCCGCCCTGCTCGCCGCGCTCACCGCCGATGCCGCGCTGGCCCTGCTCATCACCGCCGGACTGGCCGGTGCGGGGCAGCCGGCGGGCGGCTCGCTCGCCCTCGGCCTCGCCGTCGGCGGCACCGGCCTGGTCTTCGCGGGACTGGCCGCGGTCACCGCCCAGCTCACCGAGAGCGCGCGGGCCGCCAAGGGGCTGGCCGGGGCCGTACTGGGCGCGGCCTTCGTCCTGCGGGCCGCGGGCGACGCCGCCACCGAGGACGCCTCCTCCCCGCTGACCTGGGCCTCGCCCATCGGCTGGGCCGAGCACCTGCGCGCGTTCGCCGGCGAGCGCTGGTGGGTCCTGCTGCTCTTCCTCGCCGGTACGGCCGTCACGGCCGGCGCCGCGTACGCGCTCACCGCCCGCCGCGACCTCGGCATGAGCTTCCTGCCCGCCCGGCCGGGTCCGGCCCGCGCGCCCGCCTCCCTGAACGGCCCCACCGGCCTGGCCTGGCGGCTCCAGCGGACCGCCCTGTTCGGCTGGTCGGCCGGCTTCCTGCTCGCCGGCGCCGTCTTCGGCGGCATCGTCGACGGCGCGTCCGACCTGGTCGGCGACAACGCGCAGACCCGCGAGATATTCCAGCGGATGGGCGGGCAGCAGGGGCTGTCCGACGCCTTCGTGTCCGCCCTGACCGGCATGCTCGGCATGGTCGCGGCGATCTACGCGGCGGGCGCGGTGCTCCGGCTGCGCGGCGAGGAGACCGGCGACCGTGCCGAGCCGGTGCTGGCGGGCGCCGTCGGCCGGCTGCGCTGGGCAGCCGGTCACCTGGCCGTCGCCTTCGGCGGCACGGCCGTCGTGCTGCTCCTGGGCGGCCTGGGCCTCGGCCTGACGTACGGCCTGACGGCCGGTGACGTGGGCGGGCGGCTCGGCCCCGCGGTGGGCGCGGCACTCGCCCAGGTCCCGGCGGTCTGGACGCTCACCGGCCTGGCGGTGCTGCTGGTCGGCGCGCTGCCCAGGGCCGCGGCCGTCACCTGGGCCGTGGTCGGCGGCTGCCTCGGCATCGGCTGGGTGGGCCCGGCCGTCCGGCTCCCCCAGTGGGTGATGAACCTGTCGCCGTTCGGCCACCTCCCGAAGCTGCCGGGCGACGAGGCCACCGCGGCACCGTTCCTGTGGCTGCTCGCCCTGACGGCGGTGTGCGTGGCGGCGGGCCTGGCAGCGCTGCGCCGCCGGGACATCGGCTGACCCGGGCGGCCCGCCTCACGCGCGGCGCCGGAGCCGCGGCGGACTCCGGCGCCGCACTCCCCGTACGCCTGATGTGCCGTACGGCGGGAGCGATTCCCGTCCGGGGGCGTACGCCGGTCCGGCGCCCGCGCTCCCGATCCGCTCCAACTGGTAGAGACCTCATACCGCCACCGCTGATCCGTGAGCGCCCCGGAAAGACCAGTGGAGCGGGAGTGGGGCATTCCGCGCCCCTGTGCTCCGCACCACGCCACGGGACGCGGTTGTCCGCGTTTGCGGCGGGGCACAAACCCGGCGAGCGGCGATGGCGGCGCGGAAAGCACCGGCACGCCGCGGTTTCATGCCCAAGGGCGGGCGGAGGTGTCCGTGAACGGAATGGGACCACGCACAGCGATCTGGGTACTGCGGAATCTGGGGGTCGTCCTGGCGGCCGGAGCGGCCTGTGTGCTGTTCAGCCTGGTCATGACGATGGTGCCCGGACTGCGTACCCCGGGAAGTGGCAACGCGGGCCAGGCTTATGGCGCCGCGGCTTCCTCCACTGCCGTACTGGTGTTGTTCTACATGGCGAGGACGCTGCGGCTTCAGCGGGACGAGACCTCGCTGCAACGCCAGGAACTGGAACTGCAGCGCGCCGAGATGCGGCTGCAACGGGCCGAATTGGAGTTGCAGCGCGACGAGATGCGCCGGTCGGCGGGCGAACTGCACCGCAGCGCCGAGGCCGGCCTGCGGCGCCTGCACATGGACCTGCTCAAGATGAGCATCGCCGATCCGGAGCTGGCCGAGGTATGGCCCGAGTTCGCCCCGGGCCTGTCGAAGAAGGAGAACCGGCAGTATCTGTACGCGAATCTGATCTACTGCCACAGCATGCTCGCGCACAAGCTGGACATGCTGAGCGACCGGGAGGCCCTCGGCCACCTGCGCTACATCGTCACCTCGCCGGCTTTCCGCGGCTACTGGGAATCGGCCCGCTTCATGCGCGCCGAAATGGACCCCGATTCGCACGAGCGCCGCTTCGCCGCCCTCGTCGACGAAGCACTGACCCAGACGAACGCACAGGCACCCCACACACCGAATCTGCGTTTGATCGAAGGTCAACACACCGAGCAATAAGACGCTCACAGGTGTAACGGCCTGCACCGAAAAGAAAAACTTCCGCAATTCGGCTCGCGCTGCCGCGTACCACCGGGGTATTCCGGCCCGATGACAGCACTCGATATCTCTCGACGGTTGGGCGCCACTCCCCAGGAGCGCGGCAGCATGGGCAACGGCAGCTGCCCGGACCTCTTCGAGCTGAGCGACGGACGCTTCGCCGTCATCGGCACCGACATGACGGCCGACCTGGACGCGAAGCTGCCGGGCGACGCGAGCCGGGCCGACTACGAAAGGATCGTCGTGATCACCCGCGACACCCTGCTGCGGGCCAAGTCCGACATCGCCCGGCTGTGACCCGGCGGACCGGCCCGCCGCCCCTCAGCCGCCCGGCGTGACCAGCCGGGCCTCGTACGCGAAGACCGCCGCCTGGGTGCGGTCGCGCAGCCCCAGCTTCACCAGAATCCGGCTGACGTGCGTCTTCACCGTCGACTCGGCCACGACCAGATGCTCGGCGATCTCACCGTTGGACAGCCCCTGGGCCACCAGCACCAGGACCTCGGTCTCCCGCTCGGTGAGGTCGCCGACGCGCTCCTGCGTCGGCGGGCGCGGCGTACCGAGCTTGGAGAACTCCGAGATCAGCCGCTTGGTGACGGCCGGCGCGAGCAGCGCCTCACCGTTCGCCACGATCCGCACGCCTTCCGCGAGCTGACCCGCCGAGGCGTCCTTGAGCAGGAAGCCGCTGGCCCCGGACCGCAGCGCCTGGTACACGTACTCGTCCAGGTCGAAGGTGGTCAGCACCAGCACCTTGGCGTCCGCGTCCGCGGCGACGATCTCGCGGGTCGCCTCCAGCCCGTTCATCTCGGGCATCCGGATGTCCATCAGCACCACGTCCGGACGGAGCTCGGCGACCTTGGCCACCGCCTGCCGCCCGTCCACGGCCTCGCCGATCACCTCGATGTCCGGCATCGCGCCCAGCAGCACCGAGAAGCCCTCACGGACCATGACCTGGTCGTCCACGATCAGTACCCGGATCACGCCGTCTTCCCCTCCGCCGCGCCCGGCGCCGTCGACACCGGGATGAAGGCGGCGACCTCGAACCCGCCCTCCTCGGTGTGGTCGGCCGTCATCTCCCCGCCCAGCATCTGCACCCGTTCCCGCATTCCCAGTACGCCGTGTCCGGCCCCCGGCGACGGTTTGGCCAGGCGGCTCGCCCTGCCGTTGACGATACGCAGTCCCAGCCCGCCGAGCACGTACGAGATCTCCACCCGCGCCTCGGCGCCCGGCGCGTGCCGCAGGGTGTTGCTCAGCGCCTCCTGGACGATGCGGTACGCGGACAGCTCGACGCCCTGCGGCAGCGGCCGCGGCGCGCCGGTGATCACGGCCTCGACGACCAGCCCGGCGCTGCGCACGCTCTCCAGCAGCGCATCGAGGCTGGCCAGGGTCGGCTGCGGCGCCTCGGGGTCGGCGTCGGCGAAGGCGTCCGGGTCCTCGGACCGTACGACGCCGAGGATGCGGCGCAGCTCGGTCAGCGCGGCCACCGCGTTCTCCCGGATGGTCGAGAAGGAGGTGGCCAGCTCGGGCGGCGTGTCCTTGACGCGGTACGGGGCGGCCTCGGCCTGGATGGCGATGACGGACATGTGGTGCGCGACCACGTCGTGCAGTTCGCGGGCGATCAGGGCGCGCTCCTCCAGCAGCGTGCGCCGCGAGCGCTCCTCGGCGGTGGCGGTCTGCGTCTCGACCACCTGCTGCCGCTCCTCGCGCCAGGCGCGGATCGCGGCGGCGGGGACCAGCATGATCACCGCGAGCACCGCGTACGCCGCCACGTCCGAGACCCGCCGCGGCACGAGCAGCACCATGACACCGCCCGCGACCATGGTGACCAGCCACATCTCGGCGGCCAGCCGGGGCCGGGTGCGGAGCACGACCAGGGCCATCACGGCGATGTGGGTGAGGGCGCCGACCTCGTACCCGGCGGACCCGGACCCGGTGACGGCGTACACCAGCATCGCGAAGAACAGCGCCGCGCCCGACAGCCAGAACGCGCCGACCGGGCGGAAGAGCGTCAGCGCGAGCGGCGCGGCGAGCAGGAAGCTGGAGACCACCGTGAAGAGGAAGGACAGCGGGCCGGACCGGGCCAGCACGCTCGTGGCCCCGAGGAACACGACGGCGGCGATGCCCACGAGCACGAAGTGCGGGGCCCAGCGCACATGGCGCCGCAGCCGCTGGGGAGCCCACGACCAGCCGGACACCCGCGCGTCGTCCAGGGGCAGCATCGGGCGGAAGGCGAAGGCGTCCACGATCAGGTCCTGGCGCAGCCGGTTCAGCGCCCCGCGGACGAGTCGGGCTTCCGAGCGCAGGTCGTCGCGCTGCGTGTGGGTCGTCTGGTTCACGCTCACCACCGTAAGCAGCGGGCGACCCGCGGGCGTCCCCTCCTGAGCGGATCTGCGGGCCTCCTCCTCAAGTACTACGCAGGGTGGCGAGGAGGACGCGGAAGGCGGCGGTGCCGGGGGTGACCGGCGCATAGTGCCCCGTTCCGGCCTGCTCGCGCAGCTCCGGCCGGGTGCCGCCGGCGGCCCGCGCGGCCCGTGCGTAGCGCCGGGACAGCTCCACGGGCACCTCGGGGTCGGCGGTGCCGTGCAGAATCGTCACGGGCACCGTTCCCGGCAGCCGCCGCACGGGGTCCGCCGCGGCGAGCCGGTCCGGGAGGCCGGGCCCTTCGCCCACGAACTCCGTCACCGCGCCGTCGCTCAGTTTCAGCGTGTGGGCGTGCGCGAGGTCGGCGACGGGCGCCACGGCGACGATCCGCCGCGGCGCGTCCGGGCCGCGGCGGTCCGCCAGGAGCAGCGCGAGATGCCCGCCCGCCGAATGCCCCACGGCCACCACGGGCCGCTCCAGGGCGGCCACCGCGTCCGTCACGTCCTCGTACGTGTGCGGCCAGCCGCCGCCCGCGCCCACCCGCCGGTACTCGGCCAGCGCGACCGGCAGCCCGTGCCGGGCCAGCTCCGCCGCGAGCGGCGACAGGTGGCTGCGGTCGTACGCCGCGCGCCAGAACCCGCCGTGCAGCAACAGCACCACCGGCCCTTCGGCCCCCGGCCCGTACAGGTCGATCACCTGGTCCGGATGCGGCCCGTACACCAGAGTCGCGTCGGGCGCCGCGGGCGCGCGGGCCAGCAGCTCCGCCTCCTCGTCCCCGGCGCCCTGACCGCTCACTCCAGGACCTCGCCCAGCACCTGCGCGGCGCGCGCCACGTCCGCGAACGACGTGTAGAGCGGCGTGAGCCCAAAGCGCAGCACATCGGGGTGGCGGAAGTCCCCGATCACTCCGCGCGCGATCAGTTCCGCCATCACCTTGCCCGCGTCCGCGCAGGCCAGCGCGATCTGGCTGCCGCGCAGCCGGTGCTCGGACGGCGTGACACAGCGCACCCGCCCCTGCCGTATGTACGGGTCCACGCACTCCAGGAAGAAGTCGCCGAGCGCGAGGCTCTTGGCCCGTACGGCCTCGATGCGTACGCCGTCCCAGACGTCCAGGGCCGCTTCCAGAGCGAGCATCGACAGAATGTCCGGGGTGCCCACACGGCCGCGGGTGATGCCGTCGGCCGGGGCGAACGCGACGTCCATGCTGAAGGGCACGGCATGTGAGTTCCAGCCGGGCAGCGGCGAGTCGAAGCAAGCCTGGAGCTCCTCGCGCACATACAGGTACGCGGGCGCGCCCGGCCCGCCGTTGAGGTACTTGTACGTGCAGCCCACCGCGAAGTCCACGCCGTGCGCGTCCAGCCGGACCGGCAGGGCGCCCGCGCTGTGGCACAGGTCCCAGACCGCCGCCGCCCCGGCCTCGTGCAGCGCGGCGGTGATACCGGGCAGGTCGTTGAGCCGCCCGGTGCGGTAGTCGACGTGGTTGACCAGCGCGAGCGCGGTACGCGGGCCGGCCTCGGCGGGAATCCGCTCGGCCGGCAGGGCGCGCAGCGTGCAGCCCGTCATCCGCGCGGCGGACTCCGCGATGTAGCCGTCGGTCGGGAACGACGCCTCGTCCGCCAGGATCTCGTCCCGGCCCCCGCCGGCCATCCGTACCGCGCCGACCACCGCCTTGAAGACGTTGACGCTGGTCGAGTCGCCGGCCACCACCTGTCCCGGCGCGGCGCCCAGCAGCGGGGCGATCCGGTCGCCGACCCGCTCCGGCGCGGTCCACCAGCCCGCCTCTTCCCAGGAGCGAATGCGCAACTCGCCCCACTCGCGGGTGATGACCTCGGCGACCCGGCCGGGAACGTGACGGGGCAGCGCCCCCAGCGAGTTCCCGTCCAGATACACGCAGTCGTCCAGGACGAACCTCTCCCGTACCGGGCGGAGTTCGTCCTCCTCGTCCAGCGCCGCGGCGCGCTCCGCGTGCTCAGACATGGCTGCGCGCCGTCCACAGCTCCGGAAAAACGTTCTTGCTGGCCCGTTTCTCCAGCCAGGCCACACCCGCCGAACCGCCGGTACCCATCTTGGCTCCCATCGCCCGCCGTGTCGCCACCAAGTGGTCGTTGCGCCAGCGCCACACCAGCTCCGCGACATCCGTCAACGCCTCGCCGAGCCGCACCAGCTCACCGTCGCGCGGCCCCGCGTACACCTCGGCCCACACGGCCTCGACCCGCGCGTCCGGCTCGTACCGCGCCGTCACCTCGCGGTCCAGCACCTCGCCCGGAATCGCATACCCCCGGCGCGCCAGCAGCCGCAGCACCTCGTCCCACAGGCTCGGCTCCTGCAACGCCTTCTCCAGCTCCGCGTACTCACGCGGCGCCCCACGGTGCGGCACCAGCATCGACGCCGACTTCTCGCCCAGCAGGAACTCCAGCCGCCGGTACATCGCCGACTGGAACCCCGACCCCTCGCCCAGGGCCCCCCGGAACGCGTTGAACTGCGCGGGAGTCAACCGGGCCAACGGCTTCCACGCCGCGTTGAGCGCCTCCAGCTGATGCGTCGAACGCTCCAGCGCCTCCATCGCCACCAGCAGATCGTCCCGGCGCAGCGCCTGCGCCGCGGTGTGCCACTCGTGGACGATGACGGTGAACCACAGCTCCATCACCTGCGTCGTGACCAGGAACGCCATCTCGCCCGGGTCGTCGGACAGCGGGTGCTGGAGGTGGGTGAGCACGTCCGCGTGGACATAGTCCTCGTACGGCGTCGTGCCCGTGCTCCCGATGCTCAGATCGGGCCGCCGCGGGCCGGCCTCCGGCTGCGCCGGCTCTCCCTGCGGGGCGGACTGCTGCGACATGAGGAACTCCTCGATGTGCTGGCTTCCGGGTAGCGGTCCGCTCCTTCCCGTCGGCAAACGGAGCCCCGGTCCCCTCGGGCACGGACTCTCCCGGCCCATTGGCATCATCCGTGCTCCGCGGAAGGCGCGCAAGAGGCCGCCGGCCGTGCGCGAAGGGCCGGTCGCGCATGCGCGACCGGCCCGCTGTCTTCTCCGGCCCTCAGCCGGAAGCGCAGTTCAGCGCCTTACGAAAGGGTGTCCGCCGCGGTCGGCGACGACTCCCGCAAGAACGTCGTGCAGCGCTCGTACTCCTCCTGCTCACCGATCGCCTGTGCGGCCCGGGCGAGCGCGTGCAGAGCCCGCAGGAAACCCCGGTTGGGCTCGTGCTCGAACGGCACCGGCCCGTGCCCCTTCCACCCGGCCCGGCGCAGGGCGTCCAGCCCCCGGTGATAGCCGGTACGGGCGTACGCGTAGGACTCGACCGTACGCCCCGCCTGGAACGCGTCATCGGCAAGCTGCGCCCAGGCCAGCGAGGACGTCGGATACTTCGCCGCGACATCCGCCGGCGCGGCCCCCGAAGCGAGGAGCTCGCGGGGCTCGGGGTCGTCGGGCAGTTCGGTCGGGGGCGGTCCCCCGAGGAGGTTTTCGTGAATGGCCATGCCTATCAGTTTGCCAAGGGTTCCCGGGGGCAGCCGCAGATTCCCGACGGCAGTCGATGTTGGGACCTCGGAGGGCCCGGACCGTTCGCGCTGCGCATGCCGCTGTCGCGGCGGGTGGGGGTGTGGGCCTTCGCGCTGCGCGTGGTTCGCATGTGGTTTCGTTGTGGTGCGGGGGCGTGCAGGGGGCCATCTCTCCCCCAGCCTTCGGCCGGGGGGACCCCCACGGCGCCGTTGAGCCCTGGCGGGGGTATTCGGCAACCTAGTCGCCCGGTCGTCCTGCGGGGATGGCCCCCTGCACGCCCCCTCCGGTCGTTGGGCGTGCTCGACCCGGTGGGGGTGGAAAAGAACGGTGACCGGGGCGGGCGCCCACCAGATGGCGGGGCTCGCGTACGCGTATGCGCCGGCCGGGGCCCACTCCGCGCGGAGCAGAGTGACGCCCGTGGTGTCAGTGCCTCGCCACGACGGCGGGAAAGTCGCCTACGGCGCGGGCTCGGGGACACTCCGGGGTCTCCCCGCAGGACGACCGGGCGACTAGGTTACGTATTACGCCCGCGCGGGCTCAACGGCGCCGAGGAGAGACCCCGGAGGGGCCCCGAGCCCCCACCCACCGGACCTGAAGCGAAAAGCTGCACACCCACCGGGCGAGCTTTACAGGCCCGCCCCTGCCGGAGGCGAACGGCGCACCCCCACCAGGCGAGCTTCACAGCCCCGCCCCCGCCGGAGGCGAACGGCGCACCCCCACCAGGGCGCGCCGTTTGTCCCGCCCACCCCGCCGGAGGCGAAACGCGAACGGCCCCGCGTTCAGGCTGAACGCGGGGCCCTGGTGGCGCCGGTTACTTGATCTTGGTGCCGGTGGAGCGGAGGTTCGCGCAGGCTTCCGTGACGCGCTTGGCCATGCCGGCCTCGGCCAGCTTGCCCCAGCTGCGCGGGTCGTAGGTCTTCTTGTTGCCGACGTCGCCGTCGACCTTCAGGACGCCGTCGTAGTTGCAGAACATGTGGTCCGCGATCGGCCGCGTGAACGCGTACTGCGTGTCCGTGTCCAGGTTCATCTTCACGACGCCGTTCTCCAGCGCCGTGGCGATCTCCTCCGCCGTGGAGCCGGAGCCGCCGTGGAAGACGAAGTCGAAGGGGGACTGCTTGCCGTACTTGCCGGCCACGCCCTCCTGGAGGTCCTTGAGGAGCTCGGGGCGGAGCACCACGTTGCCCGGCTTGTAGACGCCGTGCACGTTGCCGAACGAGGCGGCCAGCAGGTAGCGGCCCTTCTCGCCCAGGCCCAGCGCCTCAGCCGTCCGCAGCGCGTCGTCGACGGTGGTGTACAGCTCGTCGTTGATCTCGTGGCTGACGCCGTCCTCCTCGCCACCGGTCGGGGTGATCTCGACCTCAAGGATGATCTTCGCGGCGGCGGCCTGGGCCAGCAGCTCCTGGGCGATGGTCAGGTTGTCCGCGAGCGTCTCCGCGGAGCCGTCCCACATGTGGGACTGGAACAGCGGGTTCTGGCCCTTGGCCACCCGCTGCTCGGAGATGGCCAGCAGCGGACGGACGTAGCCGTCCAGCTTGTCCTTCGGGCAGTGGTCGGTGTGCAGCGCGACGTTGACGTCGTACTTCTCGGCGACGATGTGCGCGAACTCCGCCAGCGCCACCGCGCCGGTCACCATGTCCTTGTTGTGCTGGCCGCCCAGGAACTCCGCGCCGCCGGTGGAAATCTGGACGATGCCGTCGCTCTCGGCCTCGGCGAAACCACGCAGCGCTGCGTGCAGAGTCTGCGTCGAGGTCACGTTGATGGCCGGGTAGGCGAACTTGCCTGCCTTCGCCCGGTCCAGCATCTCGTTGTAGACCTCGGGAGTTGCGATGGGCATCTGTCCGCTCCTTGTGATGTGCGGGTGTGCGTTCTGGGCCCTGACCAGGGGGCGACGACATCGCCGTAGCTCATCTTCCCAGACTCGGCCGTTTGCTCCACATCCCGTACACGCCACCCGCACGCAAAGGGGTGGCCGGTTTCACGTGAAACCAACCACCCGTTTGCGATAACCGCTGGTCAGCGCGGCGCACCGTCAGGCAAGGCCAAGATCGCCCAGCTGGTACCCGGTGATGTACGTCAGCCCCGCATCGGCGATGGCCGACTCCGCCCCGCGATCCACGATCGTGGCGACCGCGACCACCTCCGCACCCGCCTCACGCGCCGCCTCGACGGCGGTCAGCGGCGAGCCGCCGGTGGTGGAGGTGTCCTCGACCACCAGGACCCGACGGCCCTTGATGTCCGGGCCCTCGATCCGCCGCTGCATCCCGTGCGTCTTCTGCGCCTTGCGGACGACGAACGCGTCCAGCCGCCGGCCGCGCGCCGCGGCGGCGTGCAGCATCGAGGTCGCGACCGGGTCGGCACCGAGTGTGAGCCCGCCGACCGCGTCGTAGTCCAGGTCGGCGGTGATGTCCAGCATCAGCTGCCCGACGAGGGGCGCGGCCGCGCCGTCGAGGGTGATCCGGCGCAGGTCGATGTAGTAATCGGCTTCCTTGCCGGAGGAGAGCGTCACCTTGCCGTGCACCACGGCCTTGTCCTTGATCTGCCGCAGCAGATCGCCGCGTACGTCGTCAGTCATGCGCACGAGCTTAGAACGTGGCCCGGGCCCCGGCCGGACACCGGTGGGGCCGGGGGCCACCGGCGGTCAGGACAGGGCGCGCCAGGACCACGTGGTGGAGATCTCCAGCGGTTCGATGGGCGTGACCAGGCGCGGCGCGGTGTTGAGCCCGTTCGGCGGGCCGGACTGCGGCTCCACGCACACCGCCGCCTCCTGCTCGTCGTAGACGACCACCCATTCGGCGCCGCTGGTGACCTTCAGCTCCAGCCGGCCCGGCCAGGTGAGGGTGACGTCCACGCCGTCCGGCATGCCGAAGCAGTCGTCCCAGGGGCCCGGTCGCGGGTCGATCCGCTGCCCGGTGGGCAGGTGGTCCTCGCCCCGCTCCTCCTGCCACGCGGCGGCGAAGCCGATCCGTACGTCCTCGCTCTGCCGCCCTTCCTCACCGAGCCGGCGCAGGAACCACGGGTGCCAGCCGGCCTGGGCCGGGAAGGAGTCGGCGCTCGCCTCGACGCCCATGGTCAGGGTGAGGGAGCTGCCGTCCTCGGCCAGCTCGACCAGTTGGGTGACGCGGCCCGGGTACGGCCAGGGCGCGGCGGCCGGGTCGAGGAGGTCGTAGGTGAACACGGCGCTGGTGGCGTCCGCGCGCGCCGTCTTCCAGGCGACGTTCCGGCCGGTGCCGTGGATGGCGTGCGGCGGGGAGTTGAGCGGCATCTGGTGGACCTCGCCGCCGTTGCGGAAGCGCCCGTCCCTGATCCGGCCGCACCACGGCACCATCGGGAAGGAGCCGTACTTGGCGCCCTGCCGCAGCACTTCCGTGCCGCCGATGCGCAGGCTCGCGAGCCGGCAGCCGTTGGCCGGGTCCACGGTCAGTTCGGTGTCGCCGGCGGCCAGTCGCACCTGCCCCGGCGAGGCGTTTCGCGTGTCGTTGTCACTCACGGTCCGACCCTAACGGGGTGCCCGCGCGGTACGGCGGTGCGCAGGCGCGATGTCGCGCGCAGCTCAGGCGAGTGCCCGCCACGGACCGGCCGCCCGCCCCCGCTCAGCGCCGTCGCCGCAGCACCCGCCCCACCACGACCGCAGACGCCAGCGCGAGCGCCGCCGCGGGGGCCGCCCAGCGCAGGGTGGCGGAGGTGGTGGCCGACTGCGGGGCGGGGACCGGTGCGTACCGGCCGCGCGGCGGCGCGTGGTCGACCTCCTCGGCACTGCGGCCGATCATCGTGCGGCGCGCGTGCGCGGCCTCGGCGGGCGCCGTACCGTCCTGGTCGTCGTCGGCCAGCGGGTCGAGCGACGGGGGCGGGACCTCGGAGTCGAAGACGCCGGTGGCGGCGGGCGGCGCGGCCGGCACGTCGGCGTCCCGTTCCTCGGGCGGGTTGTCGGTGAGGTCCGCCGCGAGGTTGGCCGCGAAGCGGTCCAGGACGCGGCGGCCGGCCGACTCGGCGGCCTGGTCGGTGGCCTCCGCGAGACGGCCGGTGCTGGTGACCGTGCCGGTGCAGCTCAGGACCGTGGCGCCGGTGTCGTCGGGCGCGGTGGCGAGCCGTACGGTCAGGGCCAGCTCGGCGGAGCCGTCGCCGCGCGACTCGATCCCGCTCGCCTCGACGGTGACCGTGCCGGTGTCGCGGGCGGTGACGGTCAGCGTGCCGCGGTAGGTGATCGTGGAACTGCCGATGCGCAGGCGCAGCCGTCCGCCGGGGGTGCCGGGGTCCGCGTCGGCGTCGAGTTGGCACCCGGGGATGCAGCGCGCCACGCGCTCCGGCTCGGTCAGCGCCTGCCGCACGGTCTCGACGGGAAACGGAACGTACACCTCGTGCTCCATGGCAAAGGAGCCTACCCAGCCCTCCCGGCACACGTGCCCGGTCCGGCACCATTTTTCTCCGCGCCACCGGTCCGGCCCGGGTCCGCGGGCGTCCGGCCCACCGGATGTCAGTCCAGGTGGCGCGGGTGCATCAGGGTGGACGGCGGCAGGCCGTCGATGCGGTCGTGGCGGGCGGCGCGGCCGGCGGCCCGCAGGCCGTCGCGGGTCAGCGAGTGCAGCGCGGGGGCGTCCGGCGCCAGGTCCAGTGACGGTGTGCGGCGCGCGGCCAGGACGAAGCCCCAGCCGCAGGCGGCGCGGCCGGCGCCGTGCGGGACCGGGGCGCAGGAGCGTTCCGCCGCACCGTCCGGGCCGGTGCGCCGCCCCGGGATCCAGTACGGGCCGGTCCGCAGGCCCACGGCTCGTACGGTCGCCTCCACCGTCCAGTACGAGCGCGGCCGGACCTCGGGCTCCCCGGCATGCACCACCAGCCGGCCGTCCGCGGCCAGCGCGCGGGCCGCGAGGCCGTAGAACTCCTGGGAGTAGAGCTTGGTGCTGGCCGTGCCGGACGGGTCCGGGAGGTCGGCGACGATCACGTCGTACGGTCCGCCGTCGTGGGCCGCTCCGCCCCGCCGCAGCCACTCGAACGCATCGCCGGTGACCGTCCGCACCCGCGGGTCGTCCAGCGCGTGCCGGTTGAGCGCGGACAGCCCCGGGTCCGTGCGGGCCAGCCGGAGCACGCCCGGGTCGAGTTCGACGACCGTCACGGACCGCACGCCGGAATAGCGCAGCACCTCGCGGGCGG
This sequence comes from Streptomyces sp. NPDC018019, assembly GCF_044327805.1. Lineage (NCBI taxonomy): Bacteria > Bacillati > Actinomycetota > Actinomycetes > Kitasatosporales > Streptomycetaceae > Streptomyces > Streptomyces sp. NPDC018019. The sequence continues at coordinate 66,627 of NZ_JBIRGD010000021.1, read as the reverse complement.
CGAGCCCGTCACCGCCGCCCAGCACCAGCACCCGGTGGTGCGGGCCGCCGGACATGGCCGGGTGCACCAGCCCTTCGTGGTACGGGAACTCGTCGCCCGCGCTGGCCCGCAGCCGCCCGTCCAGGTAGAGCCCGAGCGGCCCGCCCGCCGTCCCCGGCGTCCCGCCGGCCCCCGCCGGCCGCTCCCGCTTGGCCGCGCCGCGGCCCGAACTGCCCCGGTAGTCGGCCGGGTCCGTGTCCCCCGCCCGGCCGGTGCGGCCGGTGGCGGCCGGGCCCGTCCCGCCGGTGATCACCACCTCCTGCACGCCGGTACGGACCGCGACCCGCGCCGCCGACCCGTACACCGCGTCCCGCGCGGCCCGTTCGAACGGGGCCACCAGCACCGTCCCGGCGGCGAGCAGCGTCAGGACCAGGACGTTGGCGGCGATCAGCGTCCAGCGGGACCGTACGGACAGGTCGCTGCGGAAGAGCCAGAGCACCAGCCCGCCCCCGGCCACCGCGTTGACCGAACCGGTGAGCAGGGCGCCGGAGACCTGGCCCAGGACGGGCAGCAGCAGGAACGGGAAGGCCAGGCCGCCGACCAGGGCGCCGACGTAGTCCGCGGCGAACAGGTCGGCCACCGCGCCGCCCGCGTCCTGGCGGCGGACCCGCTGGATCAGGGTCATCAGCAGCGGCACTTCGGCGCCGATGAGCATGCCGATGGCCAGGGAGAAGGCGACCAGGACGGAACGGGACTGGCCGAACCAGGCGTAGCAGGCGTAGAGCGCCATCGCGGAGAAGCCGCCGACCAGCGCGAGGACCGCCTCCAGCGCGCCGAAGCCGACCGCCGCCCGGCAGCGCAGCCGCTTGGCGAGCAGCGACCCGACGCCCATCGCGAACACCATGACGGACAGCACGACGGAGGCCTGGGTCACCGAGTCGCCGGTCAGGTAGGAGGCCAGGGCGACCAGTTCGAGTTCGTAGACGATGCCGCAGGCGGCGCAGACGAAGACGGTGGCCAGGACGAGCAGCCGGCCGGCCCCGGCGGATACGGGCAGTCGCGCCGGACCTCTGGTCTCCGCCGGAAGGGGGGAACCGCGGTGGACTGGATCTGGCGGGTCGATCATGTCGTGAACGCTACGTGACGCCTGGGTGGCCCTACGTCACCCACACGAGCGTAGTGGGCGTTCCACACCGGCGACTTGGCGCACGTGCGTCACGCCGGCCCGGGCCGTGAGCCAGTCGCCCGGCCCGGCCCGCGAGCCGGCGGGCCGGGCCCGGTGCGCGCGGCGGGCCGTCACAGTGCCGCCGTCATCCGGACGCCCACCCGCGTGCGCGTCGCGACCAGACGCCCCTCCTGCGGATAGGCGTGCCAGGTACGCCAGCGCACCTGCCCGTCCTCGCGCTGCGCCAGCATCGCGGTGAACGCGTGCGGCGAGCCCGGGAACGTTCCGGCAAGGCCGTGGGGGTGTTCGGCGACCAGGGCGAGCAGTTCCTGCGCGCGCCCGGCGAACGAGCCGTGCGAGAGCGTCTCGACGTGCGCGGCGAATTCGTATTCCCAGTCGCCGATGCGTTTCGCCACGCCCAGCGGGAGCGGGGTGCTGCTGCCGGGTATGCAGGCGACCGTCTCGGAGCAGGTGCCGCGCTCCTCCTCCAGGAGCACCTGGTGGGAGGCCCCGAGCAGCCGCAACTGGACGTGCACGTCGGCGAGTTCCAGGTCGAGCACGGCGAGAGCCGGCAGCGGCTCCCTGCCCAGCGCCCAGGCCAGGTCGGAGGCACGGGTGTCGGTGTAAGCCGTTTTCAGGGTCGTGAGCATGGGTCGGCTCCGCAAGCACGCAGTGGATGGTGGGCCGGCCTGCCCCGGAGACGGGATCAGGTGGTGTCTGTCTGCCGGCTCGTGCCCACGTGGGGTCCGAGAACTGGGATTCTCTAAGGAGAGGGAATCATGAAAAGAGCGGGGCCCACAGCGTTTTTACCCATCTTCGTAGGGTTTCCATCCCTCAGAGGGCCACTCAGTTCAGTTGTTCAACAGCCCACCGTCCAGCGGGCGTTGGCCCCACCCGGCGCATATGCGGAGATGAATGGTCCGCCTGCATGTGTACGGGGCAGCAACGCGTCAGGAACCGCCGCCGCAGCCCCCTCCGCCGCCACCGCAGGACGAGGACGAGTGCCCGCCCCCGCCGCCCCCGCAGGAGGAGTGCCCGCTGCCGCAGGAGGAGAGCCCGCCGCAGGAGTGGCCATGGTGGTGATGTCCGCCGCCCGGCCCCGGGTCACCGGCCACCCACCAGCCGGTGCCGTCCCGCCGGCCCTTGCGGAGGCTGCGGCGTCCGTCGTCACGGCTCTGCGCCGCGACGGCCACCAGCGCCGCGACCACCCCGCAGATCACCAGGAAGACCATGAAACCCATCATTGCCCCACACTCCTTTCCGTCCCCCGAAGCGAGGCACCCGCTCCGGCACCGCCCGTACCCGGCCGGCCCGGAGCCCGTCGTACATGTCCCTGAATCCCTCTCCGTTCCGCGCTGATCCACTCCGGTGCGATCCGGCGGGTACCGGTGCGTCCGGTCCGCCCGCCGGACGGCCCGCACCGCGACGTGCCGTCGGTGCGGCTCTCATGCCCTGACCGCACCGGCGGCAAAGCACAGTTGAGGAAGTCCAGAGGTTCGACGGAGGATGGCGGACATGTCACGACCGCTGCTCAACCGCCGCCTCGCCGAGTTCGGTACGACGATCTTCGCCGAGATGTCCGCGCTCGCCGTACGCACCGGATCGATCAACCTGGGACAGGGCTTCCCCGACACCGACGGGCCCGAGGAGGTCAGGGAGGCGGCGGTCCGCGCACTGCGCGACGGCCGCGGCAACCAGTACCCGCCCGGCCCCGGCGTCCCCGAACTGCGCGCCGCCGTCGCCGCGCACCAGCACCGCTTCTACGGCCACCTCGGCATCGCCCCCGACCCCGACACCGAGGTCCTGGTCACCGCGGGCGCCACCGAGGCCATCGCCGCCTCGCTGCTCGCCCTCCTGGAGCCCGGTGACGAGGTGATCGCGCTGGAGCCGTACTACGACTCCTACGCCGCGTGCATCGCGATGGCGGGCGGCACCCGCGTCCCGGTGACGCTGCGCCCGTCCGCCGAGGACGGCACATACGCCCTCGACCTCGACGAGCTGCGCGACGCCATCACCGACCGCACCCGCCTCATCCTCCTCAACACCCCCCACAACCCCACCGGCACCGTCCTCGACCGCGCCGAACTCACCGAGATCGCCCGCCTCGCCTGCGAGCGCGACCTGCTGGTCATCACCGACGAGGTCTACGAACACCTCGTCTTCGAGGGCGAGCACATCCCGCTGGCGTCCCTGCCCGGCATGCGCGAGCGCACCGTCACCATCGGCTCGGCCGGCAAGACCTTCTCCTTCACCGGCTGGAAGGTCGGCTGGGTCACCGCGTCCCCGGAGCTGATCGGCGCCGTCCGCTCCGCCAAGCAGTTCCTCACCTACGTCTCCGCGGGGCCGTTCCAGTACGCGGTCGCCGAGGCGCTGGCGCTGCCGGACAGCTACTACACCGGGCTGCGGGACGATCTGCGCGCCAAGCGCGACCTGCTGGCCGACGGCCTCGCCGCCGCCGGTTTCCGCGTCTTCCGCCCGTCCGGCACGTACTTCGTCACCACCGACATCCGCCCCCTCGGCGAGGAGGACGGCTTCGCCTTCTGCCGCGCCCTCCCGGAGCGCGCCGGCGTCGTGGCCATCCCCAACGCCGTCTTCTACGACCACCAGGACCAGGGCGCCCCGTACGTCCGGTTCGCCTTCTGCAAGCAGGAGAAGGTCCTCCGGGAAGCGGTCGACCGCCTCCGCGGCCTCTGAGCGGACCCGGCCCCGCGCGCCCCTGTGCACCACCCGGCCGGCCTACAGGGGTCGCGTGGCGGGCGGGCGGCACCGAGAGTCGTGGTGTCGGGGTGCGCCGGGCGCCTGGGCCCGGTGTGGGGCCGCCGCGCGTACCGGAGGTGTTTCGTGTCCGCCGAGACCGTCGACACCGCAGCCGCCGCGCCACGGCCCGGCTCCGTACGCGTCCACGTCCGGGCCGCGCTGCGCCGCGCGGCGCCGGCCCTCGCGCTCTTCGCGGCCATCCGCCTCGCGGGCGCCCTGTGCACGGCCCTGTGGGCCTGGCGCACCGGCCGCCACCCGCGCAATCTGCTCGGCGCCACCTGGGACTCGAACTGGTACCTGAGCGTGGCCCGGTACGGCTACGGCTCCCCGACACCCCACCACATGTGGCCCCCGGAACCCCTCGCCGACCTGGCCTTCTTCCCCCTGTACCCGGCGCTGATCCGCGGTCTGTCCGCCGTCGTGCCGGGCGGCGCGCTCAACGCCGGGCTGCTGCTCGCGTGGACGGCCGCCGCCGTGGCCGCCTGGGGGATCTTCGCGGTCGGCGCGCACCTGTACGGGCGGCGCGCCGGCACGTTCCTCGTGGCGCTGTGGGCCCTGGTCCCGCACGCCGTCATCGAGTCGCTGAGCTACACGGAACCGCTGCTCACCGCGCTGGCCGCCTGGGCGCTGTACGCGCTGCTCACCGACCGCCCGCTGTGGGCCGGGGCGCTGGCGGTCCTGGCCGGTCTGGCCCGGCCGAACGGCCTCGCGGTCGCCGCGGCGGTGATGGCGGCGGCGGCCGTACGGACCTGGCGGCGCGGGCGCGACCGGGACGGCCCCGGACCGCGGCAGGGACGCCCCCTCCGGCACTACTGGGCAGCGGCCCTGATCGCCCCCACGGGCTGGCTCGCCTACGTCCTGTGGGTGGGCGCCCGCACCGGCGCCGGGCCGCGCGGCTACTTCCAGGTGCAGGAGATCTGGGGCTCCCGCTTCGACTTCGGCCGGGACACCCTGCGGTCCGTGAAGCGGCTGTTCCTGCACGACGGGGCGCTGGTGCAGCCCATGGCGGCGGCGGTGATCGCCGCGGCGTTGCTGCTCCTCGTGCTCCTGGTGCTGGACCGGCCGCCGTTGCCGCTGCTCGTCTACGCCGCCGTACTGGTGGCGATCGCGCTCGGCGGCACCGGTTACTTCCCGTCCAAGCCGCGCTTCCTGCTGCCCGCCTTCCCGCTGCTCCTCCCGGCGGCGGTCGCGCTGGCCCGCGCCCGGCCGCGCACCGTCGTGCTGGCGACGGGCTCGCTGGCCGTGCTCTCCCTCGGCTACGGCCTGTACCTGCTGACCATGGCGCCCGAGCCGCTGTGAGCCCGCCCGGGAACGGCGGCGGGCCCCGGAGCGGATCGCTCCGGGGCCCGCCGGTGCCTGCGGCGCACGGCCTGCGGCGGCGCGGAGGCTACGCCTCCTCGTCACCCGGCTTCGCGTCGCCGTCACCCTCGATGTCGGCCTCCAGGCCGAGCTGCTCGACGATCCACTTGTCGAACTCGATCGACGCGCGGACCCAGCTGACCGTGCTCGACACGAAGTGCTCAAGCGCGACGCCGGTGCCGATCAGCATCGACGCCTCGCCGATCAGGCGGACCGTGCCGTCGTCGTGGGTGTGGGTGTACGCCTTGGGCCACAGCGTCCGGCGGTTCCAGTCGTCGATCGCCTCCAGCAGCTTCGGCTTGTCGTCGATGCCGTGCGGGCGGTCGTAGAACGTACGGACGGAGAAGATCTGCTGCTCCTCCTCGCCGCGGAACATGAAGTACGTGCGGAACTGCTCCCACGGGGCGGCGAGGTCACCCTCGTCGTCGACTACGTACTTCAGCTCCATCTGGTCGAGGAGCTGCTTGACCAGGTCCTGGTCGGGCAGGACGGGACCATCAGGCCCCGACGGCTGCGGTTCGGGCTGGCCCCCGAAATTCGGGATCGAGGACGGGTCGATGCTCACCGTGGAATTCCCTTCGTATGGTCCTCGCCATCCTCCCCCATCCCGGCCCCGTCCTGGCAAGCCCGCCGCCCCCTCTCCGCTCTGGGCCGAACCGGCCCGGCGGAAAGGAAGGCGGCGGAACACCCGTGACCGGTCCGGTGCGCCTTACCGTACGGGGCCGACGACCAGCGAGCGGCCGTCCTCGGCGACGTCCACTCGTACGGTGTCGCCGTCCCGCACCTCGCCCGCCAGGATCGCCTTGGCGAGCTGGTCGCCGATGGCCGTCTGGACCAGGCGGCGCAGCGGGCGCGCGCCGTAGGACAGGTCGGGCCCCGGGAAAGCCTCCTGAGGCTGGTCCACGACCGGCTCCTGGCCGAGCCAGGCCAGCCAGGTCAGGGCGCGGTCGGTGACGTCCAGCGTCAGCCTGCGGTCGGCGAGCCGGCGCTGGAGGTGGCCGATCTGGATGCCCGCGATCCGCTGGAGCTGGTCGGTGCCGAGCGGGTGGAAGACGACCAGGTCGTCCAGCCGGTTCAGGAACTCCGGCCGGAAGGACGCCCGCACCGTCTCCAGGACCTTCTCCTTCTTCTGGTCCTCCTTCAGCAGGGGGTCCATCAGGAAGGTGGAGCCCAGGTTCGAGGTCAGGATCAGGATCGTGTTGCGGAAGTCCACCGTGCGGCCCTGGCCGTCGGTGAGCCGGCCGTCGTCCAGCACCTGGAGCAGAACGTCGAAGACCTCGTGGTGGGCCTTCTCCACCTCGTCCAGCAGGACGACGCTGTACGGGCGGCGGCGGACCGCCTCGGTGAGCTGGCCGCCCTCCTCGTAGCCGACGTAGCCGGGCGGGGCGCCGACCAGCCGGGCCACGCTGTGCTTCTCGCCGTACTCGCTCATGTCGATCCGGACCATCGCCCGTTCGTCGTCGAACAGGAAGTCTGCGAGCGCCTTGGCCAGCTCGGTCTTGCCGACGCCGGTCGGGCCGAGGAAGAGGAACGAGCCGGTGGGACGGTCCGGATCGGCGATCCCGGCGCGGGTACGGCGCACCGCGTCCGAGACCGCCCGGACCGCCTCGGCCTGGCCGATCAGACGCTTGCCCAGCTCGTCCTCCATGCGCAGCAGCTTCTGCGTCTCGCCCTCCAGCAGGCGGCCGGCCGGGATGCCGGTCCAGGAGCCGACCACGTCCGCGATGTCGTCCGGGCCGACCTCCTCCTTGACCATCGAGGACTTGGCGTCCTGGGACGCCTCCTGCTCGGCCTCGGCCGCCGCGGCCTCCTCCAGCTCCCGCTCCAGGCCCGGGATCTCCCCGTACAGCAGCTTGGAGGCGGTGTCGAAGTCACCGTCGCGCTGGGCGCGCTCGGCCTGGCCGCGCAGCTCGTCCAGCTTCTCCTTCAGCTCGCCGAGGCGGTTGAGGCCCTGCTTCTCCTTCTCCCAGCGGGCGGTCAGGCCGCGCAGCTCCTCCTCCTTGTCGGCGAGGTCCTTGCGCAGCTTCTCCAGGCGCTGCACGGAGCCGGCGTCGGTCTCGTTCTTCAGCGCCAGCTCCTCCATGCGCAGCCGGTCGACGGAGCGCTGGAGCTCGTCGATCTCCACGGGCGAGGAGTCGATCTCCATACGGAGGCGGGAGGCCGCCTCGTCCACGAGGTCGATGGCCTTGTCCGGCAGGAAGCGGGAGGTGATGTAGCGGTCGGAGAGGGTGGCGGCGGCGACCAGCGCCGAGTCCGCGATCTGCACCTTGTGGTGCGCCTCGTACCGGCCCTTGAGGCCGCGCAGGATCGCGACGGTGTCCTCGACGGTCGGCTCGGCGACCAGCACCTGCTGGAAGCGCCGCTCCAGCGCCGGGTCCTTCTCGATGCGCTCGCGGTACTCGTCCAGGGTCGTGGCGCCGACCATGCGCAGCTCACCGCGGGCCAGCATCGGCTTGAGCATGTTGCCCGCGTCCATCGCGGAGTCGCCGCCGGCGCCGGTGCCGACGACCGTGTGCAGCTCGTCGATGAAGGTGATGATCTGGCCGTCGCTGGACTTGATCTCCGCGAGGACGGTCTTGAGCCGTTCCTCGAACTCACCGCGGTACTTCGCGCCCGCCACCATCGCGCCCAGGTCCAGCGCCACCAGCCGCTTGTCGCGCAGCGACTCGGGCACGTCGCCCTTCACTATCCGCTGCGCCAGGCCCTCGACGACGGCGGTCTTGCCGACGCCGGGCTCGCCGATGAGCACCGGGTTGTTCTTGGTGCGCCGGGAGAGCACCTGCACCACCCGGCGGATCTCCTGGTCCCGGCCGATGACCGGGTCCAGCTTGCCGTCGCGCGCCGCTGCCGTGAAGTCCGTGCCGAACTTCTCCAGCGCCTTGTACGTGCCTTCCGGGTCCGGGTTGGTCACCCGCCGGCCGCCCCGGCTGTCCTCGAAGGCGCTCAGCAGCTTCTTGGCCGTGGCGCCCTGCTCCGCCAGCAGCTCGCCGGTGCGGCCGCCCTTGGCGGCGATGCCGATGAGCAGGTGCTCGGTGGAGATGTAGTCGTCGCCCAGCTCCTTGGCGCGCTGTGCGGCGTCGGCGATGACGGCCAGCGTGTCCCGGTCCGGCTGCGGCGGGGCGACGGTCGAGCCCTGCACGCTGGGCAGGGCGGCCAGCTGGCGCTCGGCGCCGGAGCGCAGCGCGACGGCGTCCGCCTCGACGGCGGCCAGCAGGTCGGTGACGTTCTCGTTGTCCGTGCCGGCGAGGAGGGCGAGCAGCAGGTGCGCGGGGGTCATGTCCGCGTGTCCGGCCGTCACCGCCCGCTCGTTGGCGGCGCTCAGCGCCTCGCGGCTCTTGTTGGTCAGCTCGGCGTCCACTCGCGCGCTCCTCCTTGTGCTCGTGTGCGTGGTCGGTGCCGCGGTCCGCGCGGCCAAACCTGCTCAGATCAACGTCCGATAAGTTGAGTCTATTCCACTCAAGGCCGATCCGGACACCGTACGGCGTCTTCCGGCCCTTCTACGGGTGCACCGGGGACGGCGGGCCATGCCGTTCGCGGCCCTTCCGGTTTGCCCGTGCAGGCCCCCGGGACCCGCCGTACGGGCACCGCCGACCCCCGTACACCCCCGCCCGACCTGCCTCCGTCGCCCCGGCTTCGGCCGGCCCTGGCGGCCATGGAACCGGGCGCTCCCGCCTCCGTCCTCGCAACACATACGGCGCTTTTGCGGCATCTCCCCGTTGGCTCCACGCTGCCTTCACGGTTCCTTTGCAGCCCCTGCGCACGGCATCCCCACAGGAACCCCAATTACTCTTCCGCTCATGGCCCACGACCTGGATGACCTCAGCCCCGAGTACCTCGCCTTCTGGAGCGAGCACCTCATGTGCACGCTGACCACCCTGCGCCCCGACGGCACGCCCCACGTCGTCCCGGTCGGTGTCACGTTCGACGCGAACCAGCGCATCGCCCGTGTGATCACCCGTAAGGACAGCGCCAAGGTCGGCCACATCCTCGCCGGGGGCCCGGACGGCGCCCCGGTCGCGGTGTGCCAGGTCAGCCGCAAGCGCTGGGCCACCCTGGAGGGCGTCGCCCGCATCCGTACGGACGCGGACGTGGTGGCGGACGCGGTACGGCGCTACGCCGAGCGGTACGGCCGCACCCCGACGCCCAAGCCCGACCGGGTGATGGTGGAGATCACCGTGACCCGGGCGCTGGGCCGCGCGTAGCTCACCGGCCGGCCAGGTCCGTACCTGGCCGGATTCGGACGGCGTGGTTCCACCGCGGTACCCGCCCCTGCTATGCCGAACGCGGAAGCCCACCGCTCGCGAAACGACACCCCGCGGAGCGAAGCACGGCAGCTGGAGAGCGTATGGCGTCTGCATCCCGCACCGGACCGGCCCCCGCCCGTACCGGCATCCGCGCTCCCGCACCCCGCCACCGGCCCGTCCGCGCCGAGCTGTGCCCCCGCTGCGGCGGCCAGCTCGCCGTGAACCAGGACGGCTGGGCGATCTGCCATGCGTGCGGATACGCCTCACCGCCCGGCACCGCCCCTCCACCCCGGCACGCGCACGGCGGTATCGTCACTCCCACACTCGCCACGTCCCGGGGGGCACGATGAACTCGGTCCGAGTGACGGCGATCGCCTGCCTCATGCCGCTGTCGGGGCTGGACGACGATCCGTTCCTGGTGGACGACCGCAGCCAGCACGCCATGTGCACCCGCTGGGCCGAGGCCCGCGACTACGACCTGACCTGCCGGCTGAGCGTGCACCAGCTCCGCGCCGACCACGCCGCGCTGTGGCAGGACGTGGAGGCCGGGCTGGTGGACGTGTTCGTCGCCCCCAACCGCCGCGCCCTGGAGAACGCCATCGCCTCGGCCGACGAGTTCACCGCCCGCTGCGCCGCCGCCGGCGTCCGCCTGGAGATCGCCGACTACGACGAGCCGGTCTACACCAGCGCGATGAAGTCCCAGGTGCACCGCCGCCTGTCCATGCCGACGGCCGGCTACAACGGCTGCTGACACAGCGGCGGGGCCGGGCTGCGCTGTGCACCCCGGCCCCGGCCTGCGGTCGATGCCGGCCTACTCGGACCGCCTCTTCGGACGCCACACGACCAGCGCGCCGGTCTGCTGCACATCCTGATACGGCACCAGGTCCCGGCGGTACGAGGCGTGCACGGCCGCCTCCCGCTGCTGCATGGCGGCAGCCGCGCCCTCGACCGCGTGCTGGAGCTCGGCGACCCGCTGCCGCAGGGCCGCGACCTGGTTCTCCAGTTCGATGATGCGCTTGATGCCGGCGAGGTTGATGCCCTCGTCCTGCGACAACCGCTGCACTTCCCGGAGGAGTTCGATGTCCCGGGCCGAATAGCGCCGGCCGCGCCCCGCCGTACGGTCCGGCGAGACGAGGCCGAGCCGGTCGTACTGCCGCAGGGTCTGCGGATGCAGACCGGAGAGCTGAGCCGCGACGGAGATGACATACACCGGCGACTCTTCGGTCAGTTCATACGGGTTCCGACGCCCGCCCCGGCCATCCATCCGACTCATGCTCCCTTCGCGGCCTGGAACAGCTCCGCCCGCGGGTCCTCCCCCGCGGTTGCCTCACGGTAGGCCTCCAACGACTCCCGTGCCGTGTCGCCGAGGTCCTTGGGGACGCTCACCTCGACGGTGACCAGCAGGTCGCCGCGGGTGCCGTCCTTGCGCGTCGCACCCTTGCCGCGCACGCGCATCGTACGTCCGTTGGGAGTCCCGGCCGGCAGTTTGAGCGTCACCGGCGGGCCGCCGAGTGTCGGCACCCGCACCTCGCCGCCCAGCGCCGCCTCCGGGAAGGTGACCGGCACGGTGACGGTCAGGTTGTCACCCTTGCGGCCGAAGACCGGATGGGCGTCGACGTGCACGACGACGTACAGGTCGCCGTTCGGGCCGCCGCGCTCGCCCGGGGCGCCCTTGCCGCGCAGCCGGATGCGCTGCCCGTCGGAGACGCCCGCCGGGATACGCACCTGCATCGTGCGCGAACTGGTCGCCCGACCGCTGCCCTTGCAGACGTCGCAGGGCGTCTCGGCTATCAGGCCGCGGCCCTTGCAGTCCACGCACGGGTCGGTGAGCGAGAAGCCGCCACCGCCGCCGCGGCTGACCTGCCCGGTGCCGACGCAGGTCGGGCAGACGCGCGGCGTGCCGTTCTTGTCGCCGGTGCCCGAACACGCCTTGCACGGCGCCTGGCTGGACATCCGCAGCGGGACCGTCGCCCCGTCCGCCGCCTCGGTGAAGCTGAGCGTCACCTCGGACTCGACGTCCTGGCCGCGGCGCGGCTGCGTACGCGTACCACCACCGCGGTTGAACAGGCCGCCGAAGACGTCGCCGAGCCCGCCGCCGAAGCCGCCGCCCGCCGAGCCGCCCTGCGCGCCGCCTCCGAAGAGGTCGCCCAGGTCGAAGTTGAACGATCCACCACCGGCGCCGCCGGGGCCCGCGCGGAAGCCGCCGTTGCCGAACAGCGCCCGCGCCTCGTCGTACTCCTTGCGGCGCTTGGGGTCACCGAGGATGTCGTTGGCCTCGGAGATCTCCTTGAAGCGCTCCTCGGCCTTGGCGTCCCCCTTGTTGGCGTCCGGGTGGAACTCCCGGGCCAGCTTGCGGTACGCCTTCTTGATCTCCGCCTCGGTGGCGTCCTTCGGGACGCCGAGGACCTTGTAGTAGTCCTTCTCCACGAAGTCCTTGGTGTTCATCCCCGACGTCCCTCCTCCCGTACTGCTTCTTCCGCCGCCGCGTCAGCCCTCGTCCGGGCCACCGCTCTCCTCGTCCGAAGCCTTGGCGTCGTCCTCCGAGGCGGCCTTGCCGGACTGCGCGCCCGGCTGCGGCTCGGCCACCGCGACCCGCGCGGGGCGGATCGTTCGTTCACCGATGCGATACCCCGGCTGGAGGATGGCGACGCACGTGGTCTCCGTGACATCCGGAGCGTACGAGTGCATCAGCGCCTCGTGGATCGTCGGGTCGAAGGGCTCGCCCTCCTTGCCGAACTGCTGGAGGCCCAGCTTGGCCACCACGGTCTCCAGCGACTCGGCCACCGACTTGAAGCCGCCGACCAGCTCGCCGTGCTCCCGGGCCCGGCCGACGTCGTCGAGCACGGGCAGCAGCTCGGTGAGCAGATTCGCCGCGGCGATCTCCTTCACCGACACCCGGTCCCGCTCCACCCGACGGCGGTAGTTCTGGTACTCCGCCTGGAGCCGCTGGAGGTCCGCGGTGCGCTCGTTGAGCGCGGTACGCACCTGGTCCAGCTGCGCCGTGAGAGCTACGTCCTGGTTCGCTTCCCCGGCCGGGGCCGAGCCCGCCTTGTCGGCGGACTCGGCCTGCGCCGCGTCATCAGGGGTCTGTGCGGCTTCGGCGGGGACGTCGGGCTTCTCCTCGAAGCCCGGAGTCTCCTCCGTCACGCGGCACCGTCCTTCTTCGGCTTCTCGTCGTCCACGATCTCGGCGTCGACCACGTCGTCGTCGGCCTTGGCCTGCTGGCCGGCACCGGCGGCGCCCTCGGCACCGCCCGCGGCCGCACCGGCGGCCTGGGCGTCGGCGTACATGGCCTGGCCCAGCTTCTGGCTGACCGCGGCGACCTTCTCGGTCGCGGTGCGGATCTCGGCCGTGTCCTCGCCCTTGAGCTTCTCCTTCAGCTCGGCGACGGCGGTCTCGACCTCGGTCTTCACCTCGGCGGGGACCTTCTCCTCGTTGTCCTTGAGGAACTTCTCCGTCTGGTAGACGAGCTGCTCGCCCTGGTTGCGGGACTCGGCGGCCTCGCGGCGGCGGTGGTCCTCGTCCGCGTACTGCTCGGCCTCCTGGCGCATCCGGTCGACCTCGTCCTTCGGCAGCGAGGAGCCGCCGGTGACGGTCATCTTCTGCTCCTTGCCGGTGCCGAGGTCCTTCGCCGCGACGTGCATGATGCCGTTCGCGTCGATGTCGAAGGTGACCTCGATCTGCGGCACGCCGCGCGGGGCCGGGGGCAGACCGGTCAGCTCGAACATGCCGAGCTTCTTGTTGTACGCCGCGATCTCGCGCTCGCCCTGGTAGACCTGGATCTGCACGGAGGGCTGGTTGTCCTCGGCGGTGGTGAAGATCTCCGAGCGCTTGGTCGGGATCGTCGTGTTCCGCTCGATGAGCTTGGTCATGATGCCGCCCTTGGTCTCGATACCGAGGGACAGCGGGGTGACGTCCAGCAGGAGGACGTCCTTGACCTCACCCTTGAGGACACCGGCCTGCAGCGACGCGCCGATGGCGACGACCTCGTCCGGGTTGACGCCCTTGTTGGCGTCCTTGCCGCCGGTCAGCTCCTTGACCAGCTCGGCGACGGCCGGCATCCGGGTCGAGCCGCCGACCAGGACCACGTGGTCGATCTCGGACAGCTCGATGCCGGCGTCCTTGATCACGTTGTGGAACGGGGTCTTGCAGCGCTCCAGGAGATCCTGGGTCAGCTGCTGGAACTGCGCCCGGGTGAGCTTCTCGTCCAGGTGCAGCGGGCCCTCGGCGGAGGCGGTGATGTAAGGCAGGTTGATCGTCGTCTCGGTGGAGGACGACAGCTCGATCTTCGCCTTCTCCGCGGCCTCGCGCAGGCGCTGGAGCGCCATCTTGTCCTTGGACAGGTCGACGCCGTGGCCGTTCTGGAACTGCTTGACCAGGTAGTCGACGACGCGCTGGTCCCAGTCGTCACCACCGAGGTGGTTGTCACCGTTGGTGGCCTTCACCTCGACGACACCGTCGCCGATCTCCAGCAGCGAGACGTCGAACGTACCGCCACCGAGGTCGAAGACCAGGATGGTCTGGTCGTCCTTCTCCAGGCCGTAGGCCAGGGCCGCGGCGGTGGGCTCGTTGACGATGCGCAGGACGTTCAGGCCCGCGATCTCGCCGGCCTCCTTGGTGGCCTGGCGCTCGGAGTCGTTGAAGTACGCCGGAACGGTGATGACCGCGTCGGTGACCTTCTCGCCCAGGTAGGCCTCGGCGTCCCGCTTGAGCTTCTGCAGGATGAAGGCGCTCATCTGCTGCGGGTTGAAGTCCTTGCCGTCCAGGTTCACCTTCCAGTCGGTGCCCATGTGGCGCTTGACCGACCGGATCGTCCTGTCGACGTTGGTGACCGCCTGGCGCTTGGCGACCTCGCCGACCAGCACCTCGCCGTTCTTGGCGAAGGCGACGACGGACGGCGTGGTCCTGGCGCCCTCGGCGTTGGTGATGACGGTGGGCTCACCGCCTTCGAGAACACTGACGACGGAGTTCGTCGTGCCCAGGTCGATGCCGACCGCACGTGCCATTTCGATTCCTCCATGACTTGAGTGGAACAGGCTCAAGGGTGCAGCACGTCCAGCGTCCTGTCAATTGACCTGAGCCGGGCTCACTCAACTTTTATGTCGAGCGCCCCGTCATCCACGGTACGGGGGACGCGGCGGCGGGCGCGAAGGGTTGCCTGCGCGACACAGATCACCGGCCGGGCGGCTTCATGGGGCTCGGGATACTGGGTAACCTCAGCGCAGACCCGAAAAGTTACTGCTTAGTAATCGCTGTAGATCCCGTCCCCGCGGACTCCGTGTACCCCTCGTACGTACGCGCAGCCCCTCAAGTATTCCCCGTAACCCCCGCACTCGCAGGCCCGAGGAGCCACCCATGCAACTCGCCGCGATCATCGTGTCGCTGGTCCTAATCGCGGTCGGCGTAGCACTGTTCGGCCGTGCCATCCTGCAGATCGTCCGCCGGCTGCGGCTCGGCCAGCCCGTGCCGGCCGGCACCCGGACCGACGACCCCAAGCAACGCACGGTCACGGTGGTCAAGGAGTTCCTCGGCCACACCCGGATGAACCGCTGGGGCGTGGTGGGTGTCGCGCACTGGTTCGTGGCGGTGGGCTTCTTCTCGCTGCTGCTGACGATCGTCAACGCCGTCGGCCAGCTCTTCAAGGCCGACTGGCTGCTGCCCGTCATCGGCGAGTGGGCGCCGTACAACGTCTTCGTCGAGTTCCTCGGCACGATGACGGTGCTCGGCATCCTGGTCCTGATCGGCATCCGGCAGCTGAGCAGGCCGGGCGCCGCGGGCCGCAAGTCCCGGTTCACCGGCTCCAACACCGGCCAGGCGTACTTCGTCGAAGCCGTCATCCTGATCGTCGGCGTCTGCATCTTCATGCTGCACGCGCTGGAGGGCGCCCAGCACCACGTGGACGGCTACGAGGCATCGTTCTTCATCTCGTACCCGGTGGTCTCGTGGCTGGCGGGCATGGACGTCGCGACGCTCCAGAACCTCACCTACTTCTTCGCCGGCCTGAAGATCGCGACCTCCTTCATCTGGATGATCACGGTCGCGCTGAAGACCGACATGGGTGTGGCCTGGCACCGCTTCCTGGCCTTCCCGAACATCTGGTTCAAGCGGGAGTCCAGCGGCGATGTCGCACTCGGCGCGCTCCAGCCGATGACCAGCGCGGGCAAGCCGATCGACTTCGAGGACCCGGGCGAGGACGACCAGTTCGGCGTCTCCCAGGTCGAGCACTTCTCCTGGAAGGGCCTGCTCGACTTCTCCACCTGCACCGAGTGCGGCCGCTGCCAGTCGCAGTGCCCCGCCTGGAACACCGGCAAGCCGCTGTCGCCGAAGCTGCTGATCATGGCGCTGCGCGACCACGCGCACGCCAAGGCCCCGTACCTGCTCGCCGGCGGCGGCAAGGACGCGGAGGGCGCCGAGAAGGCGAGTGCCGCCCAGCTCAAGGACGTGCCCGCGGCGGCGCTCGCGGAGGCCGAGCGTCCGCTGGTCGGCTCCCTGGAGGCCACGCCCGACGGCGGCCTCGCGGGCGGCGTCATCGACCCGGACGTGCTGTGGTCCTGCACCACCTGCGGCGCGTGCGTGGAACAGTGCCCGGTCGACATCGAGCACATCGACCACATCGTCGACATGCGCCGCTACCAGGTCATGATCGAGTCCAGCTTCCCCAGCGAGGCCGGCACGATGCTCAAGAACCTGGAGAAGAAGGGCAACCCCTGGGGCCTGGCCAAGAAGCAGCGCCTGGCGTGGACCAAGGAGGTCGACTTCGAGGTCCCGGTCGTCGGCAAGGACGTCGAGGACCTCACCGAGGTCGACTACCTGTACTGGGTCGGCTGCGCGGGCGCCCTGGAGGACCGCGCCAAGAAGACCACCAAGGCCTTCGCCGAGCTGCTGCACATCGCGGGCGTGAAGTTCGCGATCATGGGCGGCGACGAGAAGTGCACCGGTGACTCGCCGCGCCGGCTGGGCAACGAGTTCCTGTTCCAGCAGCTCGGCGCGGAGAACGTCGCCACGCTCAACGCGGCCTTCGGTGAGGACGACGAGGACCCGGCGACGCGGAAGCCGAAGTCGGCGAAGAAGATCGTCGCGACCTGCCCGCACTGCTTCAACACGATCGCGAACGAGTACCCGCAGCTCGGCGGCGAGTACGAGGTCATCCACCACACCCAGCTGCTCCAGCACCTGATCGACGAGGGCAAGCTGATCCCCGTCACCCCGGTCGAGGGCCTGATCACGTACCACGACCCCTGCTACCTGGGCCGCCACAACAAGGTCTACACGCCGCCGCGCGAGATCATCGCCAAGGTGCCCGGACTGCGCAACGAGGAGATGCACCGCCACAAGGAGCGCGGCTTCTGCTGCGGCGCGGGCGGCGCGCGCATGTGGATGGAGGAGCGGATCGGCAAGCGCATCAACGACGAGCGCGTCGACGAGGCCCTGTCCCTGAACCCGGACATCGTCTCCACCGCCTGCCCGTTCTGCCTGGTCATGCTGACCGACTCGGTCAACGGCAAGAAGAACGACGGCAAGGCCAAGGAGTCCGTCCAGGTCGTGGACGTGGCCCAGCTGCTGCTGGACTCCGTCAGGACCCCGGTCGACCCGGCGGGCGAGGAGACCGCGACGGACGCTCCCGAGCCGGAGCCGGTGAAGTAACCGGCCCCTCCCGCCCGGCGACGGCCGGTCCCGCTGCGGCGGGGCCGGCCGTCGGCGTTCCGGGAGCCGGGCCGTACCGTCCGCGTGGTGTACGGCCATGCCGGGCGGCGCCCCGCCCCCAGGGCACGGGGCCGGTCCTCCGGACTTCGTCCTGCGGCCCACCCCCTCCCGCCGTCAGGCCCCCACCGGCCGGTGGGGGCAGTCGTCCCCCACCCACGCCGCGGCAGCCTGACACGCACGAGAGGGCCCGGGACCGGAGGACGAAGTCTGGAGGGCTCGGGCCCGCACCACGCGCCCCGGACGGTCCGACGCTCCGTGAGCGTCCCGACGCTCCGCCCCCGTCACGACGTACCGAAGTCGTCGCGACGTGGCGGGGCCGGGACGTCGTACCGTCCCGTACATGAGATCCGCTTCCGTCGCCCTCGTCACGGCCGCCTCGCTGACCGCACTCGTCGGGCTCACCGCCTGTGGCGGGCTCTCGCAGGCGGCGGATCCCGCACAGCCCGCCGCCCGGCACTTCGAGGGCCTGCCGTTCGTCGGCGTGCTGTTCGCCGACGGGGACCACCACTGCACCGCGAGCGTCGTCGACAGCCCGAAGGGCAATGTCCTCGCCACCGCCGCGCACTGCGTCCACTTCCAGAGCGGGGACGCGGCCGACGGGGACGAGCCCGGCCCGCTCACCGGCGACCTCCAGTTCGCGCCCCGTTTCTCCGGGGCCGGCGACGGCACGTTTCCGTACGGGAAGTGGAAGGTCAGCGGCATCCACGTACCCGACGCGTGGCGGGAGGAGGACGACGACCGGGGCGACTACGCCTTCCTGACCGTCGAGCCGGACGCCCAGGGCCGCTCCGTGCAGGAGGTCGTCGGCGCCGCCACCCCCGACTGGTCGTCCGGCCCGCGCCGCCACGTCACCGTCGTCGGCTACCCCAACGAGACGTACAACCCCGAGAACCGCCCGGTCACCTGCACCACGGACACCGAGCGCGACGACGACGAGCCGTACATGATGCAGATGCGGTGCGGCGGCTTCTACGACGGCACCAGCGGCGGCCCCTGGCTCGCCGACCACCACGACGCCCGCCGCCCCGGGCGCCTGATCGGCGTGCTGAGCGGCGGCGACACGGACGCCGAGTCGACGGCCGTCCTCTTCGACCGGCAGGCGCGGGAGCTGTACGAGCGGGTGACGGGCGGGGCAGCGAAACCCTCCTGACCGCGGCCGTCCTTGATCACGGCCGTCCTTGACCGCGACCGTCCTGACCGCCCGGCACGTCCCGGCCCGCCCGTTCCCTTGCGCAGTCCGCGCCGAAGGCCGCATACCCATGACCCCCGCCAACCGACTGGTCCCTGCACATATCCTTTCCCGCGTGCGCAGTTGAGGCAGGCGGTACCGGACGGACGGTTCTGTCTGCCCGGGGGAACCTGTATGCCCGGGGGAAAGGGTCGTGCTGAACATGTCTGTGGAGCCGGGGGCGGCGCCCCCGTCGGGTTCCCCTGTGCTGTCCGTGCGGACGGCGGACCTCGACGAGGCGCGGTGGGCGCTCGGTGAGGCGTTCTACGCCAACCACATCGACCGGCTCCGGCCGTGCGACGACGTGGGCGCGCACCTCGACGTGATGCAGCTGGGCGGGGTCACCGTCGGTGAGGTGGGGTTCGGCACCGACCTGCGGCTGCGGTTCGGGGAGCTGGGCGCGTACCACGTGGACGTGCCGCTGAGCGGCTGCATCCAGTGGCGGCAGGGGACGGGCGCGGCGGAGACCACCACGCCCGACCGGGCCGGGGTGTTCCGGCCGGACGGCGCCACCACCATCGACCGGTGGCACGGCGGCTGCCGGCTGCTGGCGGTGAAGATCCGTACGACGGACCTGGAGCGGCACCTGGAGCACATGCTCGGCAGGACCGTCGGGGCACCCGTGCGCTTCGCCCCCGGCTTCGACGTGTCCCGGGGTCCCGGGCTCAGCTGGGCGCGGCTGGTACGCACCGCCGTACAGGACGTCCAGGAAGCGGGCGGGCTGCTGCACCAGCCGCTGGTGTCGGCCCCGTTGCAAGAGGCGCTGCTGGGCGGGCTGCTGCTGGCCGCCGACCACCCGTACCGCGAGGAGCTGAGCCGGCCGTCGGCCCCGGCGGCGCCCTCGTACCGCCCGGCGCCCGTCAAGCGCGCGCTGGACGCCATCCACGGCCGGCCCGAGCACCCCTTCGACACCGCCGAACTCGCCGCCGTCGCACGGGTCAGCGTGCGGTGGCTCCAGGAGGGCTTCCGCCGGCACGTGGGCATGTCACCGATGGCGTACCTGCGCGACGTGCGGCTGAGCCGCGTACGGGACGAGCTGCGGCGGGCGGGACCGGGCGAGCTGAGTGTGGGCGAGGTGGCGTACCGGTGGGGCTTCGTCCACCTGGGGCGGTTCGCGCGCAGCTACCGGGAGCGGTTCGGGGAGACGCCGTCACAGACGCTGCAAGCACCCTGAGCGGCCGGGACGGCCACCCCCCGACGAACACGCAGCGTGATCCGGATACCGGCTGCGCAGAATGGATCATGCCGCCGTTCCCGTGCCGCTACGGTCGGGGTGCCAGGGCCGAGTCGGCATCGCCGATGCGTTCGTCCCGTCAGTGAGTGCCGACGGCGGCACTCACCGGTGGGCCGGCCCCTGGGTGCCGGCCGGTATCCCCCCGTAACCGCAGCCGGACCCTCCCGCCCGTGGGGCGTCGGACGACGATGATCCGATGCCTCATGGGCCGGCGGAGCCGCGGCCCCTCGGGGAACCCGCCCCCGCTCCCCTAGGGGATGTCACAGGTCGGCAGCAAAGCGGGCCGGTGCCCCCGGGCCCGGCCCCCGGGCCTCCGAGACCAGGTACGTTCGATGGCGTGGCTGGATTCAGGATGGGTCGCGGACGGAACGCCCGGTCCGCGCAACAGGCGCAGCAGCAGGGGCAGCAGGCACCGTACGGACAGCAGGGACAGCCGTACGGACAGCAGCCCCCGCCTCCGCACGGGCAGCAGTGGCAGCAGCAACCGCACCGGCCGCCGCAGCCCCCGCAGCCGTACGGCGGCCCGCATCCCGGGGGCCCGTACGGCGGCGACCGGCACGGCGAGCCCGAGTACTTCGGTGACGGCGGCTACCAGCCGCAGCAGCAGTCGTACGCCCCGTACGCCAACGACAACGCCCCGGGCCACACCCAGCAGTTCAGCGTCGGCGAGGCCCCGGACGCCTACGGTCCGCATGCCGGCGGCCCGCCGAACGGCGACTACGACGACGGCGGCGGCTACGGCGGCCGGTACGGCGACGACGGCTACGGCGACGGCGGCACCTACCGCGCGGGCCAGGCCACGGCTCCGCCGGCCGGCCCCCGGCTGCCCTGGAAGCAGCTGCTGACCGGCCTGGTCACCCGCCCGGCGCCGACCTTCTGGCAGATGCGCGACCACCCGGTCTGGGGCCCGGCCCTGATCGTCACGTTCGTCTACGGCCTGCTCGCCGTCTTCGGCTTCGACAAGGCCCGCGAGGACGTGCTCAACGCCACGCTCTCCAACAGCATCCCGTGGGTGCTCATCACCGCCGTGATGTTCGTGGTCGGCGGGCTGATCCTCGGCGCGGTCACCCACACCCTCGCCCGCCAGCTCGGCGGCGACGGCGCCTGGCAGCCGACCGTCGGCCTGTCCATGCTGATCATGGCGATCACGGACGCGCCGCGGCTGCTCTTCGCGATGTTCCTGGGCGGCGACAGCACGCTGGTGCAGGTGGTGGGCTGGGCCACCTGGCTGGCCGCGGGCGCGCTCTTCACCTCGATGGTGAGCAAGTCGCACGACCTGCCGTGGCCCAAGGCCCTGGGCGCCTCCGCGATCCAGCTGGTCGCGCTGCTCGCCCTGGTCAAGCTGGGCACGCTCTAGCCGCACGCCGGTTCATCCGGCCCGTGGAAGGCCCCGCTCCAGCCGGAGCGGGGCCTTCCACGTATCACCGGATCACGCGAACCGCTGCGCCGCCGAACCGTCGCACTTCTGGAGCCGTACCGCGTCCTTGGCCGAGCCGAGCGTCAGGCACAGACCCGGCGCGGCGGCCGGCCGGACCGAACCGCTCGCGGTGTCCTTCACGAACTGCTGGTTGGCCGCGCCCGAGCAGTTCCACAGCACCAGACCGGCCCCGGCCTCGTACTTCGCGCCCGGCACGTCCAGGCACCGGTCCTGGGTCAGCCCCACGTGGACGGAGCGCCGCTCCGCGTCGTGCCACCACTCCTGGTTGCGCTGGCCGTTGCAGTCCCAGCCCACGACCGCCGTACCGTTACGGCTGCTCGCTTCCTTGGCGTCCACACAGCTGCCCGTACCGGCGTTCTTCAGCGGCTTGTACACATCGTCCCAGGCCAGCGGGTACAGCTTCGGCTGCCCGGTGCTCGCCGGGTCGGTGCAGGAGGCCTCACGCCGGTCGGACGCGTACAGCTGCGTCAGGCAGGAGGCGAAGGCACCGTGGCCGCGCGCGTTCGGGTGGAAGGACTGCCGTACGGAATTGGCGTCCGGCGGGAAGGGGTTGGTGAGGTCCACGTACAGGCCGCGGGCCCAGGTGTCCTCCATGCACACCTCGTGGCCGTGGAAGAGCCGCGAGTTGTCGAGGTAGGTCGCGCCGGTGTCCGCGGCGACCTTGCGCATGCCCTTCTCGAAGGCCGGTACGGCGGCGTTCCGTCCCCAGGCCGAGTCGGAGGTGTAGCCTGTGCAGCCACCCGGCAGCTTGCCCGGGAAGTTCGGGTTGTCCTCGATGTCCGGCCCGATGGGGCTCGGGTAGCCCATCACGACCAGCTTGTAGTCGCCGTCCGCGTACCCCGCGTCGCGCATCACGGTCCGCAGGTCGCGCACGCTCCGCTCGACCTTGGGCACCAGCCCGTCGACGCGGCCCTGCCAGCCCGGCGCGTACTTGGGCTCACAGGGGCCCTGCAAGGTGAACCAGCGCGTGACGCAGTCCGTCATCACCGGTCCGAACTGCAGGTCGTCGTTGGCGCCGGCCACCAGCAGCACCATCTTCAGCCGGGTGTTGCGGGCCTTGATCGCCAGGTTGTCGCTCTGCACCAGCTCGTCGGCGTACTGCTTGGTCCCGCCGATGTTGATGTTGACGGTGGAGGCACCGGAGCAGGCGACGTTGTACGTCACGTCGGCCGCGATGCCCGTACGGTGGATGGCCGCGTCGGGCGAACGGTGGCACCAGTTGCCGGGCCCGTCCGTCCCCTGCTCGTACGTCCCCACGCCCTCCCCCGATATCTCACTGTCGCCCAGCGAGATCAGCGAGGTCTTGCGCTGCGCGGCCGGCCGCTCGCCCGCGTCCCCGTACAGCTTGACGGCCTCGGCCGCCCGGATCTTCTCCAGCTCGGGCGGCAGCGGCTTGGAAGCCGCCGGACCGGCCTGGGCGGCCACCGCCGTACCGGCGCCCACCCCCGCGACCACGCCCGCTCCGCCGAACCCCACCGCCAACGCCGCTGCGGCGGCCATCAGCCGCCCCGCTCTCGCACGCACCCTTGGGCCTCCCCTCCGGTCTGCAGTTACCGCCCGGTTTCTACTCGGAGGTAGTCACCGGCGGAACAGCCGGAACGGGATTGGCCCGATTTCACCTTCCGCCCCGTAAACACGAAGGGCCCACCCAACGCTCGGCAGCCCCACCAGGGGAAGACGAAGGGCCCGCCGACCGCTCGCCAGACCCACCTGGAGAAGCCGAAGGGCCCGCCGGAAACTCCGGCGGGCCCTTCAGAAGACCGGAACGGTCGGGGACGGGGTCCCTCAGGCGTCGAGGATCTGCCCCTCGCGCCGCACCACCGGCGGCTCGACGCTCCACGGGAAGTTGATCCACTCGTCCGTGCGCTTCCACACGTACTCGCACTTCACCAGGGAGTGCGACTTCTCATAGATCACCGCGCTGCGGACCTCGGCCACCGTCCCCAGGCAGAAGTCGTGCACCAGCTTCAGCGTCTTGCCGGTGTCCGCGACATCGTCGGCGATCAGCACCTTCTTGTCGGAGAAGTCGATCGCGTTCGGCACCGGCGCCAGCATGACCGGCATCTCAAGGGTCGTACCGACGCCGGTGTAGAACTCCACGTTCACCAGGTGGATGTTCTTGCAGTCCAGCGCGTACGCCAGACCACCCGCCACGAAGACGCCGCCGCGCGCGATCGACAGCACGATGTCGGGCTCGTAGCCGTCGTCGGCGATCGTCTGCGCCAGCTCGCGAATCGCGCCACCGAAGCGCTCGTACGTCAGGTTCTCGCGCACACCACTCACTGGTTCTCTCGCACCCTCAGACCTGTGTCCGATGAAAATTCTTGAACGACCGCGACGGCGTCGGCCCCCGCTGGCCCTGATACCGCGAGCCGTACTTCTCGGAGCCGTACGGGTGCTCGGCGGCCGACGTCAGCCGGAACATGCACAGCTGCCCGATCTTCATGCCCGGCCACAGCTTTATCGGCAGCGTCGCGACGTTGCTCAGCTCCAGCGTGACATGCCCACTGAAACCCGGGTCGATGAACCCGGCCGTCGAGTGCGTCAGCAGCCCCAGCCGCCCCAGCGAACTCTTGCCCTCCAGCCGCGACGCGAGGTCGTCGGGCAGCGTGATGACCTCGTACGTCGAGGCGAGCACGAACTCGCCGGGGTGCAGGATGAAGGCCTCGTCCCCCTCCGGCACCACCTCGCGCGTCAGGTCCTGCTGCTCCACCGCGGGATCGATGTGCGGGTACCGGTGATTCTCGAACACCCGGAAGTACCGGTCGAGGCGCACATCGATACTCGACGGCTGCACCATCGACTCGTCGTAGGGATCGATGCGGACCCGGCCCGCGTCGATCTCGGTCCGGATGTCCTTGTCTGAGAGAAGCACGCATCGAGGATACGCGCCCGGATCCACCCGCTCCGCACACCACCGCCGCGGCGGGCCCCCTCCCCGCCCCCCTGCACGGCGAGGGCCCGGCCCCCTCCGGGACCGGGCCCTCGCCCACAACTCTCACAGCCGTTCCACCGGCTGCCGTCCGCTTCGCATCGCCACCCGGCCCGCCACCGCACCGCCGTCCTACGGCGTACGGTCCGGACCCGACGGCCCCGGCCTCAGCGCTTCTCGCACGCCACCGGCACCGAATGCCGCAGCCGCGCACAGCGCGGACACCGCAGCAGCCGGCCGGGGCCGAGCCGGTCCGTGGTCTGCATGGGAAACGAAGCGGTGCTGAACACGTGCCCTTCGGCACAACGTACGACGGTGCGCTCCATCAAGTCCTCTCCCAAGTGCGTGGACAACAAAAGCCACATTAGGGGATGAACTGGGCGCCACCACACGCGGCACTCCGCGCCCCAACCGTACGCCCCAACTCCCGCACCCCACACCGCAACGCACCCCCCATACACACCCGGACCCCACGGTCAACTGCACCGGGGGCCTGCAATGGGGTAGAGTGTGCGACGCTGCACCGCCCTCACTACGGGTGGCGCTCAAGCGGGTGTAGTTTAATGGTAGAACATGAGCTTCCCAAGCTCAGAGCGCGGGTTCGATTCCCGTCACCCGCTCCATGACGAAGTCCCAGGTCAGTGGCCTGGGGCTTCTTTGTTGTCCGGATCAATTCGGGACCGCGAGCCATTCGCGTGCCACAAAGCGCCGTCTTGCGTACCGAGTTGACGGCCATGCCCCGCTGCCGAGCGACCTGGACTTCCGTCAGACCGCATGATCCCAGATCGCTCTGCCCATAGGATCTCCTGAAGATCACTGATCGGGGGAGACCGGCGATGAACAACAAGCGGGGGATTCTGACCGCCGTCATAGCCGTCGGCGTGCTCGCCGCAGGTTGCGGCTCGGACGACGGCGACAAGAAGGACGCCCTGCCGCAGGCGGAAAAACTCGCCGCCGACAACGGAGCACGGTACAGAGCAGTCCGCGTGCCCACGTTGGATGGCATGACCTGCGACAAGGGCAACGGGGGCTTTCGCTTCGGCAGTGACCTGGACATGTCGGTCACCGGCGACGACGACCTGCCGCAGATCAAGGAGTCCGGGGAGGACCAGGTCTCCTGCTTCGGCGCGACGCGCATCACTCTCAGCAAGGGTGGGATGCGGGTGACTGCGCCGAACCTCACCACCCGGACGAACCTGTACGGAAAGATCGCGGACCCCACCGCCTCGCTGGGCAAGGTCTTCTCCCGCACCATGGACCTGGAGAAGGGCTACGGGCGGAACCCGGTCGGCGAGCCCAAAACCTTCACCACCAAGGACCTGGTGCTGAAGTGCCAGCAGAACGTCAGTGACACCTTCCCCATGACGACCTGTTTCTGGGCGAACTACGGCGCGATCGGCGTCGTCGACTTCTTCCCGCCGGACGGCAAGCACGTGCCCATCGACGAGGCGGCCGCACAGACACACAAGTTCGCCCTGGGCGCCCTCTCGGCCACCGCAACGCCCTGACTCCGACTCCACCACGGCCTCGACTCGTCAGTATGAAGTGACGACGCCCGTGACGCCGGGCGCGCCAAGAAACTCCTGGGCACGTCTGGAACCGCGGTTCACGGTCCGGGCGGCGTTGCGCCCGACCGCGCACAGAGCCTGACCGCCACACGCACCCTCGCAGGCCCGGAAGCCGGGTGATCCCCGGGCTCACCGTGCCGTTTCGACCTCCGTCAGCCGCTCCCGCGACGAAGGCCCGGCTTCGGGGAGAAGGGTATTGCGGACCGAGGTGACGTAGTCGCGCAGGGCGTCCCGGTTTCGGCTCAGGTGGGTGATTCTGCGGGTCATGCGCTCGCACTCGCGCTCCAGGAGGGCGATCGTCTCCGGGGTCGGGTTCGGGATGTCGATCCGGCCGGGCGGGCCGAGGCAGGGCAGGATCTGCCGGATCGTCTGCGTCGGCAGGCCCGCGTCGAGCAGGCCGCGCACCTGGTGGACGCGGTCGACGCAGAGTTCGTCGTAGTCGCGGTAGCCGTTGGCGCACCGCGTCGAGGCGATCAGGCCCTGTTCCTCGTAGTAGCGGAGCATCCGCCGCGATGTTCCGGTGCGTTCCGACAGTTCTCCGATGCGCATTGCCACCACTCCGTGAACGGGCACAAGGCCCGTCCCGCCGGGCCGGCTTGACCTTCACACCTATGTGAGGGTTTCAGCATGCTGCCATGTCGCACACAGAGCTGACCAGGGGTTCCCTGGCTGGAGACGCGGTGTCGCCGCGTCCGTACACGAAGCTTCCCGTTCCGGCGCTGCTCGCGCTGGCGACCGCCGTGTTCATCACGAGTCTCACCGAGACGCTGCCGGCCGGGCTGCTGCCCGCGATGAGCGGCGACCTCGGGGTCGGTGAGCCGGCCACCGGCCAGACGGTGACCGTCTATGCCCTCGGCACCGTGCTCACGGCGATGCCGCTGTCCGCCGCCACCGCCGGGTGGCGCCGCCGGAGGCTGTTGCTGACCGCGATGTCCGGTTTCGCCGTCGCCAACACGGTGACCGCGCTCTCCGCGTCCTACCCGCTGACCATGGTGGCCCGGTTCGCCGCGGGGGTCGCCGCCGGGCTGGCCTGGGCGCTGCTCGCCGGTTACGCCCGCCGGATGGCCCCGGCGCACCTGGAGGGCAGGGCCATCGCGGTGGCCATGGCCGGTATCCCCGTCGCGCTCTCCCTCGGAGTGCCGGCCGGGACGTTCATCGGCAAGCTCATCAGCTGGCAGGCCGCCTTCCTCATCATGACCGGGCTGACCGTCGTCCTGCTCGGGTGGATCCTGGCCGCCGTTCCCGACTACCCCGGGCAGCGTACGGAGAAGGGCACCTCACCCTCGATGCTGGGAGCGCTCAAGGTGCCCGGTGTGACCCCGGTCCTCGTGGTCACCCTCCTGTTCGTCCTCGCCCACACCATCCTCTACACCTATGTCGCCACCTTCCTCGACCACCTGGGGATGGGCGGACAGACCGACGTCGTCCTGCTGGTCTTCGGCGGTGCCTCGCTGCTCAGCATCTGGGCCGTCGGCGCCCTGATCAACCGGCGGCTGCGCGCCCTGATGATCGCCGGCACACTTCTCATCGCGGTGGCCGGCGCGGTCCTGGCGCTGCTCGCCGACGTACCCGCACTGGTGTATGTGGCGGTGGTGCTCTGGGGCTTCGGCTGGGGCGGGGCGCCGACCCTGCTCCAGACCGCGGCGGGTGACGCCGGTGGCGACCAGGCCGACGCGGCGCAGGCCATGCTGGTCACCCTGTGGAACGTGGCCATGGCAGGCGGCGGCGTGGCCGGCGGCATCCTGCTGGACGCGCTCGGCACCTCGTCGTTCCCCTGGAGCGTGCTGGTTCTGCTGGTCCCGGTACTGGCGGTGGTTCTCGTGGCCCGTACGCACGGCTTCCCGGTCCGCCGTAGCGCGGGGTGACGGCGGGGGGACTGTCCCGATTCCGTACGGGCGCGGAGCGAGGCGGTGCGCGACAGGCGCGGCCATCACTGGGCCGCGCCTGTCGCCGTGTTCGGGCCGGTCGGACGTTCGGCCCGGTCAGGAGGATCAGCCCAGGTGGCTCAGTCCCGCTGGCTGTTCGCCGGGAGGGCGCGGAGCTTCATGGGTTCGGCGGGGGTGGTGCCGAAGCCGTGGTCGAGGAGTTTCGCGGCGTCGGTGTAGCGGTCCTTGCTGTTGAGGACGGTGCCGATGAGGGTCTTGTCGCCGCGGGTGGCGGCGAAGACGAGGCAGTCGCCGGCCGGGGTGGTGGTGCCGGTCTTGATGCCGATGGCGCCGTTGTAGGAGCCGAGCAGCTGGTTGGTGTTGTTCCAGGTGTAGTAGCGGGTGCGGCCGTTGGCGGCGGGGGCCTCGCCCTTGTACTGCTTGGTCTTGACGATGGTGCGGAAGGTGTCGTCCTGCATGGCGTGCCGGGCCAGCTTCGCCAGTTCGGCCGGGGTGCTGGAGTCGGCGCCCGCGCCGTCGAAGGAGTCGAACCTGGTGTGCGGCAGGCCGAGTTCGGCGGCCTCCTCGTTCATCCGGGTGATGAAGGACCGGGTGCGGTCCTCGCTGGTGGCGCCGGTGCCGAAGGTGTCGGCGAGGGCGTAGGCGGCGTCCGCGCCGGAGGGCAGGAGGGTGGCGTAGAGCAGCTGGCGGACGGTGAGCTTGTCGCCGGTCTGGAGGTCCGCGGTGCTGGAGCCGTGTTCGGTGACGTAATCGCGGTACTTCTGCTGTACGGGGACCCGCTCCTCCAGGTCGACGCCCGGGGTCTCCAGGACCACCGAAGCCGCCATGATCTTCGCGGTGCTGGCTATGGGGCGGGCCGTGTCCGCCTCCTTGCCGAAGAGGGTGGTGCCGTTCGTGCCGTCGATGAGGACGGCGCCCTTGGCGGCGATGGTGGGAAGGGTTTGGGGGACTCGGGGCGCCTGGGCGGCTGAAGCGGCGTGCGGGGCCTGGGGCGCCGGGGCTGTCTGGGCCGCCTGGGCGGTCAAGGGAGTGAGGGCCAGCAGGGCGCCGCCGGCGACGGCTGCTGCGCGGGTCGTCAGAACTCTGGCGGACAAGTGGAACGCTCCGTATCTGTCGTGCTGGTGGCCGGACGTGCGGGTGTCCGGCCGGTGCCCCCGTGACCTGCGGTCGGGCAAAGGATGCCCCGTACATCAAACGCCATCGGTGACCGATGGGGTATCGCGGGTGGGGCCGGCGCGGAGCCGCGGGGCCGGCGGCCCGCCCGGCCGGTGGCGCGTGGTGGCAAAGTGACGCTGCCGGTCCGGCAATTGCGCCACCCCGCCATGAAGATTCCACGAACGGCCGACGTACGGTCGTTGACGCTTGAATTGGGCAGTCGGGTGAGAAATTCGGCACGGGGAATATTCGCGTAACCGACGCGCCCGGCGGACCCATTGCGGAATCAGCGGGTCCGGACGGTTGTCGGTCTTGACGGCAAAGGTCCCGGAGTGTCGAGGGCCTGGTCACCGCACCGCCGGGGCGCGGGGGCGGCGAAGGCGCCGCGCACCGACGCGACTTGGCAAAGATGCCTTTGAAACTCAAGACTTACCCTGCCCTTTGGCGGATTTATGCACCTTTCTCGACGCTTGACAGGCATCATCGAAGGAGGAAAGATCTCAATGGTCTAGGTATAGACCACCAAGAGAGCGACAAAAAGCGTCAAAGACATGCTGCGTACGTAGCGTTGGCATTCGCGATGGCAGCCGGGTCCCGGGGGTAGGGCGCGCCGCCGAGCTTCCGCTCCTACCGGACCGGGGGGACAGTCGCCGGCAGATGCGGGCTCTACGAGCACCAGCGGGGATGGGACACACCGGTGCTGATCAATGTTCTTGGCCCGATGGGCGTCGAACACGGGGGAAAGACCTACCGGATACGTGCGAAGAAGGTGCGCACCCTGTTAACCGTCCTGGCGTTGCACGCCGGGCGGACGGTTTCCTGGGACACGCTGGTCACCGAGCTGTGGCCCGACAAGGACCTGGCGAACAGCAGGAACGCGCTGCACGCCAACACCGTGCGGCTGCGCAAGCTGCTGGAGAGCTGGGAACTGGGCGTGCATCCCAACGACATGGTGGTGACGGCCAACAACAGCTATCTGCTCGCGCTGCCGCCCGAGTCGACGGACGCCGTCCGGTTCCTCAGACTGGCCTCCCAGGGCTCGGAGTTGCTGCGCGACGACCCCGGGCGGGCCGGCGAGGTGCTGAACGAGGCGCTACGGCTGTGGCGCGGTCCGGCGCTGCTGGACGCGGGCGAAGGACTGCTCTGCCGGTCCACGGCCGCCCAGCTCGAAGAGCGGCTGATGACGCTCCGGGAAGACCTGGTGATGGTCAAGCTGCACACCGGCGGCGAACGTGACGTCATCGCCGACCTCCAGGAACTGGTCGTGGCACACCCCGGGCGGGAGCGTTTCAGCGAGCAGCTGATGATTGCGCTCTATCGCTGCGGCAGACAGAGCGAGGCGCTGGACGTGTACCAGCGCACCCGCGCCTGGCTGGTGAACGAACTCGGGCTCGATGTCGGGCGTTCGCTGCGGGAGTTGTACCAGTCCGTACTGTCCCAGGACCCGGTGCTGGACGCACGGGCCTGACCGGGCCGACCCTGCCCGGATTGTTCGCTGAGATGAACGGGGCGCCACCCCGGGGCTCATACGAGTCCCCGTGGCGCCCCGTTCGTCCGTCCGGCCCCGGTGGCGCCGCATCCGCCCGCTCACGCCTTCCGGTACGCCCGCAGGCTCAGCGGTACGCACACGGCCAGCAGCACGGCGAGCGTGCCCGCCGTCACCAGGACCGGGTGGTCCGCCGGGAAGCCCGTACCGGTCACCACCGGATTGCCCCACAGGGTGCGGCAGGCCGTGACCACCGCGCTGACCGGGTTCCATTCGGCCAGCGGCCGGATCCACGACGGCAGCCCCGCCACGGAGAAGAAGGCGTTCGACAGGAACGAGAACGCCACCAGCACGATCGCGCCGACCGAGTCGATGGTCTCCGGCGACCGCAGGAGCAGGCCGAGCAGCACGCCCACCCAGAGCATGGTGTAGATGAAGGCAAGGATCAGGGCGAAGCCGGCCGCCACCGACAGCGGGCCCGCGTGCGGGCGCCAGCCGACGGCCAGGCCCACCAGCATCACGATCACCAGCCCGAGCGCCGAGACGATCAGGTCGGAGAGCGTCTGGCCGACCAGGACGGCCGTACGGGAGACCGGCAGCGACCGGAAGCGGTCCACCAGCCCGCCGCGCATGTCCATCGCCACACCGATGGCGGTGGGCCCGATGCTCGCCAGTCCGACCTGCACGGCCACCCCGGCCATCAGGTACTCCTGGTAGTTGCCGCTGCCGGGCACCGAGATGGAGTTGCGGAAGAGATAGCCCACCGCGATCAGCAGGATCAGCGGGTTCATCACGATGCCGAGGAACTTCCCCGGCGCCCGCCGCAGGTGCAGCAGGTGCCGCCCGGCCAGGGCGGCGGTGTCGGCCAGGCCCGCGAACGGGCCGCCCGGCGGCACGGTGGCGACGCGGACTTCACTCATGGACGCTCGTCTCCGGCTCGTTGCGCTCGGTCAGTTGGAAGAACACGTCGTCGAGGGTGGGGCGCCGTACCTCGAAGTCGGTGACCTCGACGCCCGCGGCCCGCAGCGCGCCGGCGAGTGCGGCCACGCTCTCCAGGCCGGTGTCGAGTTGCACGGTCAGCCGCAGCGCCGCGGCGTCCACCACCGGCTCGGCGGCGGCCAGGGCGGAG
This sequence comes from Streptomyces sp. NPDC018019, assembly GCF_044327805.1. NCBI lineage: Bacteria > Bacillati > Actinomycetota > Actinomycetes > Kitasatosporales > Streptomycetaceae > Streptomyces > Streptomyces sp. NPDC018019. Next base: position 35,363 of record NZ_JBIRGD010000021.1, on the reverse strand, counting down.
ACGGCGGACAGCGCGGTGGGCAGCTGGCCGGGGCGGGCGACCGCGACCTGGAGGTGGTCGGTGCCGACGGTGCGCTTGAGTTCGGCCGGGGTGCCCGCGGCGATCACCTTGCCGGTGTCGATCACCACGATCTGGTCGGCCAGCTGGTCGGCCTCCTCCAGGTACTGCGTGGTGAGCAGGACGGTGATGCCCTCGCCGACGAGTTCGCGCACCACCTTCCACAGCACGGTGCGGCTGGTCGGGTCCAGGCCGGTGGTCGGCTCGTCCAGGAAGAGCACCGGCGGCCGGCCGATGATGCAGGTGGCCAGGTCGAGCCGGCGCCGCATACCGCCGGAGTAGGTGCCCACCGGACGGTCGGCGGCGTCCTCCAGCTCGAACCGGGTGAGCAGTTCGGCGGCCCGCTGCCGGGCGCCGCGCCGGCCCTGCCGCAGCAGCCGGCCGAGCAGGACCAGGTTCTCGCGCCCGGTGAGCAGCTCGTCGACGGCCGCGTACTGTCCGGCCAGGCCGATCCGGCGGCGCACCTCCTTGCTCTGGCGCACCACGTCGTACCCGGCGACGGTGGCGTGCCCGGCGTCCGGCGTCAGCAGCGTGGACAGCACCCGTACGGTCGTCGTCTTGCCCGCCCCGTTGGGGCCGAGCACACCGAGCACCGAGCCGGCGGCCACCGACAGGTCGACGCCGCGCAGCGCGTGGTGGCTCTTGTAGCGCTTCTGCAGCCCTTCCGCGTAGACCGCGGTGTCCGCCCCCATCGCGGTCAGCTGCCGGCGTGGGCGGTGGCGAGGCTCTTGGGCCGCATGTCGGTCCAGTCGCGCTCGACGGCGGCCAGCGCCTCGGCGCGGGGCCGCGCTTCGAGGGTGATCGTCCAGCCCGCCGGCACCTCGGCGAAGACCGGCCAGATGCTGTGCTGGCCCTCGTCGTTGACCAGGACGTGGAAGGTGCCGTCTTCGTTGTCCAAGGGGTTCGCCATGGGAGTCTCCTCGCGATCGTGGGTGGTACGGGGGCGGGTCAGCCGTGCAGCAGGCCGAGTTCGGCGGCGACGGCGCGGCCGATGGCGGTCTGCGGCCCGGAATGCATCATGAATTCGTGGCCGCACGGGGCCGGGTGAACCGTCGTGTCGCCGGTGTGCGCGGCCCACCGGCCGGGCCGTGCGGCGCGCTCCGCCGGGGTCAGGCCGAGTTCCGCGACGAACAGGTGCATCGGAGCCCGTACGCGGCCCGGTGTGTGCTCCTGGACGAGGCGGACGTGGTTGCGCATGACGTCCACGAGCCGGGGGATGTCCAGGTCGCCCAGCGGGCTGTCGGCCCGGCGCAGGGCGTCGCGGACCGTCTCGGGTGTCGGCCCGTCGCCGTCCGCCTCGGACGTGCTCTCCAGGCCGCAGTATTCGAGGACGGCGGTCAGCAGTTCCGCGTCCGTGGGGACGGGATCGGCGGGCCCGGCCGGGTAGCTGTCCAGGTTGGCGAGGAGCGCCACGTTCTCGCCCGCCGCCTCCAGCTGCACCGCCATCTCGTGCGCGACGATGCCGCCGTAGGACCAGCCGAGCAGGTGGTACGGGCCGGCCGGCTGGATCGCGCGGACCCGCTCGACGTACTCGGCCGCGACCTCCGCGATGCTCCCCGGCAGCGGGCCCGTGCCGCTCAGGCCGGACGCCTGGAGGCCGTACACCGGGTGCCGTTCGTCGATGTGCCCGGTGAGTCCGAGGTAGGGCAGGGCGAAGCCCATGCCGCCGTGCACGCAGAACAGCGGCGGGAGGTCGCCGGTGGAGCGCAGCGGCAGCACCGGGCCGTACGGGTCCAGCGGCGCGGCGCCGGCGGCCGGGTCGTCCAGCCGCTGCCGTACCCGGTCCAGGAACGTGGTGCCGGTGGCCCGGCCGCTCCGCTCCAGGGCCGCCGCCAGCGCTTCGACGGTCTTGTGCCGGAACACGTCGGGCAGCGCGAGGTCGAGACCGGCCGTGCGGGCCCGGCCGACGACCTGGACGGAGCGGATGCTGTCGCCGCCCAGCTCGAAGAAGTCCGCCTCGGCGCCGACCGCGGGCAGGTTCAGGACCTCGGCGAAGACCTGGCAGAGCAGCGTCTCGTGGGCCGTGCGCGGGGCGCGGCCGTGGGCGGCCGCCGCGGTCGGATCGAGGGCGGGCAGGGCCTTGCGGTCGACCTTGCCGTTCGGGGTGAGCGGCAGGGCGTCCAGCGTCACGAAGGCGCTGGGGACCATGTAGTCCGGCAGCAGTCCGGACAGGTGCTCGCGCAGCGCGGCGGCGGGCACCGGCGCGTCCTCCGGTACGAGGTACGCGGCCAGCCGCCGGTCGCCGGGGCGGTCCTCCCGTACGGCGGCGACCGCCTGGGCGATGCCGGGGTGCGCGGCCAGCGCGCTCTCGATCTCGCCGAGTTCGATACGGAAGCCGCGCAGCTTGACCTGGTCGTCGACGCGCCCGGCGTATTCGAGGATGCCGTCCGCCGTCCAGCGCGCCAGGTCGCCGGTGCGGTACATCCGCGCGCCCGCCGGGCCGAACGGGTCGGCCACGAAGCGCCCGGCGGTCAGGCCCGGGCGGCCGAGGTAGCCGCGCGCCAGCTGGGCGCCCGCGAGGTACAGCTCGCCGGTCACGCCGGGCGCGACCGGGTTCAGCCGGCCGTCCAGCACGTACGCCCGGGTGTTGGCCAGCGGTCGGCCGATGGGCGGCCTGCCGGCGCCGGTGAGCGGGTCGCTGGAGGTGGCGCAGACGGTGGACTCGGTGGGCCCGTAGCAGTTGTACAGGGACCGGCCGGCCGACCAGCGGGCGGCGACCTCGGACGGCAGTGCCTCGCCCGCGGTGATCAGGGTCAGGTCGCCCGGCAGGGTGACGTCCTCGGGGAAGGCCGCCAGCACGACCGGGGGCAGCACGGCGAGGTTGACGCCGTGCCGGGTGATCAGCTCGGCCAGCGGCTCGCCGGGGCCGCGGCTCTCCGGTGTGGCCAGTACCAGCGTGCCGCCGGACAGCAGGGCCATCGACAGTTCGGCGGTGGCCGCGTCGAAGCTCGGCGAGGCGAACTGGAGCACGCGGGAGCGTGCGCCGAGCCCGAAGCGCCGGATGTGGTCGGCGGCGAGCGCGGCCACGCCCGCGTGCTCGACCACCACGCCCTTGGGCCGCCCGGTCGATCCGGACGTGTAGATCACGTACGCGGCGTCACGGCGGGTCAGCGGCCGGGTACGGTCGGCGTCGGTCAGGTCGGTGCCCGGCACCGCGTCGCCCGCGAGGCCGCCGTCGAGTTCGATCACCTGCGCCCCGCCGTCCCGCAGGGTCCCGCCCGTCCCGGGCGCGGCCAGTACGCAGACCGGTGCGGCGTCGCCGACCATGTACGCGATCCGGTCGGCCGGATAGTCCGGGTCCAGCGGCAGATAGGCCGCACCGGACTTCAGGACGGCCAGGATCGACACGATCATCTCGACCGACCGGGGCAGCAGCAGGCCGACCAGCGTGCCGGGCCCGGCGCCGCGCCCGGCCAGCACACGGGCCAGCCGGTTGGCGCGCGCGTTCAGCTCCCCGTACGTCAGCGAGGTGTCGCGGAGGACGACGGCCTCGTGGTCCGGCTGCCGGGCGGCGTGCGCCTCGAAGAGCTGCGCGACGGTCCGTGCGGGCACCTCGGTGGTGGCGCTGTTCCAGTCGCCGACGACGCGCCGGCGCTCCGCGTCGCCCAGGACGTCGATGCTGCTCAGCGGCGCCTTCGGGGCGGCGGCCACGGCCGTCAGGACCCGGGTGAAGCGTTCGGTGAGCTGCCGGACGGTCTCCGGCCGGAACAGCTGGGTGCTGTACTCGACGACCAGGTCGATGCCGCCGAACTCCGTACCCTCCGCGACGTCTTCCGCGGACCGCTCGGTGAGCTGGAACGCCAGGTCGAACTTGGCCGTGGTGCTGCCCACCGGCTGTACGGCCGCCGACAGCCCCGGCAGCGCGACCGTGGCACCGGCCGTGTTCTGGAACGCCAGCATGACCTGGAACAGCGGCTGCCGGGCCAGCGACCGGACCGGGTTGCAGACCTCGACCAGCCGCTCGAACGGCAGATCCTGGTTCTCGTACGCGGCCAGGTCCGTTTCCCGTACGCGGCGCAGCAGTTCGGTGAAGGCCGGGTCGCCCGAGGTGTCCGTGCGCAGGACGAGGGTGTTGGTGAAGAAGCCCACCAGGTCGTCCAGCGCCTCGTCCGTACGGCCCGCGATCGGGCTGCCGAGCGGGATGTCCTCCCCGGCGCCCATACGGGTCAGCAGTGCGGCCAGCGCGGCCTGGACGACCATGAACAGGCTGACGCCGTGCGCGCGGGCCAGTCCGGCCAGGGCGCGGTGCAGGTCCGGGCCGAGGACCGCGGTGTGCTCGGCGCCCTCGTGCCCGGCGACGGCCGGGCGGGCGAAGTCCGCGGGCAGCCCGATCTCCTCGGGCAGTCCGGCCAGCGCGTTCTTCCAGTACGCGAGCTGGCGGGCGGCGGGGCTGCCGGCGTCGTCCTCGTCGCCGAGCACCTCGCGCTGCCACAGCGCGTAGTCCGCGTACTGGACGGGCAGTTCGGCCCACTCCGGGGCCGTGCCGCCGCGCCGGGCGGCGTAGGCGCGGGCGAGGTCGCCGGCCAGCGGGGTCAGCGACCAGCCGTCGCCCGCGATGTGGTGCAGGACGAGCAGCAGCACATGCTCGGTGGCGGACAGCCGGAACAGGTCCGCGCGCAGCGGGATCTCGTGGGCCAGGTCGAAGCCGCGGGCGGCTTCCCCGGCCAGCAGTGCGTCCAGACGTGCCGCGTCGGCCGGGTGCTCACGCAGCCCGAACCCGGTCTCCGCCAAGGGCAGTACGTGCTGGCGCGGGTTCCCGTCACGGTCGGGGAAGACCGTCCGCAGGCTCTCGTGACGGCCCACGAGGTCGCGCAGCGCGCCGCTCAGCGCGTCCCGGTCGAGGTCGCCGGTCAGGCGCAGGGCGAGCGGGATGTTGTACGTGCCGTGCGCGCCGTCCAGCCGGTTGAGGAACCACAGCCGCAGCTGGGCGTAGGACAGCGGTACGTCCTCCGGCCGGACTCCCGGGCGCAGGGCGGGGCGCGCGGTTCCGGCGCGCGGCAGCCGCTCGGCCAGCCCCGCGGGCGTGGGCGCCTCGAACAGGGCACGGACCGGGACCTCGGCCCCCAGGACCGTACGGATACGGCTCACCACCCGCGCGGCCAGCAGGGAGTGCCCGCCGTGCGCGAAGAAGTCCTCCTCGGGACCGAACCGCGGCAGGCCCAGCACCTCGGCGAACACCTGGCACAGCAGGTCTTCCTGCGGGCTGCGCACGGCCCGGCCGGTGGCCCGGTGCCGCAGCTCGGGGTCGGGCAGGGCCTTGCGGTCCACTTTGCCGTTCGGGGTGAGCGGCAGGGCGTCCAGGGTGACGAAGGCGGCGGGCACCATGTACTCCGGCACCCGCTCGGCCAGGTAGGCGCGCAGCGCGCCGGGCTCCGGCGCCGCGGCGCCCTCGGCCGGGGTGAGATAGCCGGCCAGCAGCGGTTCGCCCGGCCGCGCCTCCCGTACGGCGACGAGGGCCTGGCCGATCTCCGGGTGGCCGGACAGCGCGTTCTCGATCTCGCCCAGCTCGATGCGGAAGCCGCGGATCTTGACCTGGTGGTCGGCGCGCCCGACGTACTCCACCTGCCCGTCGGCGCCGAGGCGCACCAGGTCGCCGGTGCGGTACATCCGTCCGCCGGCCGGGTCGGCCACGAACCGCTCGGCGGTCAGGCCGGGGCGGCCCAGGTAGCCGCGGGCGAGTCCGGCGCCCGCGATGTACAGCTCGCCGACCACACCGGGCGCGACCGGCCGCAGCCAGTCGTCCAGGATGTGCAGCCGGGTGTTGGCGACCGGGAAGCCGATGGCGGGCGCGCCGGGCCGGACGCCGTCCAGCGCCGGGGCGGCGGTGGACCAGATGGTGGTCTCGGTGGGCCCGTACATGTTGGTGATGCTCGCGGTGGCCTTGCGCAGCGCCTCGCCCAGCGGCTCGCTCAGCGCCTCGCCGCCGACGAAGCCCCGGACGCCGCCGAGCACGTCCGGTGCCGCGGTGACCAGCGCCTGCCACAGGCTCGGCGTGGCCTGGAGGACCGTGGCGCCGGTGGCGGTGACCGCGCGGCCGAGCGCGGCCGGGTCCCGTACGGTCTCCCGGTCGGCCAGGGCCAGCCGGGCGCCGCTGACCAGCGGCCCGAACAGTTCGGTGTTGGCGATGTCGAAGCCGAACGTGGTGACGCTGAGCAGCGTTTCGCCGCGCTCCAGGGCGTACCGGTGCCGGATGTCCTCGATGACGTTGGCGAAGCCGCCCCGGGTGACCACGACGCCCTTGGGGCGGCCGGTGGAGCCGGAGGTGAACAGGACGTACGCGGCGTCGTCGGCGCCGAGCGGACGGGCCCGGTCCGTGTCGGTGAGGTCGGTGTCGGGATACCCCGCCACCAGCGCCGCGACGTCCTCGCGGTCCATGACCCAGCGGGTCTGTCCGGCGTCCGGCAGGCCGCCGTCGGTGGCCGTCGTGGTGAGCGCCAGGACGGGCCGGGTGTCCTCCAGGACCACGGTGTTGCGCTCGGCCGGGTGGTCCGGGTCGACGGGCAGGTAGGCGGCGCCGGTCTTGAGCACCGCGAGCGCGGCGACGACCAGGCCGGTGGAGCGGGGCAGCGCGATGGCGACGGTACGGCCGGGCCCGGCGCCGTGCGCGACGAGGGCGTGCGCGAGGCGGTTGGCGCGTGCGTTCAGCTCGCGGTAGGTGAGGGCGTCGTCCCCGCACACCACGGCGGTGTCGTCGGGCAGTTCCCGTACCCGCTCCTCGACGGCCTCGGTCACCGGCCGGGCCGGTGCCGCGGTGGCCACGGCGTCCCCGGCCGCCCGGAGCAGTCCGGCCTCCTCCGGTTCCAGCACGGTGATGCGGGCGAGCGGCTGCTCCGGGTCGGCGGCGACGGCCTCCAGTACGCGCAGCAGGCGCCGCCCGAACCGCTCGGCGTCGGCGGTCCCGTACAGGTCGGGCGCGTAGTCGAAACGCAGTCCGAGGCGGGTGCCGGGGCCGGGCAGCACGGCGAGGGCGAGCGGGTAGTGGGTGACGGAGCGGATCGCCGCGTCCATGACCCGCAGCCCCGGCAGCGACGCCGCCAGTCGGTCCTCGTCCATCGGGTAACTCTGGAACAGCATGACGGTGTCGAAGAGTTCACCGATGCCGGCCTGCCGCTGGATGTCGGCGAGCCCGACGTGCTCGTACGGCATCAGCCCGGACTGCCGCTCCTGGACGTCCGCGAGCAGCGCCGCCACCGTCTGGCCGGGGCGCGCCGTCACCCGTACGGGAATGGTGTTGGCGAACAGGCCGACCATCGTCTCGACACCGGGCAGTTCGGCCGGGCGGCCCGCGGTGACGGTGCCGAACACCACGTCCTCGCGGCCGGTGAGGGCGCCCAGCACCAGCGACCAGGCGGCCTGGAAGACGGTGTTGAGGGTGACACCGAGGCCGCGCGCCCGCGCCGCCAGGTCGGCCGCCAGCCGCTCGGGCACGTCCATGGTCAGCGAGTGCGGCAGCACCGGGGTACGGCCGTCCGCCGGGGCCAGGCGGGTGGGTTCGGCCAGCCCGGCGAGCGCGTCGCGCCACGCGGCGTGCGCGGCGGCCTCGTCCTGCGCGCCCAGCCAGGCCAGGTAGTTCCGGTACGGGGCGGCCTCCGGCAGCCCGGCGCCGTCCCCCCGGCCGCCGTGCGCGTACAGCGTGAACAGGTCCTGGATGAGCATCGGCAGCGACCAGCCGTCGGCCAGGCTGTGGTGCAGCGTCCAGATGAACGTGTGCCGCTGTGCCGACTGCCGGACCAGCACGAACCGCATCAGCGGCGGCCGGGCCAGGTCGAAGCGGCGGCCCCGCTCCTCGTCGGCCGCCGCGCGCAACCGCTCGGCGTCCGCGTCCGGCAGGTCCAGTTCACGCCACGGCAGCTCGGCCTCGTGCGGGACGAGCTGTACGGGGTCACCGGTCGCCCGGCGGCGGAAGCAGGCCCGCAGGTTGGGGTGGCGCCGCAGCAGCCCGGCGCACGCGGCGCGCAGCGCGCTCGTGTCGAGCGGCCCGTCCAGCTCGACGCTCAGTTGCAGCGAGTACGCGTCCGCGCTCTGCGGGTCGTACTCGGAGAGGAACAACAGTCCCTTCTGCAACGGCGCCAGTGGCAGTACGTCACTGATACCCGAACGCTTCACGGCGCCCTTCCCTTCGTCCTTCGCCGAGCTCACTGAAAGTCCCCGAATTCCATGTCGAACTCGTCGAGTTCGTCGTCCGACAGCGCGACCAGCGGCTGGTCGGCGGCCACCGGCTGGTAAGCGGCCGGCGCCTCCTGGGCCGGCTGCGCGGCGGTGGCGAGCGCGGCGGGCGTCTTGTGCAGGAACACGTCCCGCGGCGTGATCACCAGGTCGGCCTTACGGGCCCGGCCGACCAGCTGGATGGAGCTGATGCTGTCCCCGCCGAGCGTGAAGAAGTCGGCGTCGGCGGCGACGGACGGCAGGTCCAGCACCTCGGCGAAGGCCGCACAGAAGAACTCCTCCTGCGGGGTGCGCGGCGCCCGGCCCCCGTGCGCCGGCGCGGTCGCCTCGGGGGCGGTGAGGGCCTTGCGGTCGACCTTGCCGTTCGGGGTGAGCGGCAGGGCGCCCAGGGTCACGAACTCGCCCGGGACCATGTACTCGGGCAGGACGAGCAACAGGTCGGCCCGTACGCGGGCGGGATCGGCCGGTCCGACGAGATAGCCGACCAGGCGCTTACGGCCGGTGGCCGCGTCGGTGTGCACCTGCGCCGCCGCGTCCGTGACACCCTCGACGGCCCGCAGGGCCGCCTCGATCTCGCCCAGCTCGATCCGACGGCCACGGATCTTGACCTGATGGTCCCGGCGCTCCAGGAACTCCAGCTGCCCGTCCGGCCGGTAGACCACCCGGTCACCGGTCCGGTACATCCGCGTACCCACCGGACCGAAGGGGTCAGCCATGAAGGTCGAGGCTGTCCGCGCGGGATCACCCAGGTAGCCACGGCCCACGCCGGTCCCCGCGACGTACAGCTCGCCGGGCACGCCGACGGGTACGGGGCGCAGCGCGTCGTCCAGCACGTACAGGCGGGTGTTGCGCACCACGCGGCCGATCGGCGTCCGCGAGCCCGACAGGTCCGTGTCCACGGTCAGTACGGCGTGCGTCACGTCGTCCGAGCACTCGGTGGGCCCGTAGGCGTTGACCAGCGGAATGCCCGGGTAGCGGGCGAACCAGCGGCGGCACACGTCCACCGGCAGCGCCTCGCCCGTCACCACCAGGTAGCGCAGCTTCGGCAGCGAGGGGAACCCGTCACCCGCCGTCTCCCACGCGTCCAGCGCGGCCCGCAGCAGCGACGGCACGACTTCGAGGACGGAGACGCCTTCGGACACCGTCACGTCGAAGAGCGCGTCCGGGTCCGCGGCGGTCACCCGGTCCACGACGCGGGTGGTGCCACCCGCCACCAGCGCGGCCAGCATCTGCCACACCGAGATGTCGAAGGTCACCGGCGCGTTGTGCACCAGCACATCGCCCTCGGCCATCGCCAGGTCCTCGACCTTGGCCAGCAGGTGGTTGACCATGCCGCGCCGGTGCACCATCGCGCCCTTGGGACGCCCGGTGGAACCGGAGGTGTAGATCACGTACGCGAGATCGTCCTCACCCCCACGTACGGGCCCCAGCCCCTCCGCCCGCGTCCCCGCACCCGGGAACGGCTCGTCCAGGCACAGCACACGCAGCTCACCGTCGTACGCCTCGGCGATCTCCCGCGCACGGGTCATCTCGCCGGGCCCGGCCAGCAGGAAACGTGCGCCGCTGTCCGCGAGCAGACCCGTCTGCCGGGCGATCGGCGCCTCCACATCCAGCGGCAGCCACGCGGCGCCTGCCTGCAAGACACCCAATACGCCCCCGACATAGCGGGCCCCGGGCTCACCGAGCACAGCCACCAGCGAGCCCAACTCAGCCCCGGCCTCCGTCAGACGCCCGGCCACACCATCGGCCCACACGGCAAGGGCCCCGTACGAAACCCGCACCTCACCGTCGGCCACCGCCACCGCATCCGGACGGGCAGCCGCGTGCTCCCGCACCCGCTCCACCACACCCGCGAAACCACCACCGCGCTCCGTCGCGTTCCACTCCACCAGCAACCGCCGCGACTCCGCCTCGTCCACGAGGCCGAGGGCGGCCAGCGGCCGGTCGGCGGTGGCCGGGACGGCGGCGAGGAGGTGCAGCAAGCGGTTGCCGAGCCGTTCGACCGCGTCCCGGGGGAACAGATCGGGCGCGTAGTCGAAGCGCAGGTCCAGCCGGTGGCCGGCGCCGGGCAGGACCGCCAGGCTCAGCGGGTAGTGCCGCCCGTCGCGGGCCTCGGCCTCCAGGAGGCGCAGGCCGGTGGCGGCGGCACGGACGCTCTCCTCGTCCAGCGGGAAGTTCTCGAAGAGCAGGACGGTGTCGAAGAGGTCGCCGATACCCGCCCGGTTCTGGATCTCGGCCAGCCCGGCGTGTTCGTACGGCATCAGGGCGGACTGCCGTTCCTGGATGCCGGCGAGCAGGTCGGCGACGGTCTGCTCGGGCCGGGGCCGTACCCGTACCGGCACCGTGTTGAGGAACAGGCCGATCATGCTCTCGACGCCGGGGACCTCGGCCGGGCGGCCGGAGGTGACCGCGCCGAACACGATGTCGTCGCGGCCGGTGAGGCTGCCCAGCAGCAGGGCCCAGCAGCCCTGGAAGACGGTGTTCAGGGTCAGGCCGCGCTCGCGTGCCCAGGAGGCGAGCCCGGTGGCCAACGGCTCGGGCACCGCCGTGGTGACCGTCTCCGCGAGGACGGCCGCGCGCCCGGCGCCCTCCGGGGCGGCCAAGGTCGGCTCCTCGACGCCGTGCAGGGCCTCCTTCCACGCCGCCAGCGCCGCCTCGGTGTCCTGCTCGGCCAGCCAGGCCAGATAGTCGCGGTAGGGCACGGGCTCGGGCAGCTCGGCAGCGGCGGCACCGGCGCCAGAACCGGCCGCGTACAGCGTGAACAGCTCCTTGACCAGCAGCGGCATCGACCAGCCGTCCACCAGGCTGTGGTGGATCGTCCACAGGAAGCGGTGCCGGTCCGGTCCGGTGCGGGCCAGGACGAAGCGCATCAGGGGCGCCTCGGCCGGGTCGGAGAGGTCGAAGCGGCGGGCGCGTTCCCCGTCCGCCAGACGGGCCACGGCATCGGCGCCGTCGGCGGACAGGTCCGTCTCCCGCCACGGCACCTCGACCGCATTCGGTACCAGCTGGACGGGCGCGCCGGTCTCGCGGTGCCGGAAGGTGGCCCGCAGGTTGGGGTGCCGGTGCAGCAGCTGGGCGCAGGCGGCGCGCAGCCTGTCGGCGTCCACGTCCCCGCCCAGTTCCAGGCCGAGCTGGAGGACGTACGCGTCCACGCCGTCCCGCTCGTACTCGGACAGGAACAACAGGCCCTTCTGGAGCGGCGCCAGCGGCAGCACGTCCGCCAGGCCGGAGGCCGCCATCTCCGCCTCATACGCGTCCAGTTCGCCCTGGGTGACCGACACCAGGGGCAGGTCGGAGGGCACCCGGCCGCCCGCGCCGGGCCGGGCCGCGTGGGTCACCAGCAGTTCCAGCGCGCGGAACCAGGTGCGGGCGATGTCCCGCGCGTCCTCGTCCGGCAGGATCTCCCCGGCCCACAGCCAGTCCGCGACCAGGTGCGGGCCGTCGGGCCGGTCCTCGGTGACCGGGGTGACCTCCAGGACGTGCTGGAGCGGCATCTCGGGAGCGGCGGCGGTGCCGACCGCGGCGCCCTCGCCCGACAGCGACCAGTCGGCCGCGCCGGCGGCGGTGAACCGGCCCATGTAGTTGAACCCGATCCGCGGGCGCGGGTGGCGGGCCAGCAGGGCGCTGGTCTGCGGGTTGAGGTAGCGCAGCAGGCCGTGGCCCAGGCCGTGGTCGGGGATGGCCCGCAGCTGCTCCTTGATCCGCTTGACGGCGGTGCCGACGGCGTCGCCGCCCGCCCAGACCTCGTCCCAGTCCAGCGCCCCGGGGGCGAGGCGGACCGGGAAGGCGCTGGTGAACCAGCCGACCGTACGGGACAGGTCGGTGTTGTCCACGACCTGCTCGCGGCCGTGGCCTTCGAGTTCGATCAGCGTGTCCGTGCCCGCGTCCGGGCCGTCGGCCGGGTGCTTGCGGCGGCGCCAGTCGGCCACCGCCAGCGCGAGCCCGGTCAGCAGCACGTCGTTGATCTCGGCGTGGAACGCCGGCGCCACCTCGGTCAGCAGGGCCGCGGTCTGCTCGGCCGGCAGCTCCACGCGCAGGCGGTGGGCGGTCGCGTAGGTGTCCCGCGCGGCGTCCAGGCCGCGGAGGCCGGGGAGCGGATCGGGGCCGCTCGCGTTCCCGGTCCACAGCGGCAGCTCGGCGGTACGGGCGGCGGTACGCGCGTCGTCGGCCAGGAGCCGCGCCCAGCTGCGGTACGAGGTGCCGACCGGTGCCAGTTCCGGCGTACGGCCCGCTTCGACGGCCGACCAGGCGGCGGCCAGGTCCGGCAGCAGCACCCGCCAGGACACGCCGTCCACGGCCAGGTGGTGCACCATCAGCAGCAGCCGCCGGGGCTGTGCGGGACCGGCGTTCAGCAGGACGGCCCGGAGCAGGCGGCCGGCGGTCGGGTCGAGGCGCCGCTGTGCGACGGCGGCCTGTTCGACGACCACCGCGTCACCGTCCGCGTCGGCCGGTACGGCGGCCTCGGACACCGCACCCGTCAGGTCCACACTGCCCTGCGGCCTTACCTTCAGGGTCCACAAGCCCTCTACGGGCACGTCCAGTTGCATTCGCAGCGCGTCGTGCCGGTCGGTCACCGCGTGCAGCGCACGGGCCAGCCGCCCGGTGTCCACGCCGTCCGGGACCTGCACGACGACGTACTGCGCGAACGAGCCCACCGGACCGGCGACCGGGCCGCCGTCCTCCCGCAGCTGGTGGGCGATCGGCATGATCTCCAGCTCGCCGACCCCGTCGTCCGTGCCGATCACCGCCGCCGCGTCCTGCGCGGCGCGGGCGGCGGTGGCCAGGGCGGCCGGGGTCTTGCGCAGGAACACGTCCCGCGGCGCGAATACCAGGCCCGCCTTACGGGCCCGGCTCACGACCTGGATAGAGCTGATGCTGTCCCCACCGAGCGCGAAGAAGTCGGCGTCGGCGGCGACGGACGGCAGGCTCAGCACCTCGGCGAAGGCGGCGCAGAGGACCTCTTCCTCGCGGGTGCGCGGGGCGCGGCCGGACCAGGGCGCGGCGGTCGTCCCGGGGGCGGTGAGGGCCTTGCGGTCGACCTTGCCGTTCGGGGTGAGCGGCAGGGCTTCGAGCGCGACGAACTCACCGGGAATCATGTACTCGGGAAGCACCTTGCCCAGCGCGGCGCGCACCTCGTCCGCCCCGGCCGGTCCGACGAGATAGCCGACCAGGCGCTTACGGCCGGTGGCCGCGTCGGTGTGCACCTGCGCCGCCGCGTCCGTGACACCCTCGTCGGCCCGCAGGGCCGCCTCGATCTCGCCCAGCTCGATACGCCGGCCACGGATCTTGACCTGATGGTCCCGGCGCTCCAGGAACTCCAGCTGCCCGTCCGGCCGGTAGACCACCCGGTCACCGGTCCGGTACATCCGCGTACCCGCCGGACCGAAGGGATCGGCCATGAACGTCGAAGCCGTCCGCCCCGGATCACCGAGATAACCGCGTCCGACACCCGTGCCCGCCACATACAGCTCACCGGGCACACCGACCGGCACCGGCCGCAGCGCGTCGTCCAGCACATACAGGCGGGTGTTGCGCACCACCCGCCCGATCGGCGTCCGGGTGCCCAGCTCGCTCGACGCGTCGAGCACCGCGTGCGTCACGTCGTCCGAGCACTCAGTGGGTCCGTACGCGTTGACCAGCGGAATCCCCGGATAGCGGGCGAACCAGCGGCGGCACACGTCCACCGGCAGCGCCTCGCCCGTCACCACCAGGTAGCGCAGCTTCGGCAGCGACGGGAATCCCCCCGCCGTCTCCCACGCGTCCAGCGCGGCCCGCAGCAGCGACGGCACGACCTCCAGCACCGTCACGTCCTCGTCGACGGTCACCGCGAACAGCGCGTCCGGGTCCGCGGCGGTCACCCGGTCCACGACGCGGGTGGTGCCACCCGCCACCAGCGCGGCCAGCATCTGCCACACCGAGATGTCGAAGGTCACCGGCGCGTTGTGCACCAGCACATCGCCCTCGGCCATCGCCAGGTCCTCGACCTTGGCCAGCAGGTGGTTGACCATGCCGCGCCGGTGCACCATCGCACCCTTCGGGCGACCGGTGGAACCGGAGGTGTAGATCACATACGCGAGATCGTCCTCACCCCCACGTACGGGCCCCAGCCCCTCCGCCCGCGTCCCCGCACCCGGGAACGGGTCATCGAGTACGAGCACCCGTACGCCGGAACCGGCCGCCGCCACGATCTCCTCGGCCCGCGCCACCTGCCCGGGCCCGGCCAGCAGGAAACGTGCGCCGCTGTCCGCGAGCAGACCCGTCTGCCGGGCGATCGGCGCCTCCACATCCAACGGCAGCCACGCGGCACCCGCCTGCAAAACGCCCAGCACACCCCCGACATAGCGGGCCCCAGGCTCACCGAGCACAGCCACCAGCGAACCCAACTCAGCCCCGGCCTCCGTCAGACGCCCGGCCACACCATCGGCCCACACGGCAAGGGACCCGTAAGAAACCCGCACCTCACCGTCGGCCACCGCCACCGCATCCGGACGAGCCGACGCGTGCTCCCGCACCCGCTCCACCACACCCGCGAAACCACCACCGCGCTCCGTCGCGTTCCACTCCACCAGCAGCCGCCGCGACTCCGCCTCCGCGAGCACCCCGACGCCCGCGAGCGGGCGGTCGGCCGCCGCCTGCGACAGGGCGTCCAGGAAGGCGGCGAAGCGGTCGCGGTGGGCGTCGAGGTCGGCGGCGGAGTACAGCTCGGGGTTGGCGTTGAGGTGGATCTCGACGTCGTCGCCCGCGGAGTCGGAGACCGCGAACATGAAGTCGTTGACGATGCCGGTGGACAGGTTGGTGAGGGTCACCGCGCAGGGACCGAAGGCGAGTTCCGGCTCGGGCGGCAGGACGTTGACGAACGGGCCGAAGGGGCGCCGGTCGTCGGCCCGCAGGCCCATGTCGCGGCGTACCCGGTCGCCTCGGTAGCGCTGGTGGTTCAGCGTCCGCAGCAGGGCGTCGGCGACCGTGCGCAGCAGCTGGCCGGGCGTGGTGCCGGGCGCGATGGCGACGCGCAGCGGAAGGTAGTTGGCGACCATGCCGGGCACCGAGCGGCCGGCGGCGCTGGTGCGCGCGTTGACCGGCAGGGTCAGCAGGATCTCGTCCGCGCCGGTCAGCCGCTGCGTGTAGGCGGCAGCGGCGGCGATCACCAGCGTCGGCCAGGTCACCCGGGCGCGGCTCGCGGCGGCGCGCAGGCGCTGCACCACCGGCCGCGGGAGGGTCGTGCTGCGGCGCAGGAAGCCGCGGGCGGGGGCCGGTTCACGGCCGGAGAAGCTGACCGGGTCGGGTGCGTCGGCGTAGGCACGGGCCCAGTAGGCGCGGTCCCGCTCGGCGCGCCGCGACGACGCGTACGCGATCTCGTCGTCCACCAGTGTCTTCAGCGGCGGCAGCTGCCCCTCGTCGGTGGGGCGGCCCTCGTGCAGGGCGGTGTAGAGGTCGGCCAGCCGGCGGTAGAACAGCGGGCGGACGAAGCTGTCGCTGACGATGTGGTGCGCGCACAGGTAGAGGAACGCCCGGCCGGGGCCGAGGGTGAGCAGCGCGGCCCGCATCAGCGGGAAGGACAGGACGTCGATCGGGCGGTCCAGGTCCCGGGCCATCCAGGCGCGGGCGGCGGCCTCCGGGTCGTCGGCGCCGCTCAGGTCGACCGTGGTGTACGGCAGGGTCTCCAGGGGCTCGACGGTCTGCCGGGGCTCGCCGTCCGCCTCGGTGAAGCGGACGCGGAAGCACTCGGCCTCGTCGAGGGCCAGGCGCAGCGCCGTCTCCAGGCGGGCGGCGTCCAGCGGGCCGCGGATGTCGAAGTGGTCGGCCATGTTGTAGGCCAGGTCGCCGTCGGCGAACTGCTCGTCGAACCAGATCTCGGTCTGGGCCGCGGTGAGCGGCAGACCCGGCTCGATACGTGCGGTCATGACAGCAACCTCCTGGAGGACCTGCGGGTGGGAAGGGTTCGGTGCGGCGGGCGGGGCGGACCGTGCGGCCCGGGGCGTTACGCGGTGGCCGGGGACGCCTCGGACAGCTCGTCCGGGCTCAGGCCGTAGATGTCCTGGAGCCACTTCTCCTGGTAGACGGTGTCCAGGTAGTGGTCGCCGAGGTCGGGCGAGACGGCCACGCCGACGATGTCCCGCTCCGGCCGGTTCTCCGCGATCCAGCGCCGGGCCCCGCTGAGCACGGTGCCGGTGGAGCCGCCGAGGACGTAGCCGTGCCGGACCAGGTGGTGGCACATGCGGACGGTGTCGGTCTCGGGGACGTGCACCACCGCGTCCACGTACGACTCGTCGAGGATCTGCGGGCGGACGCTGGTCCCCAGGCCGGGGATCATGCGGGGCGCCGCCGGGGTGCCGAAGGTGACCGAGCCGACGCTGTCCACGGCGACGACGGTGACCGAGGGCTGGTTCTCGCGGAAGTAGCGGGCGCAGCCCATCAGGGTGCCGGTGGTGCCGGCGCCGATGAACAGCACGTCCAGGTCGGGGAACTGGGCGGCGATCTCGGGCCCGGTGGTGCGGTAGTGGCTCATCCAGTTGCCGAGGTTGGCGTACTGGTTCAGCCAGACGTAGTCGTCGCCGCTCGCGCACAGGTCCCGGACGTACCGGATGCGGGCGCCGAGCAGGCCGCCCTCCGGGTCGGGCTCGGTGATGATGCGGACCTGGGCGCCGAGGTTCTCCATGCGCTGGCGGTTGGCGAGGGTGCAGCGGCTGTCGGTGACGCACACGAAGCCGTAGCCCTTGCTCCTGGCCACCAGGCTCAGGGCGACGCCGAGGTTGCCCGACGAGGATTCGACCAGGGTCATACCGGGCCGCAGGGTGCCGGCCTGCTCACCGCGGGCGATCATCTCCACGGCGGCCTTGAGCTTGATGGATCCGGCGAAGTTGAAGCCTTCGCACTTGAGATAGAGATTCTCTCCGAGGACGTTGTTCAGGTCGACGAAGAGATCCGGCACGTTGAATTCGTGCGGGGCGGATATAACGGGCACGTCCGGTCCTCCCAACCGCAGGCGTGTGGTCCTGTCCGGGGCGGCGGCTACTTCTTTCCGTGCCGGGACAGTTCGTGGAAGAAGCCGTCGACCGCGTGCAGCCCGCCGTCCGCGGCGAGCTCGTCGTAGACGTGCTTGGCGACGGTCAGGTCCAGGACGCCGAGGCCGAACGGCGAGAAGACGACGGGGCGGTCCTGCGGGATCTTCACCATTCCCGTCATCACGTTGTGCAGGGTGCCGTTGATGAAATAGCGGTTGCCCACTTCCTGCTCGACGAGGTGCACGGAGGTGTTCGCCTTCATGACGTGCTCGACGTCGTCCACGAAGTTCGACGACGCCTTGATGACCTCCGGGCCCAGGTCGCGCAGCGAGACGTGCAGCACCACCGGGTTGTGCGCGAACCACGCCGGGCTGGTGACGTGCGGGGTGCCGGCGACGGTCGCGAAGACGACCAGATCGCTGCTGCGGATCAGGCTCTCGGCCGAGTCGTGGATCACCGTGCGCGCGGTGCTGCCGGCGTCGTCGAGGTGCTCCTCGAAGCCCGCGGCGTACTCGTTGCTGAGGTCGTGGATGCCGATCTCGTCGAATTCCCAGCCGGTGCCCGCGAGATAGGTGTGGATGTAGCGGGCGATCAGGCCGGTGCCGATGAACCCGACGCGCTTCGGGCGGCCCCGCTCGCGGGTGAGCCAGTCGGCGGCGAGCGCCGCGGAGGCCGCGGTGCGCACGGCACTGATGATGGAGCTTTCCATGCAGGCGAACGGATAACCGGTGTCCCGGTCGTTGAGGATGAGGACGGCCGAGGCGCGCGGCAGGCCCGAGGCGATGTTCTCCGGGAAACTGGAGATCCACTTGATGCCGTCGACACCCACCTCGCCGCCCACGGAGGCGGGCAGCGCGATGATGCGCGCCGACGGCCGGTCCTCGAACTTCAGGAAGTAGGACGGCGGATTGACGGTGTCGCCGACGCCGTGCACGCGGTAGGCGTAGTCGACCAGATCGACGATCTGCTTTTCCTGCCCGTGCAGAACTCGGGAGACCTGCTCGCCCGAGACGACGGAGAACGACGGTACCTCAGTGCCAGAGGAGGGCATGGAAACTCCACCATTGATCCGGGACTGACGTCCGCACCGCGGTGCGCGGGCGCGTCAGGGGGCATCGGTGCCGGGAAACCACACTTCCCGACGCCACTGACGTTTCGATGACCAGTCGATTACCGCTCCGGCCGGCCGTGCGGCGGCCGATTCCGTCATTCATCCGTCACTGGACCGTCAGGGAGGAGCGGTAGAGTCCGGTTCATTAGAGGCGCTGTGTGCGGTGGGCGGCGTCACCGACCGACTGCCGCGGGGAGGCCAGGATGCGCGTCGTCCTCGGAGAAGACCTCTTCCTCTTGAGGGAAGGCATGGAGCGCCTGCTGGCGGCCCATGGCTGCACCATCGTCGCGTCCGTCGACAACGCGCCGGAGCTGCTGCGCGCGCTCGTCGACGAACGCCCCGACGTGGCCATCGTGGACGTACGGTTGCCGCCCACCTTCACCGACGAGGGCATCCAGGTCGCCCTGGAGGCCCGTCGGCAGATCCCCGGACTGCCCGTCCTGGTGCTGTCGCAGTACGTGGAACAGCTCTACGCCCGCGAACTCCTCGCGGACGGAACGGGATCGGTCGGCTACCTGCTCAAGGACCGGGTGCTCAACAGCGGCCAGTTCATCGAGGCGGTGCGCCGTGTCGCGGACGGCGGTACGGCCATGGACCCCAAGGTCATCGAGAAGCTGCTGCACAACGGGTCGCGCCGGGAGCCGCTGGGCAATCTGACCCAGCGCGAGCTGGAGGTGCTGGGCCTGATGGCGGAGGGCAAGTCGAACGCCGGCATCGCCGAGTCGCTGTTCGTCACCGACAAGGCCATCGGGAAGCACATCAACAACATCTTCAGCAAGCTCCAGCTGCTGCCGTCCAAGGACGACAACCGCCGGGTACAGGCCGTGCTGACGTACCTGAACAACGACACGACCCGGGGCGGGGCGGCTTCCCGCCCGGCGCCGGGATCAGGCCCCAACAGCGTGTCCTCCGGCCGTTCCCCTAAGACTCCCCCGGGCATGGCGCCCGGTGCGTTCGCCACTGCCTGACCTCCAGGCGTACGGGCTCCGCCGCCGCATCCGCGGCCACGGCCAGCGCCGCCAGGTATCCGTCCGGCACCGGGACACCCGTCAGCGACCACTGCCCGGGTACGCGCCCTTCGGGGTCCCGTACGACCTCGCCGTCTCGCAGGTCCGGCCCCACCGGCAGCCGCAACCCGTGCACCATGCGCCCGCCCGCCGCCTTGACCCACGCTTCCTTGCGGGTCCACAGCGATGCGTAACGCGCCGCCGAATCAGCGGTGTCGGACGCCGCGCGTACGTACACGGCTTCTTCGGGCGGGAACCAGCGCGCGGCCTTGCGCGCCCGGTCGGCCGGACGCACCCGCTCCACGTCGATGCCGACCGCACGGCCCATGGCGACCGCCAGCAGCGCGAGACCGCCGGAGTGGGAGAGATTGAAACAGAGGCCGGGCTGGCCGAGGAGGGCCGGCTTGCCCCAGCGCCCGTAGGTGTAGCGCAGGTACTGGGGCGGCACGCCCAGATAGTCGCCGAGGACCATCCGGGTGGCGCCGTGTGCGATGCCGAAGCGCGCGCGGTCGTCGGGCAGGGCCCGCGCGCCGCGCTGCCGCTCCTCGGGCCCCAGCAGGGCGGTCAGAGCGGTGACGACCTGCGGCGGCGCGGACAGCGGTATCCGCCAGACGTGCACCGTGCCGTCCGGCGGACACCCCGCTCCGGTCACGCGCGCGTGGAGCCGAAATCGACGACGCAGAAGGACAGTTCCCCGGCCTTGGCCTCGCCCGTGCCCTGCGGCACGAAGTCGGCGAGGACCACCGGACGCCGCTGCCCGGCGAAGTGCGGCAGCCGGTCGGCCAGCAGCCCCCAGACGCCGCTGCACGGGAACTCGGCGGACGCGGGCTCCACCGCCACGCCGGACGGCACCGTGACCCGCTCCGGGTCGAGGCCGCCGCCCAGGAGGAGCGCCGAGAGTCCGCCGGGCAGCGCCTCGCGCAGCAGCGCGTGCGCGTCCTCGGGCGTCAGCCCCCCGTACTGCCGGACGCCGGCCGGCGCCCCCGGCCCCTCGGCGGACAGCAGCAGCGCCGCCGCGCCGTCCCGCGCGTCCGTGCCCTGCCGGGGCGGGCCGGGGTTCGCGGGCACCGTCGTCTGGTCGACGACCGTGATCAGCGCCTGCTTCGTCCGGCCTTCGGTGGCGTACTGCCCGGCCAGCCGCAGGGCCGTGTACGGGGCCGCGTCGCCCTGGTCGCTCAGGGTGAACGCCACCGGGGTGCCCGGCAGCGCATCGGTCAGATACGAGACCGCCGACTGCCGGGGGTCGAAGTCCGGCACGGCCGAGGCGACCACGACCAGGTCGACGGGGTCCGTCAGCGGCGGCAGCGCGTCGAGCAGCACGCGCGCCATGTCGGTGAACGTGTTGCGGTTGGCGTGCTCGAAGCGCTCCTGGTCGAAGGCGGTGCCGTACAGCTCCGCCATGTCGGAGTAGATCCGGACCAGGAACGGGTCGGCGGGGGCGGGCGGCCGGCCGGTGAAGGCGCGGTGCACCGCCCCCGAAAGGCGCAGCGTCACCGCGCGGCGGCCACGTAGTCGGCCAGCGTCCGGACGGTGGCGAAGTGGCTCATCTCCAGCTCCTCGGTGTCGAACTCGACGTCGAAGACCTCTTCCAGGCGCATCAGCAGGTCCAGGACGCCGGTGGAGTCCAGGCCGTAGTCGTCGAAGAGCTTGGCGTCGGGGCCGAGGTCCGGCAGCTCGCGCTCCAGCACGTCACCGAGCGCCTCGCGGACGGCGGTGATCGTCTGGTCCTGCGCGGTGCTCTCAGCGGTCTGCGGCATGTCGGGATCTCCTTGGGTGTCGGTAGGTCAGTGGGCGGCGTCGGCGGCGGGCGCGTCGTCCGTGTACAGGCGCTGGCGCCGCAGCAGGTCCTCGGGCTGCTCGCGCTCGCCGATCAGGTGGTCCCGGCCGCCGGTCACCAGTACCTCGGCCGGGTAGCCGTGGCTGAGGAAGTGCACCGGCGAGGCGGTCGGCCCGTACGCGCCGGAGCGCAGCACGCCGATTAGGTCGCCCGGCCGCAGCGGCGGCAGCTGCACCTTCTTGCCGAGGGTGTCGTTGGGCGTGCACAGCGGCCCGGTGACGTGCCAGCTCTCGGTCTCGTCACCGTCCGTGCGGTTGAGCAGCCGGATCGGGAAGTTCCGCTTGACGAAGGAGCCGATGCCGACGGCCGCCATGTGGTGGTTGGTGCCGCCGTCGACCACCGCGAAGTTCTCGTCCATCGAGGTCTTCACGTAGCGCACCCGCGAGACGTAGGTGCCGTACGGGGCGGTCAGGTAGCGGCCCAGCTCGTTGATCAGCCGGGTGCCGGGGTGCCGGGCGGCGAACTCCTCGATCACCGGGTTGAGCAGCGCGGTCAAGCGCTCCTGGTCGAGGTCCTGCTCCCCGTCGAAGTACGCGACGCCGAAGCCGCCGCCGAAGTCGACCAGGTCGAGAGCGAATCCGAGCTTCTCCGACAGCCGCTCGGCGAGGTCGAAGATGCGGCCGGTGTTCTCGGCCACCACCTCCTCGCTGAGGATGCGGGTGCCCATGTAGACCTGCACGCCCATCAGCCGGACGTTGGCGTGCCGTCCGGCCAGGTCGGACTGGTCGAACAGGACCGTCTCGTCGATGCCGAACTGGCGCGGCTTGCCGCCCATGGTCAGCCCGGAGCCCTTGACCGCGAAGCTGGGGTTGACGCGCAGCGCCACCGGGGCGGTCACCCCGCGCTCCCGGGCCAGCTCGTCGATGATCTCCAGTTCGCCCAGCGACTCGCAGACGATCGCGTAGATGCCCTCGTCCAGGCAGGCGGCCAGCTCGGCGCGGCTCTTGCCGGGGCCCAGGAAGATGATGTCGCGCGGTGCGATGCCCGCCCGGCGGGCGGTGACCAGCTCGGTCATCGAGGAGATCTCGGCGCGGGCGCCCTGCGCGCCGAGCAGGGCGCACAGGGAGACGTTCGGGTTCGCCTTGAGGGAGAAGAAGATCTCCGCGCGCGGGTGCAGGCGCTCGCGCAGGCTGCGGAAGTTCGCGGCCAGCGCGTCCCCGTCGTACACGTACATCGGTGTGCCGTGGCGCTCGGCCAGCTCGGTGATGCCGATGCCCTGGATCTCGAACTCAGCCGACATGGACGGCTCCTTCCGTCACCGCGGCCAGCCGGGCGGTGATCTCGGTGTCGATCGCGGTGACCTGCTCCGCGGTGTCGCCCACGACCAGCCCGTACAGCCGGCCGTCGGCGGTGGCGCCGGGCTCGGCGAGGGTGCTGACGGCGGCGTTGACGGTGGCGTAGTTGTTCACCAGCAGCCCGGCGCCGTCGGGGCGCTCCAGCAGCAGGCCGCCGAGCGTGCGGTGCAGCTCCTCGAAGGGCAGCGGCGCGGCCAGCCTGAGCGGGTAGTGCCGGGCGAGCGCGATGCGGCCCGTGCCGACGAAGGCTTCCTGGAGGCGCACCTGGTACGTGGACATGTTGTTGCGGGCGTTGATCTCGATGACCGGGAAGACCGAGCCGTCCGGCAGCAGCAGGGCGTCCATGCCCGCGACGCCGAAGTAGCCGTCGGCGGCCAGGCGCGCGCCGATGCGCAGGCCGGCGTCGGTGATCGCGTCGAGCTGCGCCGCGGTGAGCCGGGCGGGCATCCGGTGACCCTTGTGCGTACCGTTCTCGGTGATCGCTTCCTTGACGAAGTCGAACCGCACCGAGCCGTCCCGGCCCACGGTCACCTGGTAGTTCAGGTCGGTCTGCTTGGTCACCCACTCTTCGAGGACCAGCCCGGCCCGGTCGCTGCCGGCCGTCTCGGCGCGGGCGAGCACCATGCGGTGCACCCGGTCGAGCCGCCGCTCGCTCTCGATGACCATGATGCCCTTGCCGGAGACGCCGTAGGCGTCCTTGAGGACCAGCTTGCGGCCCTCGGCCAGCAGGTGACGGGCCTCATCGACAGCGCGCGTCAGTTCGACGACGGTGTCGCACGCCCAGCCCCGCGCCTGGCGGATGCCCAGCTCGTCGGCGACCCGGCGGCTGTAGATCTTGCTGTTGACGGCCTTGCACACAGCGGCCGTCGGGTGGGCGAGCGGCAGCCCGGTCCGCTCCGCCAGCTCTTCCTCGACCCCGGAGACACCGTGTGCGTACAGCATCGGCCCGTCACCGGCCTGCGCGAGCGCGGCCTGGAGCGCCGGATCGGCCAGCGCGTCCTGGGAGACCGTACGCGCCGGGTCGGACTCGGCGACGACGTGCACGGTGGGCAGCGCGAGGCCCAGGCCGCGCAGGTACGCCAGGTAACCGGCGTCCGGCCGCGCCTTGAGCACGACGTGGTCGCCCGCGCCCGCCAGCAGCATGGCGAACTCGTCCATCGAGTTCACCACGGCACCGCCGCCGGTGAACCCCATGCGCGGCAGGCCGGGTTCGCCGACCGCCCACTGTTCCTCGACCTCGAAATTGCCGAGGAAGACGAACGGTACCTGCTCGCTCCCGGCCACGGCCGCCTTCAGACGGGCGTTGAAGCCCGGCAGCAACGATTCCATGATGTCCCCTCGCCCGGTGTGGCCGGTCAGTGCTCGACGACCGTCGCCGCGTACGTCGCGCCCAGTCCGACGGCGGTCAGCAGATACCGCGCGCCGGGGCGCAGCCGGCCGAGCTGTCCGGCCGTTCCGTAGTTGATGAAAGGGTCCGCGCTGAAGCAGTGGCCGGTCACCGGGATGTTGTCCAGAAAAATGCGTTCCAAAGGAAGGCCGAATCGGTCGGCGATCGCTTTCCAGGAAATGGTGTTGACGCTGTGCGGAATGATCAGGTCGAGGTCGTCGAACGACACCCCGGCATTCGTGCAGGCGGCCAGCATGACGTCGGCGAGCGCGTCCGGGTAGAGCTTGTTGAACTCCGCGGACGAGGCTTCGCCGGTAATGGCTTCGGCGTGGAACTGCCCGTAGGTCCGCACGGCCCGGCCGAGCACCCGGTCGCCGTCCGCCGCGCCGCCCTGGCGCACCAGCACGGCCGCCGCGGCCTCCCCGCCGACATTGCTGCGCGGTACGCACCGGGCGACCGGCGTGAAGGTCTTCTCGCCGGTCAGGACCAGCGCGAGCGCGTCCGGGTCACCGTCCGCCGCCAGCAGCCGGCCGCACACGTCCACCGCCTGGAGGCCGCTGGCGCAGGCCTGCCCGGCCACCGAGAAGACGGTGGCGTTCGTCAGGCCCAGCTCCTTGCCGATGTACCGCAGGGCGTTGGTAGGATCCGGCCTGCTGCTGACGAAGGTACGGGCCTGGACGACATACCGGACCCGCTCCTCCTGGCCGCGCAGCCCGTCGAGCTTGGCCGCCGCGGCGAGCAGCAGCTCCGCCTCGGTGCGCTCCGGGTCCCGGCACACCGATGCCAGCCCGTAAAAGCGCTGGAAGCGGCGGACCATTCCCGCGTCGAGCGGGGATTCCTCCCGGAGTTCGGAAATCGGCACGCTCGGGGGGAGGTACGTTGAAACAGCGGCGAATGATGTCATCCGGCCGCTCCGGAAACTCTCGGCACGCGCGCGCTCCCCGTCTGTCTGTCATTTCCAGCGATGCGCTTTCCGGGCCAGTCTGGCCAATTCTGCTGACAGTCCAGTGACCGGTCGATGACGGACCACCGTACGCGGGCGCGTACCGCCGGAAACGGGGAAGTCCGGTAGTGCTAGCACTACTTGTCGAGGCGTCCTAGTACCTGTGTGCGCGCCGAGCCGCACCCCTGAGCATGGACAGAGCCTCACCCGGCCCGTCCCTGCGGCCCCGGGAGGGGACCCGGGACCCGGGTGAGGACTATGGAGAGGTGGACCGGTGGGTGTGACGGGCCTGAAGGTGGCCGTGGGCAGGCTGGCGGGCTGGAGCGCGGGGCACCCGTGGCCCGCGCTCGCCCTGTGGCTGGCCGTCGTCGCGGTGTCCGTGACCGGCGGCTCCGTGGCCCTGCGCACCCCGGTCGGCGACCTGTTCGACGACGGTTCGGCGGGCCGCCGCACGCTCGGGTACGCCCTGGCCGGCTGCGCCGCGGTCCTGCTGCTGCTCGTCGCGCTGCTCGCGGCGGTCATCCCGGCGGTGGTGGCGCTGCTGGTCAGTGCGGGCTCGGTGGCCGTGGCCGCCGGCTGGTGGGGGGTGGTGGCCCGGCTGTTCCCCGGGCGAGGTCCGTCCGCATCCGTCTTCGCGCTGGTCGCCGTGCTCGGCACCGCGCTCGGCCTGACGTACTCCCTGCTGTATCTGTGGTTCGAGCGGCGGGCCCGGCGGCACGGCACGCGGCGCCCGCACGTGGCCCGTACGGCGGCCGACGCCGCCCGGACCGTCCTGCTCTCCAGCCTGGTGACGGCCGCGGTGGTCTGCGGGCTCTTCGTCTCCGGCGACGCGATGCTGTCGGCGGTGGCGATCGGGGTGCTCCTGACGGTCGCCGCGGTGATGCTGGCCGCGCTGACCGTGCTGCCCGCGGTGACCGCCCGCTTCGGGCGGCGGCTGGGCTGGCCGCGGCTGCCGGTGCTGTGGCGGCTGACCTACCGGCTCGGACCGCCCCGCCTGTGGCCGCTGCTGCTGCGGCCCAGCACCCGCCGCCCCGGCTGGACGTTCACGGTCTCGGTGGTGCTGCTCGCCGCGCTGGCCCTGCCGTTGGCGTGGTGGCGCCCGGAACTCCCCGGCCACCCGGCCGCCCTGCTGCACACCGCCGAGGCCGCGCAGGCGCACGGCATCTCCGCGGCGACCATCGTCGCGGTGATCGTGTCCACCGTCCTGCTGGCGTTCGCCGCGCTGACCGCGGTGTTCCGCTCCGCGCCCGCCGCCGTCGCGGTGACCGTGCCCGCCACCCTGGCCGCCGCGGCGGCGTGCGGGACGGCGACGCTCGTGCTGCGCGCCTGGAAGCCCGGACAGGCCCCCGGCTCCTGGGGGCACAGCACCCCGGCGGCCTGGGCGCCGCTGCTCAGCTTCGTTCTGGCGCTGGCCGTCTCGGTGCTGCTGCTGCGCCTGGCCGTGCTGCGCCTCGTGGAGCTGCGGACCGCCGGTCTGCGGCCCCGGGAGGCCACCGCCCGCGCCCTCACCTCCACATCGGACGGCACCACCGTCACCGCCGTCATCATGTGCACCGTCTTCCTGCTCGCCGAGCGCACCGGCTCGGTCGAAGTGGGGCGGCTGGCCGTGGTCCTGGCCGCGTCCGTCGTGCTCAGCGCCACGGTCGTACGGGCGTTGACGCTGCCCGCGCTGTCCGTCCTGCTGTCCGGAACCCGTTGGTGGGACCGCGGCACCGCCCGGCAGACGGGGCATTCCTTTCCCCAGAAGTAGGCCTAGCACCACTGATTACCGGGCCCGCGCGCCGGAGGATGGATACGCACGACGCCGGGAACGCCCTGCACGCAGCACAGACACGGAGACGAATGAGATGACCGAAGGTTCACACAGCGACGTTCAGCCCGCGCGTCAGGGACGCAACTGGTTCACCGCCGGGTGGATAGCCATGGGCCGCGGGCTGACCATGTTCTTCCTCGGTCTGCTGGCCGTCTTCCTCGCCTGGTTCGCGATCGTCGGGATGTCCCTGACGCTCCTCGGCTTCGGGCTCTTCCTCGTACCCGGTCTGGTCGCGGCGCTGCGCTGGTCCGCGAGCACGCAGCGGCGGCTGACCGCGAACACCGGGGTGCCGGTCGCCGAGCCGTACGGGCCCGCGCCGCGCACCGAGGGCGGCTGGAAGGGCGCCTGGCGCAAGTGCGAGGCGATCTTCACGGACAGCGCGACGTGGCGCGACATGCTCTGGGCCCAGTGCGCGGTCACGATCACCGGCCTGTTCGCCATCGTCCCGTTCGCGATGCTCGTCCACGGCCTGTTCGGCATGCTGCTGCCGCTGATCTGGGAACCGGTCATCGAGGCGTGGGACGGCACCTGGTACATGTTCGTGCCGGTCCGCAGCCAGGACGCCGCCTGGATCGCGGGCGGCCTCGGTCTGGTCGAGATCCCGGTCGGCCTGCTGATCGCCCCGTACGTGCTGCGCCTGCACGCCCGCATCACCCACTCCCTGCTGGCGCCCACCGCCAAGGCCCGGATGGGGCGGCGGGTCGAGCACCTGTCCCGCACCCGTACCGACGTGGTCGACTCCTCCGCCGCCGAGATCCGCCGCATCGAGCGCGACCTGCACGACGGCGCGCAGGCCCGGCTCCTGGCCATGGGCATGAAGCTGGGCGCCGCCGAATCGCTCCTGGACGAGAACCCGGAGGCCGTCCGCGCCCTGCTCGCCGAGACCCGGGACGCTTCCGTCCGCGCCCTGGAGGAACTGCGCGACCTGGTGCGCGGCATCCACCCGCCGGTGCTCGCCGACCGCGGCCTGGTGGACGCCGTCCGCTCGCTCGCGCTGGAGAGCCGCCTCCAGGTCCAGGTGACCGCGAACCTGCCGGCCCGGCCGGAGCCGGCCGTGGAGTCCGCCGCCTACTTCGCCGTGTGCGAGCTGCTGGCCAACGCGACCAAGCACTCCGGGGCGCGCCGGGTGCTGATCGACATCCAGTACCGCGCCAACGCGCTGACGATGAGCGTCACCGACGACGGCAACGGCGGCGCGGGCCTGGAGTCCGGCACCGGCCTCCAGGGCGTGCAGCGGCGGCTGGCCGCGTTCGACGGCACCCTCGGCATCAGCAGCCCGGTCGGCGGCCCCACCACCGTCAGCCTCCAGATCCCTTGCGCGCTGACGGTCATGCCCTGACCCCTCCCCTCCCCCCACGCCGGGCCCAGGTCGCACGCCGACCTGGGCCCGTTGGCCTGAATGCACGGCCCGCGACGCGCGGCCACTGGCGTCCGATCATCAAGAGCTTGCAAAGTCGCCATGACGTGCCAGGGCGCTGGCTCCCCGCGGGTCTCGCCCACGCCGTCACCGTTACGGCGCTCAAGGAGCGGCCGGCCACCGACCGAACGGAACCGATGCCCCGCATGACCACGCACACCCCCGTAGTCCGCCCCGCCACCCGTGCGGACCTGCCCCGGGCCCTGCGCACCCTCCAGCGCGCCTTCGCCGACTACCCCTTCACCCGCCACACCATCGCGGCCGACGACCACCTCGGGCGGCTGCACCGCTTCAACGAACTGTTCGTCACCCGCATCGGCCTGGACCACGGCCGGGTCTGGGTGGCCGACGACGGCGACGCGGTGGCCGTGTGGACCACGCCGGAGACCGATGACGCGGGCGCGGTGTTCGCCGAGATCGGCCCGCTGTTCGCGGAGGTCGCCGGGGACCGTGCCGAGACCGCCGCGCAGGCCGAGGCCGCCATGGCCCCGCACCGGCCCACCGAACCGGTGTGGTTCCTCGGCTCGGTCGGTGTGGACCCGGACCGGCAGGGCCGCGGCCTGGGCCGCGCGGTGATCCGTCCCGGGCTGGCGGCCGCCGACGCGGCGGGCGTACCCGCCTTCCTGGAGACGGCCGACGAGCGCAACGTGCGCTTCTACGAGCACCTCGGCTTCGAGGTGACGGCCGATCTCGTCCTGCCCGGCGGCGGCCCCCGCGCCTGGGCCATGACCCGCAAGCCGCGGATCTGAGCTGATAGTTCGGCAGTAGCGGCCGGATCCGGCCATTCCGGGGCCCGGGCCGGGCCCGCAGCCGAGTACTACGACGCGTCCACCTCCCTCCGGCCCGAGTGCCGCCCCACCGGAGCCCGTTGGAATGCCCACGCCCAGAAATGCGTTCAAGGGGCATCCACTTGCACCGACCGGAGGCCGCACGTATGCCGCAGATGACGGACCAGCGCGCCGGGGACCCGGCGCACGCCGCCGCGCATCCCCTGCCCGAGCCCACCGCACCGCCCCTCGACACCGCGCGGGGAACCCGGCGGACCGGCAGCGGAGCGGTCGTCCCCGTCCTCGCCTTCACCGGCATCGTCGTCGCCGTCATGCAGACGATGCTG
Source organism: Streptomyces sp. NPDC018019 (assembly GCF_044327805.1). Classification (NCBI taxonomy): domain Bacteria; kingdom Bacillati; phylum Actinomycetota; class Actinomycetes; order Kitasatosporales; family Streptomycetaceae; genus Streptomyces; species Streptomyces sp. NPDC018019. The sequence goes on along the minus strand of NZ_JBIRGD010000021.1, from coordinate 6,214 downwards.
GTCCCCGTCATCAAGGACCTGCCGGCCCTGCTGGCCACCGCCCCCGGCAACGCCACCTGGGTCATGACCGCCACCCTGCTCACCGGCGCCGTGGCCACCCCCATCATGGGCCGCCTCGGCGATCTCCACGGCAAGCGCCGGATGCTGCTGACCAGCCTCGCCTTCATGGTCGCCGGCTCGCTGATCTGCGGCTTCACTGTTGACATGGTCACGATGCTGGTGGGCCGGGCGCTCCAGGGCTTCGCCATGGGCGCCATCCCGCTCGGCATCGGCATCATGCGCGACCAGCTGCCGCGCGAACGCCTCGGCTCCGCCATGGCTTTGATGAGCTCCTCCATCGGCGTCGGCGGCGGCCTCGCGCTGCCCGCCGCGTCCCTGGTCGCCCAGCAGACCGACTGGCACGCGCTGTTCTTCGGCGCCGCGGGCCTGGGCGTCCTGGCCATGGTGCTCAGCGTCGTCTGCGTCCCCGAGTCCGCCGTACGGGCCACCGGCCGGTTCGACGCGCTCGGTGCCATCGGGCTGACCGGCGGTCTGGTCTGCCTGCTGCTGCCGATCACCAAGGGCAGCGACTGGGGCTGGGGTTCACCCACCACCCTCGGCCTGTTCGGCGGCGCGCTCGCCCTGCTGGTCCTGTGGGGCGTCTACGAACTGCGCGTCGCCGCACCGCTGGTGGACCTGCGCACCACCGCGCGCCGCGAGGTACTGCTCACCAATCTCACGTCCATCATGGTCGGCGTCGCCTTCTACGCGATCTCGCTCGTCCTGCCGCAGCTCCTCCAGCTCCCGGCGTCCACCGGCTACGGGCTGGGCCAGTCGATGGTGGTCGCGGGCCTGTGCGTGGCTCCGCTCGGCCTGACGATGATGCTCACCGCCCCGGTGTACGCGCGGATCTCCGCCCGCCGCGGCCCCAAGACCACCCTGATACTCGGCATGCTGGTCATCGCCGTCGGCTACGGCGCGGGCCTGGGCCTGATGAGCGCCGCCTGGCAGACCGTGATCATCTCGGTCGTGGTCGGCGCGGGCATCGGCCTGGCGTACTCCTCGCTGCCCGCGCTGATCATCGGCGCCGTCGATCCGTCGGAGACCAGCGCCGCCAACGGCCTGAACACCCTCATGCGCTCGATCGGCACCTCGGTGTCGAGCGCGGTCATCGGCATGGTGCTGGCGCACATGTCCGCCCCGGCGGGCGCGGTGACGGTGCCGACCATGGCCGGCTTCCGCACCTCGTTCGCCATCGCCACCGGCGCGGTCGCCATCGGCCTGGTGTTCGCCGCGTTCCTCCCGTCCCCGCGCACGGCGGCCGGGCCGCGTCTGCTGGCCCGCGGCGAAACGGAGACCGGTGCCTTCGAACTGGTCGCCCAGGACGACGAAACCCGCACCCGGGAAACCGGGGCGCACGCCGCCCACGACCCCCTACCGAACGCCACCGCCCATGGGGCGGGCACCACCGGCGCCACCACGCCGCTGCCCGCCACCCCGCATGTGCCCGCCCCGGCCGGCCCGTCACGTCCCCGCCACTGCCGCGGCACCCTCCTCGGCGGCACCGACGGCACTCCGCTCGACGGCGGACGCGTCGTGCTCACCGACGCGGACGGCGAGGTCGTGGCCACCACGACCGCCGACGCACACGGCGACTGGGAGCTGTCCGGTCTCCCGCCGGGCGAACTGACCCTGATCCTGAGCGCCGCCGGCCACCGGCCACACGCACGCTCCCTCGCGGACACCGGCACATCCGTACGCCAGGATGTCCGGCTCGACCCGGCGGCCGTCCTCCGCGGCACCGTACGGGACCCGCACGGCCGCCCGCTGCCGGACGCCGTCGTCACGCTCCGAGAACCGGACGGCTCATCCGCCGTACGCACCGTGACCGGTCCGGACGGCACCTTCGCCTTCACCGGTCTCACGGGCGGTGCCCGCACCCTGACGGCCGCCGGCTACCCGCCGCACGCCGACCGGGTCACGCTCGCCACCGGTGACCGGGAACGCCGCCTCGACTTCCACCTCACCCACGAGGCCGCCACGAGGCCGCGGCCGCAGTCCGGTTGATGCCGGTCCGGCTTTCAGGCGGGGCAGAGCACGCGCTCGGGCCGGCGGGCGGCGGGCACCGCGCCGCGGGCCGACGGCAGCGCCGCGGCCCGGACCGGCGGCGCGCCCACCGGCGCACCCACCGGCCCGGCGTACGGGGCGTCGAAGGCGTCGGCGAGCACACTGCGCGAGCTCGGCGCCGCACCGTGCGCCTCGGCGCGGATGCGTTGCTTCATCGTCGGCGGCAAGGTACGTCCGTACAGCATCCGCGGCCCGGCGTACACCGGCCGTGCGTACGGGTACCCGAAGTCCTCGTACGCGTCGGGGACTTCCTCGGGGACTTCCTCCCGCACGTGCCGTTCCTGCCGTACGTGCGGGACGTCCACCCCCTCGTCCCACGCCCACGCCTCGGCCGTCCTGTCCCCGTCCCCGCCCACGGCGGGGGCCGGGGCGGCGGTGGCGGCGGCGGGAGTGCGGAATCCCAGTGCGGCAAGCATCCTGACGATGACGACGACGAAAGCGGCCCAGAGTCTCGTGACCTTGGTGGCGGCCATGATCCCTCTCTTCTCTGCTCGGTCCTGCGGTCATTCCCCGGCCCTCGGGACGGCTCCGCGGTGACGCGGTGGCACAGCGCCGCGGAGACGCTTGTCCCGATGACCGATTTGCGTACTTTCCTCATGATGTGTAGACGCCCCTCGAACACGAGCACCCCCGCCCGCGATTCGCCGTTCTTCGGATGAACACCACCCGGTCGGTCGAACGGAGCGCCGGATCTTCCGCCGCCGCTCCCGGCCCGGCGGCGCCCCGCCCCGCCGACCACCCCCGTTGACGTGGCGGCGGCCAGGACGCCGTGTGCCGGTCATGTGCGGTTCACCGGGGGCTGGTGGGCTTCGCTGCGTCGGCAACCGGCCGACGTGCGAAGAGGAGTACTTCATGCGAAGACTGCGCCTGTCCCGCCGCAGCGTCATCACCGGTGCCGCCGTGGCGCTCGCCACCGCGGCGGCCGTGCCCGCGGGGGCCGCGGCTTTCGGGTCCGAGCACCAGGTGGAGCGGGCGGTCCGGGGCGGGGCGGCGAAGAACGTCATCCTGCTGATCGGTGACGGGATGGGGGACAGCGAGATCACCCTCGCCCGGGACTACACCGTGGGGGCCGCCGGGCGGCTGAACATGGACGGGTTCCCGATGACCGGCACGTACACGACGTACGCCGTGGACGAGCACGGGAAGCCGGACTACGTCACGGACTCCGCGGCCAGCGGCAGCGGCTGGGCCACCGGGCACAAGACCGTCAACGGCCGGATCTCCAAGACGCCGGACAGCGACAAGGCGCTGCCGACCATCCTGGAGCTGGCGCAGAAGAACGGTTACGCCACCGGTTCCGTCACCACCGCCGAGCTGACCGACGCCACCCCGGCCGTGCTCGCCGCGCACGCCACCGACCGCAGCTGCCAGGGTCCGGCCGACATGGCCAAGTGCCCCACCGACAAGATCAGCAAGGGCGGGCCCGGCTCGATCGCCGAGCAGAGCGTGAACCACAAGGTGGACGTGCTCCTCGGCGGCGGCAGGCAGCGCTTCGACCAGAAGATCACCGAGGGGCCCTACAAGGGCCTGACGGTGGCCGAGCAGGCCCGCAAGCTGGGCTACCAGATCGTCACGGACCGGGACGGCCTCCGGCGCGTCCAGAGCGTCGCGGGCGGCAAGCCGGTGCTCGGGCTGTTGGCGCCGGGCAACGTGCCCGTGGAGTGGACCGGCAAGCCCGCCGCCGTCGGCGGCACCGGCCCGCAGCGCTGCACCACCAGCAACCCGCAGCGTTCCAAGGGCACACCCGCCCTGGACGAGCAGGCCGCCAAGGCCATCCAGCTGCTGGAGAAGAAGCAGCGGGCGCAGCGCGGCCACGGCCGGGACAAGGGCTTCTTCCTCCAGGTCGAGGGCGCCTCGATCGACAAGCAGGACCACGCGGCCGACCCCTGCGGGCAGATCGGCGAGACCGCGGCCTTCGACCGCGCCGTCAAGGTGGCCCGGGACTACGCCGCCAAGCACCCCGACACGCTCGTCGTCACCACCGCCGACCACGGCCACTCCAGCCAGATCGTGCCGCTGGACGCCAACCCGCCCGGTCTGTCCTCGACGCTCGTCACCGACGAGGGCGGCAAGCTGAAGGTCAACTACTCGACCAACACGCCGGGCAAGTCACAGGAGCACACCGGTACGCAGGTGCGGATCGCCGCGCAGGGCCCGCAGGCGTACCGCGTGCTCGGCGTCACCGACCAGACGCAGCTGTTCACCACCCTCCGCACCGCGCTGCGGCTGCGCTGAGCCCGGGACGGGCATGACCACCTGAACACCCGAGGGGGGCTTCGGGGTACGGGGGAAACGGAGGGCCGGGGCGGGTGCCCCGGCCCTCCGCCGTCGTACGGCGCGTCAGCCGCCGCCCCTGGCGCCCCGGTCCGGCCCGTTCCGTCCGCTCCGCGCCAGGGAGACCAGCCAGGCCACGGCGATCAGCGAGACGACGACGAGCCCACCGTCGGCGAACAGGGTGAACAGATGCTTCTGGCCGCTGCTCGGGCGCGGGAGGTAGCCCTGGGCGAAGAGCGTGCGGTCCAGGCCGGACGAGGTGAGCCGGGCGACCAGCCAGAGCGCGATGCCGTGCATGGAGTCCCACAGGGCGTGCAGCAGCGAGACACCGAGGTACGTGCCGAGCACCGGCCCGGCGAGGCGGAACCGCCCGTCCGGCGCACGGAAGCGCAGCAGTACGCCGCCCGCGATGGCCGTCCACAGGCCGTGCCCGAACGGCGCCAGCAGGCCGCGCAGGATCTCCGTCTCCAGCAGCGCCCGCAGGTTGAGGCCCTGCATCGTGACGACGGCGTTGAAGGCGTACCCGGCGCTCTCGAAGGCCGCGAAGCCGAAGCCGACCGCGGCGCCCAGCACCATGCCCGCCCGCAGACCCCGCAGGCGCGGCCACCGGCGGACCACGAACACCAGCGCGAGCAGCTTGACCGCTTCCTCGATCAGCCCGACGCCGACGAACATCCACAGCGACGGGTGCAGCAGGTAGTACTCCATCACCGAGGCACCCAGCACGCCCAGGATGCCGCCGACGAAGAAGCAGCTGAGCAGGACGTGGGCACCCAGGGCACGGCCGTGCTTCTCGTACGCCCACAGGACGAAGGCGGCCGGGACCAGGAAGCTGCCCAGGAGGATGAGGGTCGGCAGCAGCGTGGTGTTGCGGGTCGCGTACGTGACGACGGCGGTGAGCACCCACAGCAGCAGGCCGCCGCCCAGACACCGTTTCCAGAGGCCGGGACGTGCCGGCCCGTCCGGGGCCCCGGACGGGCCGCCGGATGCGGCAGGCGGAGGACCAGGCGCGCCGGACGGCGGGCCGGGCGCGGCGGGCGGGGAGACGGAACCCATGGAACCCCCTTCATCGAGCCCGTTTTGCCCCACATTACGATCACTTGATCGGGGCGCGCAGCTCGAACGGCCGGGCCCCACCCCCACCCCGCCGCGCCAGAATCTACAAGCCTGTAGATTTTGCTTGCGCATTACTCGAATCGCAGCGATGCGCGGCACCACGCGGGAACGACAAGGAGATCCACATGGCTCTGTGGGACCGGATCAAGGATTCCGCCCAGACGATGCAGACCCAGCTCGTCGCGAAGAAGAACGAACTGAAGAGCGGCGCCTTCCGGGACGCGAGCATGGCGATGTGCGCGCTCGTCGCCGCCGCCGACGGGCACGTCGACCCCTCCGAGCGGCAGCGGGTGGCCCAGCTCATCGCCACCAACGAGGTGCTGCAGAACTTCTCCGCGGACGACCTGCGCCGCCGCTTCGACGACTACCTCGACAAGCTGACCGCCGACTTCGACTTCGGGAAGGTCGGCCTCATGCAGGAGATCGGCAAGGTCAAGAAGAAGCCGGTCGAGGCGCGCGCCGTCATCCAGATCGGCATCGTCATCGGCGGCGCCGACGGCGACTTCGACAAGACCGAGCAGGCCGTGGTGCGCGAGGTCTGCTACGCGCTGGACATCCCGCCGGCCGAGTTCGACCTCTGAGCCGGTCCGGCACCCGCGCCCACACCAGGCGCACGGCACACGGCGGCGGGGGCGCGGCCCCCCCCCCCCCCCCCCCCCCCCCCCCCCCCCCCCCCCCCCCCCCCCCCCCCCCCCCCCCCGGGCAAACCCAAAAAAGG
>NZ_JBIRGD010000020.1:0-186200 GCF_044327805.1 Streptomyces sp. NPDC018019 | reverse complement strand
TGATCACCGCCCTGCGCGCCCAGGGCGACGGCCACCTCGACCACTCCGCCCTCCTGCGCGGCGTCGAACGCCTCTCCGGCCACACCACCGGCTGAGTACGGCCCGGGCGTACGACGGACTGCCCGGGCCACCGCCGCGCCGGCCCGTGCTCAAGGGCCCGCGCTCAGTGGTCCGGCCAGTCGTCGCCCGTGATGCGGGCGTGCAGGTGCTCGTCGTGCCAGCCGTCGGCGTGCAACAGGGCGCTGCGCATGGTGCCTTCGAGCCGGAACCCGGCCTTCTGCGCCACGCGGCAGGACGCCGGGTTGGCGACGGAGTGCGTGAGCCGCAGCCGGTGCAGGCCCAGGTCCTGCACGGCCCATTGGCCGATCCGTACCGTCGCCGTCGCCGCGAGTCCGTGCCCGCGGCCGGTCGGCAGCAGCCAGTAGAGGAATTCCGCGCTGCCGCCGCGGAGATCGATGTCCGCGAGTCCGGCCAGCCCCACCGGGGGCCCGCCCGACGGGCCCACGACGGCCCAGATGGCGGCCTGTTCGTCGTGCCACCGCCGGTGCCAGCGGGCGATCATGGCCGGTGCCTCCTCCGGTGAGACGTCCGGGGGCCGGTTCCACTGGCGGATGTCCGGGTCCTGGTAAGCGGCGACCAGTACCTGCGCGTCGTCGGGCCGCCACGGGCGCAACTCGGCGCCGGTGGAGAGCGGCAGGGCAGGCTGCTCGCTGTCGCGCATGCGGCCGGTGGGTACGACGGGCGGGATCGGGGGGTTCATGGGTGGATCTTGTCAAGTGCGGTGTAGGGATGGGGTATGCGCGGGCGGGTGGTCAGTCGCCCCGCCGCCGGCCCGGGTACCACGCGATCACCAGGACCCCGCCCGCCACGACCACCGCGGCCAGCACGAGCATCGCCACGTCGAGTGAACCGGTGAAGGCACTGATCACCGCCTCCCGCAGGCTGCCGTCCACCGGCCCGGACACGCTCAGCCGCCGTTCCGCCGCGGCCACGGTCGTCGGGGGGTGCGGGCCGTGCAGTGCCGCGGGCAGGCGGGCGGTGAACAGCGCGGTGACGACGCTGCCGCTGATCGCGATCCCCAGCGCGCTGCCCAACTCCCGTGCCAGGCTCTGGAGTCCGGAGCCGGTCCCGGCCCGTTCCGGGGGCAGGGCCGCCATCATGCCGTGCGAGAGCAGGGGAGTGGCCAGCCCGCAGCCGGCGGCGGTCAGCGTGGCGCCGAGGGCGTAGCGGGCGTACGAGGTGTGCGCGCTCACCGTCGATACGGTGACCAGGCCCGCCGCGAGTACCAGCAGTCCCGCGCCCACGGTGGCCCGGCCGCCCAGGCGCCGTTCCAGCGCCCCCGCGCAGCGCGGGGCCAGCAGCAGCGCCGCGGCCATCGGCAGCAGGCGCACGCCCGCCCCCAAAGGCGAGTGGCCTTGCGCGTATTGGAGGTACTGGCCGTTGACGTAGAACAGGCCGAACATGCCGACGAAGGCCAGTGCCATGCCGAGTGCTCCCGCCCGGACGACCGGCAGGGCGAACAGGCGCGGGTCCAGCACCGGGTCCGGACGGCCGAGTTCGTACCGTACCCAGCAGGTCAGCAGCGCGGCGGCGAGGGCGAAGCCGCCCACCGTCCGCACGCCCAGCCAGCCCGACTCCGGGCCGGACACGATGCCCGTCAGCAGGGCCAGGAAGCCGGCCGTCAGGAGGGCCGCGGAGAGCGGGGAGACCGGACGGTCGTGGCGTCTGGCGGCCGGGACCCAGGCGGCGGCCAGGGCGAGGGCCAGGAGAGCGGGCGGGACGACCCACAGGAACAGCGCCCGCCAGGAGCCGGTCTGGAGCGCCGCGCCGCCGCCGACGTTGCCCAGTACGGCGGCCAGCCCCGTCATCGACGCCCACACCGCCACCAGCCGTGGCCGGCGTTCCGGTGCGGCGTCCGCGACCAGCAGCGCCAGCGTCGTCGGCAGCACCGCGGCGGCGCCGGCCCCGCTCAGCATCCGCCCGGCGATCACCGCGCCGATGCCGGAGGCCGCGGCACACAGCGCGGAGCCCGCGCTGAACAGCGCCATGCCGCCGAGCAGGGTGCCCTTGCGGCCCAGCCGGTCCGCGAGCGCGCCGGCCGGGACGAGCAGGCAGGCGAAGAAGACCACGTAGCCGTCCACCACCCACACCACCGCCTCCGCGGAGGGCCGCAGTTCGCTGCGGGACAGCGACGGGATGGCGAGGTTGACGGCGGAGACCATGCCGACGACGAGGGTCACGCACAGGCACATCACCGCGATGGTGCGGCGGGTCGGGGCGGTGGTGTGGGCAGGGCCGGGGGCGGACGTACGCGCGGAGACGGTGCCGGTGCGATCGGTGCGGCTGGTACGACTGAGGCGGCCTGTGCGGCCCGTGCCGGTGTCACGCGTCATCGGCCGTCCCTGCCGGGCCGTGGCCGGCGGGCGGGCTCCCCGGCGTTCCGGCGCCCCGCCCCAGCTCCGCCCGGAACGCCAGCCGGTCGCCCCGGATGCGCAGGAACTCCAGGTCCACGGGGCGTCCGTCCGGCAGCCGGGTCAGCCGTTCGACCGTGAACACCGCCTGTCCCGGCGAGGTGCCGAGCAGGGCCGAGGTGCCGGGGTCGGCATTGACCGCGTGCACGGTGACGCTCGCCGATCCGAGCGGGCCGCCGACGGACTCCTCGATCAGGCCGAACAGGTCCCGGCCCGCCAGGTCCGCGTCCAGCAGCGGCAGGCCGATGTCGGTGACCAGGTACGTCAGGTCCAGCGACAGCGGGTCCGCGCCGAGGCGGCGCAGCCGCTCGATGTAGACCACCTGCCCGCCGTCCGGGACACCCAGCTTGCGTGCCACTTCCCGGGGCGGCCGGACCACGTCCGCGACCCGGACCTCGTTGCTGACCGGCCCGTACGGCGCCAGGGTCTCGGCCAGCCCGGTCAGCCGCTCCAGCGTGTGCTCGTACGTACGGCCGCGGATCACCGTCCCCACGCCCTGCCGCCGCTCCACGGCGCCCTCGTCGCGCAGCACGGCCAGCGCCTCGCGGACGGTGTTCCGCGAGACACCGTGGTCGGCGATCAGGCTGCGTTCGTCCGGGAGGACGCCGGAGGGGAAGGCGCCGGAGGCGATCTGCCGGCGCAGCACCTCCGCGACCTGCCGGGCCCGGTCCGCGCGGGACCGGGCGCGTGGGCCCGCCGGAGCGGACGGGTCGGGGGACGACACGGTCATGGCAGCTCCGTGACTCGGTTCGGGGCACGCCGGGCGACCTGGTGCCGGGCGCCTGCCCAACCTAGGCTCCGGAGATTTCCCGGACGTTACGCCACCCCCGGTGACCTGCGGCAACGCCGGGACGTGGGAGAACGCGGGCCCGGTCGGCGGGTTCCGCCACCTGGAGCGGTGCGAGAGGCATGGAAAGGTCATCTCCCGTATGCCGGAAGGGTTGTTCCGTGTTACGGGCTCCTTTATCGTCGGCCCACCCGGGAGAGGGCGGTGGGAGAACCGACCACGGAGGAGAGCGTGTTGGCGAACCAGGCAGGGCCGGAGCGGGCCGGGGACGCGGGGGAGCGGGCCGGGGGAGAGGGGGAACGGGGCAGCGACGGACCGGAGCGGGTGGCGGACGAGGAACGGCGCGCGGGCGAGGGCGGGCCGGACGTCGGGGAAGGGGCACCGGATCCTTTCGGTGACGCGGGAACGGGAGTCGGCCGCCGGACGTTCCTCGTGCAGGCGGGACTGACCGGGGCGGGCGGCCTGCTGACGGCGGCCTCGGCGGCGGGCCCGGCGTCCGCCGCCGTGCCCGCGCTCCGCGCCGAGCAGTTCGCAGGCGAGGAACTTCTGCTCGTACCGGACGCGCTCCTGCTGCCCGGCGGCCCGGTCAAGGACCACGCCGTACACGTCGCCGGCGGTGTCTTCCGGGAGATCGGCCCCGCGCGGCGGCTCATCGACGCGCATCACCGCCTGACCCCCGTACGCCTGGACCGCAGCCTCCTGATGCCGGGGTTCGTGGACGCGCACCACCATCTGACGCAGAGTTTCGGCAAGGCCCAGGCGTTCGGCCAACCGTCGGAGATCTTCAAGACGGTCTGGGAGCCGCTGGAGCGCGCGCTCGACGAGGAGAGTGCCTACCTGGCGGCGAAACTCGCCGCGCTGGAAGCGCTGCGTGGCGGCTTCACCACTGTCGCCGACGCCGGGACCCGGGCGCCCGTGGACGTCGCGGTCCTGGCCCAGGCCACCCAGGAAGCGGGCATCCGCTGTGTGCTGGGCCGGGTGTGTTCGGACGGCACGGGCGGCGAACGGCACCTCGCCCGCTGGGACGGGACCCGGCTGGTCCACCCGTCGCTGGCGATCCCCGTGCCGGAGGACGCGGCCGACGACAAGGTGCTGCGGCACACGGCGCGCCTGTGCGCCGAAGCGGGCGCCGTCTTCCAGGTGCACGTCAACGAACACCTCGTCTCCGTCGAACGCTCCCTCAGGAGCGTCGGCCGGCGCCCGGTGGAACACCTCCACCACGTCGGCGCCCTCGGACCGCACACGCTCGGCGCGCATGCCACCCTGCTCACCCCCGGCGAACTGCGCCTGCTGGCCGACAGCGGGGCCGCCGTCGGCTACAACCCCGTGGCCAGCGCGTGGAAGGGCAACGGCGTGGCGCAGGCCGGGACGATGGCCGCCCTGGGCGTGCGCTTCGGCATCGGCACCGACGGTACGCGCGGCGACGGATTCCGGCTGGTGGACGCCGCGGAGACCGCGCAGCGGCTCGCCTTCGGCCTGCAGAACGGCGACGCGGTGTGCGGCGCCGGACGGCTGTGGCTGGAGCACGCCACCGCGGGCGGCGCCGACGCGCTCGGCCTCGGCCGGGTCACCGGCGAGATCGCGGCCGGCAAGGCCGCGGACTTCCTCGTCGTCGACCTCGGCGTACCGGAGCTGACGCCGTCCTGGGACCTGGGGTGGGAGCTGGTACGGCTGGCCGGACGCGACCAGATCCGCGCGGTGGTGGTCGGCGGCCGGCTGCGCCTGTGGGACGGCTGGCCGCCGCACTGGGACGGCCCCGCGCTGGTCCGGCGAGCCGCCGAGGCGGGGCGCGAGACCGTGCGCCGGGCGGGCATCCGGCGCGTCGATCCGCTGCCGTCCGGGACGTGAGGCGGTGGGGCGGCCCGCGTACGGAGACGAAGCCTGCCCCCCCGCTCGACGGTCCTAGGCGCGCTCTCCGGCCGTCCCCGCCGGCCGTCCCAGGACCCGTAGGCCGCGCAGCCGGTTCAGGGCCGCCGCGACCTCGTGGCGGCGCGGCAGCGCGAAGTCCTCGTCGCGGACGGCGAGGAGCCGGTGCGCGCCGTCCTCCAGGTCGCCGTCGAGCAGGTCGAGTGCCTCGGCCAGCGTGCGCCGGCCGTCCACGTACCCGCGCCGCACCATCAGTTCGAGGGCCAGGCCGATGCCCACCACCTGGCGCGCGTCCGCGATCTGCTCGACGGCCCGCAGATCGACGTCGTGCTCGCCGAAGGTCAGCGCGTCGTCGCCGCGGGCCCGGATGCGGGACCGGCCGCGTACCGACGTGTCGAGCGAACCGGGGTCCGGGCGGCGGTGCGCGACGCCGGGGAAGCACTCCGCCTCCGCGGTCCGGCCGGTCGGTACCGCCGCCAGCTGCCGCGCCCGCCCGGTGACGTCGGACGGCAGGTACGCGTCCATCATGAGCACCTGGTCCGCGACCTCCATGTAGTCACCGGAACCGCCCATCACCAGCACCGTGGAGACCCCGTGGTCCCGGTGCAGCGAGCGCACCAGGTCCACGTACGGCGTCAGCGGCTCCCGCTCCTTGGCGACCAGGGCCTGCATCCGCGCGTCCCGGATCATCAGGTTGGTGGCCGCGGTGTCCTCGTCGATGAGCAGCACCCGGGCACCCGCCTCGACGGCCTCGCACAGGGAGGCGGCCTGCGAGGTGGAGCCGGAGGCGTTGTCCGTACGGAAGTCGGTGGTGTCCGCGCCGCTCGGCAGGTGGTCCACGAAGGCGTGCACATCGACCCGCTCGACCCGCCGGCCGTCCTCCGACCGGATCTTCACGGTGTCGGGCCGGGCCACCACCAGCTCGCGGCCGTCGCCCGGCACGTGGTCCCAGATGCCGGTCTCCAGGGCCCGCAGCAGCGTCGACTTGCCGTGGAAGCCACCGCCGACGATCAGGGTGACGCCCTCGCGTACGCCCATGCCGGTGACCGTCCCGGCGTGCGGCAGATCGACGGAGACCCGCAGCTCCGCGGGGGACGTGAAGGGGACGACTCCGCTGCCCGTCGCCGGGCGGTCGTCCACGCCGCTGCGCCGCGGCAGCACCGCGCCGTCCGCGACGAACGCCACCAGGCCGAGGCCGGGCAGCGCGGCGCGCAGCGCGTCCGAGTCCTCAACGGCGTCCGCGAAGGCCCGTACGTCGTCGGCGTCCAGGGACGTGTACCGCAGCGCGCGCTCGGCCACCTTCGGCAGCAGCCCGCACAGGACGTGCTCCGCCGCGTGCCCGTCGATCCGGCGGCCGTGTCCCGGCAGGTCCACGCCCAGCCGCAGCGTCACCGCGCCGTCCCGTGCGTCCACCAGACAGGAACTGCGCTCCAGCACCTCCTGGCCGCCCGCGTCCACGCGCAGCGACCGGTGGTCGGCCGCCTCGGCGGCCCGCCGGGCCAGGTAGCTCGCCAGCGCCCGCCGCCGCACCGGCGACTCCCACAGGTCCGCCGGGAACCCTGCCTCCTCGGCCGGTACGCGCAGGGCGACCCGCGCGGGCGGCGCGTACGGGTCGGACTGCCCGCGGATCACCTCCAGGGTGAAACCGGGCATGGCCCAGGAGCCGAGGAGCGACTTGTACCTGCCGTACGAGGCGCCGTCCATCCGGCGCAGCTCCCCGGCCAGGCCGTCGCGGATCCCCTGCGGGCGGTCGGCCCGCCGCCGGTCAGGGGCGCGGCCGTGGGTACGGTCCCGGCCGTATCCGCGGCCGTGTCCGTGGCCGCGGTCGTCGTCCCGGTCGTGGTCGCGGCCTTGAGGGCGTCGCACAGCGCCTGCACCTTTCGCGTTGCGTCATCCGATCACCGGTTGATCACCGGCCCGACGGCCGACGATACCCAGACGGACGCCGTACCGTCGCACGCCGGTCCGTACCGCGCCCCGTACGCGCCGGCCGCGGGGCGACCAGAGCGGTGGCGCCGCACGCGCAGATCACGGACGTGGCGATCCGCAGCCGGGCGCCTCCCCGGACGCGGTGAGTCACCCGTCGTAGCGCTGGACGCGGTTGCCGTGGCCGCGGTCCAGCAGGGCGGGCAGCCGGCCGCGGAGTTCCGCGGTGATCGCGGACACGTCGAGGGTCAGCAGACGGCGGTCCCGCATCAGGACGCGGCCGTCGACGATGGTGGTGCGGACGTCGCCGGACCGGGCGCTGTGCACCAGGGCCGCGGCGGTGTCGTGCACCGGCTGGACGTGCGGCCCCGTGAGGTCCACCAGCACGATGTCCGCCCGGTGCCCCGGCGCCAGCCGCCCCACCTGCCCGTCCAGGCCCAGCGCGCGGGCGCTCTGCGTCGTCGCGTGGTCGAGCGCCTGACGGGCGGTCAGCCATCGCGGATCCCGTTCCGCCGCTTTCTGCACCAGGGCCGTGAGCGCCATGCTCTCCCAGACGTCCAGGGTGTTGTTCGACGCGGCGCCGTCCGTCGCCAGGCCGACCGGGATGCCGATCGAGCGCAACAGCCGTACGGGGGTCGGGTCCCAGGCGAACTTCAGGTAGCCCTTGGGGGCGGTGGCGACGCCGACGCGTCCGGTGGCGCGGGCCAGCACCGGCAGGTCCCGCTCCAGGATGCCGGTGCCGTGGGCGATGAGGAGGTGCACGTCCAGCAGGCCGGCGCGGTGCAGCGTCTCGACCGGGGTGCGGCCGTGGCGGGCCAGGCTGTGCTCGGTCTGCGCGCGGTTCTCGGCGGCGTGCAGGTGGACCGGCAGGCCGTGGTCGCGGGCGAGCCCGGCGCTCGTGCGGAGGTCGGCGTCGGAGACGGTGTACGGGGCGTGCGGCGCGAGCGAGGTGGTGATCCGGCCGCCGGCCCCGCCGCGCCGGCGCAGCGCGAAGTCCAGGGAGCGTTCGCGGCCCGCCGGGCCCATCGAGGAGAAGTACGCCCAGCCGAGGTTCGCCCGCAGCCCGCTCACCTGGACGGCGTGCGCCACCTCGTCCATCGCGAAGTAGTGGTCGGCGAACGTGGTGACGCCGCCGCGGATCATCTCGGCGCAGGCCAGCAGGGCCCCGAGCCGGACGTCGTGGTCGGTCAGGTTGGTCTCGACGGGCCAGATCCGCTCGTTGAACCACTCCTCGGTGGGCAGGTCCTCGGCGCTGCCCCGGAAGAGCACCATCGGCGCGTGGGTGTGGCAGTTGATCAGGCCGGGCACGACGGCCTGGCCCCGGGCGTCGATGCGTTCGGCGGCGGGCAGGTCCGCCACCGCCGCGGCCGTGGTGACCGCGGTGATCCGGCCGTCGTCCACGACGACCGCGGCGTCCTCGGCGAAACCGATGCCGTCCCGGTCGTCGTGGACGAGGACGGTGCCGCCCTCGATCACCAGGTCCGCGGGGCCGGCCGCGGGCGGCCGCGCGGCGGCGTCGGAGCGGGTACGGGGCTGCGGGGTGCGGTCGGGCACGGTGGCTCCCTGGGGTGGGGCGGTGTGCCACGACCATGGCACGGCGCGGGCGCGGGCGGGGCCGGGAAGCCGGACGGCGGGTCTCCCGGCCCCGGTGCGCGCGGTGGCGGTTACCGCGCGTCGGACGGCGCCAGTACGTCGTCGGCGAAGCGCGGGACCTCCGCGTTCTCGTTGTGGCCGCCGTTCTTCTCGCGGATCCACTTGCCGGCGAGCGCGGGTATCCACGCCGAGAATTCGCTCTGCGTCAGGTCGCCGGGGACCTTGCCGCCCAGCTTGTTGATGTCCGCGGCGGGGTAGCCGCCGGGCGCGTCGAGGCGTTCGGCCGGGGCGTCCTGCATGGTCGCGTCCCAGACCTGGAGGGCGAACGTGGTGCAGTTCCGGGCGGATGTGCCCGCCCAGCCGCCGGTGAGGACGAAATTCCAGCTGGGCAGGAGCGTGTATTTCTCGTTCAGTTCCGCCCGCCGCCGGATTTCCCGGTCGAAGGCCTTCTGCTGCGTGCCGGTCAGCTTCTTGCAGCGCGCGGCCCGCGGAGAATACGCCTGGCCCTGGTCCTGCTTGCGGCTCGGCCGGTCCCATTCGACCAGCGGCTTGCCCGGGACGTTGATGTCGTAACCGGTGTAATTGACGGACATGCCGTCGACCGGTGAACCGTCGCCGTTGGTTCCGTCCGGGTCGTCGGGCTGGAACGAATAGGTGTCGTAGCGGGCCTCTTCGCCCCCGGCGAGTTTGCGGTGCAGGGCGCCGCCGGAATTGAAGTGCACGAGCCAGCTGTGCCCGAACACGTGCTGGCTCACGTTCAGTTCGTACAGCAGCTTGTTCGTCTGCTCGGCGTAGGACAGCCGGCCGTACTTGTGCTGGAAGTCGTCGCTCTTCCACAGCGCGTGGGCCCGCTTGGCCACGTCCCAGACGTAACCGCCGGTGGTGCGGTCGGTGATCTCGGTGCTGTAGATGCACAGCACGTCGTCCAGCGCGCGGGCACCGGACGGCCGCGGCCCGTCGGCGGCCTGGGCGGCGGGTGCCTGGAGCAGTCCCACGAACAGGGCCGCCGCGGCGGCCGGGGCGAGCGCGGCGGGCGTACGTAATGTCATGACGAGCGGATACTTCCCTTCGGTCGGCCGGCGGCCAGGACGTGCCGCCGGCCCGGCTTACCAAGATCATTTCTCCGTGCCGGACCGTACACCAAGGGCGGAAAGTCCTGACCGGGCGGGACTTTCGCCCTCTGGCGCGACCGGGGGCGGCAGGTCCGCGGCACCTCGTGATCAACTGGTCCGGTCCGGACGGGAGGACGGACCTCCCCGCCGGACGGCACCGTTGACGGCGTTCGACCCGGGAGAGTGGTCCGCGATGAGCAGCATCGGCTACGAGGACGTGACGGCGGCGGCCGGCCGGATCGCCGGGGACGTGCGCCCGGTGACCCTGGCGCCGGCCGATCCGGGCGCCTTCGGTCCCGGCGAAGGCTGGTTCGCCTACGAGTTCACCCAGCACACCGGCTCCTTCAAGGCCCGCGGCGCGGCGAACTTCCTCGCGGCGCACCGCGCGGCGGGCACCCTGCCCGAGGCCGGCGTGGTCATCGCCTCCGGGGGCAACGCCGGGCTGGCCTGCGCCTGGGCCGCGGCCCGCCACGGTGTCCGGGCCACCGTGTTCGTGCCGGAGACCGCGCCGCCGGTCAAGGTCGCCCGGCTGCGCCGGCTCGGCGCCGACGTGCGCCAGGCGGGCACCGAGTACGCCACCGCGCTGGAGGCGTCCCGGGAACACGTCGCGCGCACCGGGGCGCTGGCGTCGCACGCGTACGACGACCCGCTGATCGCGGCGGGCGCCGGCACCCTGCTGGAGGAGATCCGCGCCGCGCTGCCCGGCCTGGACACGGTGGTGGTGGCGGTCGGCGGTGGCGGCCTGTTCAGCGGGGTCGCCGTGGCCGCGCACCGGCACGGCGTCCGGGTCGTGGCCGTCGAACCGGAGAACTGCCGGGCGCTCAACGCGGCGATCGAGGCGGGCCGGGTGGTCGACGTGCCGGTGGACTCCGTCGCGGCGGACTCGCTGGGCGCCCGCCGGGCCACCGGGATGGCGCTGGAGTGGGCGCGGCGCAGCCGGGCGGTCTCGCTGCTCGTGCCGGACGAGGCGATCCTCGCCGCGCGCCGCGCTCTGTGGGACGATCGCAGACTCGCGGTCGAGCACGGCACGGCAGCCGCCTTCGCCGCCCTCCGGTCGGGCGCGTACCGGCCCGCGCCCGGCGAGCGGGTGTGCGTCGTGGTGTGCGGCGCGAACACCGACCCGTCGGACCTCGTACGCCCCGGAGAGTGACCCCGGCGGCCCGGCCTGGCGCACGCATTCGACGTACGCCTGACTGCGGGCCGGGGACCGGCCCGCCGCCCGGCCCCCGGGCACCGTCCGTGCGGCAACCGGAATCCCGCCCGTGAGCTGCGCGGCAACGGCCGCCCCCGCGGACCGCGCACCGCGGTCCGCCGCCGTCTCCGCACACGTGTGCAAAGAGATTTGCCGACGAACCGATACACCCGTCATGTGTGCTCGTTGGCCCTGTATGGCGCGTGAGTTGCGACCGGTCGGACGGCCCGGCCACCGGCCCGGCCGCCGTTGAACACCAGCACTTTCGTCAGGAGACGGCAAGCATGAACAGGAAGCCAGGCCACCGCGGTCGCCGATTGCCGCTGACCGCCGCGCAGACGGGTATGTGGTTCTCCCAGCAGCTGGACACGGAGAACCCCATCTACCGTGCCGCCGAGTACGTGGACATCCACGGCCCGGTCGACCTGGCCGTGCTGAGCGCCGCGGTGCGCCGCGCCGTGGCCGACACCGACGCCGTACGGGTCCGGTTCGAGACCGACGAGGACGGCGGTGTCTGGCAGGTGCCCGACCTCGCGGCGGACTGGCCGCTGCCCGTCGTGGACCTGCGGGACCCGCACGGCACCGCCGCCGGCCCGGCCGGAGAGGTCCCGGCCCCCGACGCGTGGACCCGGGCCAGGGAATGGATGTGGGCCGACCTGCGCAAGCCCGTCGACCTGCGCCGCTCCCCGCTGTTCAGCTTCGCGGTGCTGCGGCTGCCGGACGACCACTGCGTGCTGTACATGGCCCTGCACCACATCGTCCTGGACGGCTACGGGTTCTCGCTCCTCATCCAGCGCGTCGCCGAGATCTACACCGCGCTGGAGGCGGGCGAGGAGGTGCCGCCCTGCCGGCTGGGCACCCTGGAGGACCTGCTGGCCGACGAGGCCGACTACCACGCCTCCGAACGGTTCACCCGGGACCGGGAGTTCTGGGCCGGGCAGGTCGCCGGCCGGGCCGCCGAAACCGGTCTCGCCGGCCGGCTGGCCACCGTCCCGCACCGCTTCGTCCGCGAGACCGCCCACCTGCCCGCGCCCGCCGCCGACGGCCTGCGGGCCCTGGCGCGGCAGACCCGCTGCGGACTGCCCGTCGTCGCGATGGCCGCGCTCGCGCTGTACGTGCACCGGATGAGCGGGTCCCCCGACGTGACGCTGGACCTGACCGTGACCGGCCGCGTCGGCGCGGTACCCCGCAGCGCGCCGTGCATGGTCGCCAACGTGCTGCCGCTCCACGTCGAACTGGGCCCCTACACGACCGTACGGGAGCTGGTGCGGCACACCTCCGAGCGGGCCCGCGGGCTGCTGCGCCACCAGCGCTACCCGTCGCCGTACCTCGTCCAGGAGCTGGGCGCCGCGCACACCGGCGGCCTCCTCGGCGACTGGGGCATCAACATCATGGGCTACGACCCGGAGCTGAGCTTCGGACGGCACCCGGCCACCTTGCACAACCTCTCCAACGGGCCGGTCACCGGCCTCGGCGTCAACGTCTACGAGCGCACCGACGACGGCTGCCTGCGCATCGACTTCCAGGCCGACCCGGACCTGTACGACGCCGCGACCACCGCCGCCCACCAGCGCCGCTTCCTGGCCCTGCTGGACACGCTGGCCCAGGTCGACCCCGCGCAGCCGGTCGGCGGCATCGACCTGCTGCCGGCCGCGGAGCGCCGCCGGGTGACCACCGGCTGGAACGACACCGCCCGCAGCGTCCCGGCCACCACGCTGCCCCGCCTGTTCGAGGACCAGGCCCGGCGCACGCCCGCCGCCACCGCCCTGGTCTGCGGCGCCACCACCCTGACGTACGCCGAACTGAACTCCCGCGCCAACCGGCTGGCCCACACGCTGATCGCACGCGGCGCCGGGCCCGAGACGTTCGTCGCGCTGGCGCTGCCGCGCACGGCCGAGCACATCGCGGGCCTGCTGGCGGTGCTCAAGACCGGCGCGGCGTACGTACCGGTCGATCCGGAACTGCCCGCCGAACGGATCCGCTTCCTGCTCGCCGACACCCGCCCGGTGTGCGTCCTCACCACGGCCGCGGCCGGCGAGCGCCTGCCGGACACCGCCCCCGCGCTGTGCCTCGACGGCCCGGCCGCCGCGCGGGACCTGGCGGGCCGGCCGGACACCGACCCCACGGACGCCGACCGGCGGTCTCCCCTGGCGCCGGACCACCCGGCGTACGTGAGTTACACCTCCGGTTCCACCGGGCAGCCCAAGGGCGTCGTCGTCGGACACCGCCAGCTGACCAACCTGTTCTTCGACCACAAGGCCGAACTGATCGACCCGGAGACGGCCGCGGCCCGGCGCCGCCTGCGGGCCGCGCTGACCGCCGCGTTCTCCTTCGACACCGCCTGGGAGGGCCCGCTGTTCCTGGCCGCCGGCCACGAACTGCACCTGGTCGAGGACGCCGTACGCCTCGACCCGGCCGCCCTGGTGTCCTACATCGCCGACCGGCGCATCGACTTCCTCGACCTCACCCCCACCTATCTGCACCAGCTGCTCGCCGCCGGGCTGTTCACGGGCGACCGGCACCGGCCGCGGATTCTCATGGTGGGCGGCGAGGCCGTCGACACCGCCCTGTGGGAGACGCTGCGCGGCCTGCCCGGCACCACCGCGTACAACTACTACGGGCCGACCGAGTGCACCGTCGACGCGGTGTACTGCCGCATCGCCGACCAGGGGGAAACGCCCGTCATCGGGCGTCCCGGGCGCAACGTCCAGGCGTATGTGCTCGACGCCGCGCTCAACCCGGTGCCGGCCGGTGTGCCGGGCGAGCTGTACCTGGCCGGCGACCAGATCGCGCGCGGCTACCTCGGCCGGCCGGCGCTGACCGCGGAGCGGTTCGTCGCCAACCCGTTCGCCCACGCGGGCGGCGGGTCGGCGGGCGGCACCTGCGGCGACCCCGGCGTGCCGTGCACATGCGGTGCGCCGGGCTCCCGTATGTACCGGACCGGCGACCGGGCGCGCTGGACGCCCGACGGCATCCTCGAATACCTCGGCCGCGCCGACGGGCAGGTCAAGGTGCGCGGCTTCCGCATCGAGCCCGGCGAGATCGAGACGGCCCTGGCACGGCACCCGGGCGTCGCCCACGCGGTGGTGACCGTACGGGAGGACACCCCGGGCGACCGGCGCCTGACCGCGTACGTCGTGCCCGCCGGCGGAACGCCGGGCCGCACCGCGCGCGGCCGTATCCCCGCCTCCCGGCGCGCCGAACCCGGCCGTACGGCCCCCGAACCGGCGCCGGTCGACGCCGAGACCCTGCGCGCCTGGGCCACGGCCCGCCTGCCCGAGTACATGGTCCCCGGCGCCTTCGTCCTCCTGGACCAGCTGCCGCTGACCTCGAACGGCAAGCTGGACCGCGCCGCCCTGCCCGCCCCCGAAGCACCCGCCGCCCGCGACGGCCGGGCGCCGCGCAGCGCCCAGGAGAAGGTGCTGTGCGCGCTGTTCGCCGAAGTGCTCGGCGTACGGCAGGTCGGCATCGACGACGACTTCTTCGCCCTCGGCGGGCACTCTCTGCTGGCGGCCAAGCTCATCAGCCGTATCCGCTCCGCCCTGGGCACCGAACTGTCCATCCGCGCGCTGTTCGAAGCGCCCACCGTCGCCGACCTGGGCACGGTGCTGGAATCCGGCAGCGGAGCGGACGGCTTCGAGGTGCTGCTGCCACTGCGCACCCAGGGCAGCCGGCCCCCGCTGTTCTGCGTCCACCCCTCCGGCGGCCTCAGTTGGTGCTACGCGGGGCTGCTGCGCCATCTGAGCCCGGACCTGCCGGTGTACGGACTCCAGGCGCGCGGTCTGGCGCAGCGGGCGGCGCTGCCCACCACGTTCGAGGAGATGGTCGCCGACTACGTCGGGCAGATCCGCGCCGTGCAGCCCGCCGGCCCGTACCACCTGCTCGGCTGGTCGCTCGGTGGCGCGCTCGCGCACGCCATCGCCGTGCGGCTCCAGGCCAGGGGAGAGCGGGTGGCGCTGCTGGCCATGCTCGACTCGCGCCCCATCGACCCGCACGGGGCGACGGGTTCCGCCGTGACGGAACACGACATCCTGGCGCTGCTCCTGGAGGCGGCGGGCCACGACCCGGACCGGTTCACGCGTCCGCTGACGGTCCCGGGCGTGGCGGCGGTGCTGCGGGGCGAGGGCGGCGGCGAGGTGCTCGACTCCTTGAAGGAACACCCGGCGCTCGGCGAGGACCGGCTCACCGCCGTCACCGAGGTGTTCACCAACTCGGTGAAGCTGCTGCCGACCTTCTCCGAGGGCATCTTCGACGGCGACCTGCTGTACTTCCACGCCACCGAGGGCAAGCCCGCCCACGCCCCGACCGCCGAGTCCTGGCGTCATCTGGTCACCGGCCACATCGAGAACCACGACATCGCCTGCACCCACCACGCCATGACCCAGGCAGGACCCCTGTCCCGGATCGGCCGCGAGGTGGCCGCGCATCTGGACACGGCGGTGGGGGCGGCGGGGCCGGGCCGGTGAGGTGATCCCGGGGCCGCCGTCCGGCATCAAGGAGGCCGCCGCTTGGATGCGGGACGTGCCCTTCCGCTCACCACGACGGCCCCGCGCGGCGCGCACTACGGCGCATGCCCGGAGGTGCCTCGGCCCTCAACCGGACGTGAGGGCACCCCGGGACGGCATCCCGTACCGTTCCGCCAGCTCCGCCGCCGTCCGGGCGACCGCCGCGCGGAGTTCCGGCGGGCCCAGGACCTCGGCCTCCGTGCCGAGCCGGAGGAGGTCGCCGACCGCTACGGCCGGGGACTCGACCGGAAGGTCCACGTGGACCCAGCCCTGGTCGTCCGGCGGACCGGCGGATTCCAGGGCCTGGGTGCCGGCGGTGCCGAACTGCATGGGCAGCAGGCGCTGGGCACGGGGAGAGACGCGCAGTCGGGCTGTTCCCTGGTGGAGCCTGGACTCCAGGCGGCGGGAGGATTCCGCCCAGCAGGCGGCCAGGTCGAAGCCGGCCGGCCGTTCGAAGGGCGTGCTCGTCAATTCGGCGGATATCAGGCGGGAGATGCGGTACGTGCGGGGGTGCGGTGTGCCGTCGTCCGTCCGGGTGGCGGGGGAGGCGACCACGTACCAGATGCCGCCCTTGAGGACGAGGCCGAGCGGGTGCAGCTCCCGGTGCACCGCGCCGGACCAGGCCCCGTAGTGGACGCGCAGCGTGCGCTGTTCCCACACGGCGCGGGCCACGGACGCCAGGTGGGGGACCGGGTCGGCGTTCCGGAACCAGGCGGGGGCGTCCAGGTGGAAGCGGTCCTGGAGACGGCGGGCCCGGTCCGCCAGGACGGGCGGGAGCGCGGCCTGGAGTTTGAGCTGGGCCGTCGCCAGGACCGCGCCCAGGCCCAGTTCGCGGGCGGCCCCCGGTACGCCCGCGAGGAACAGCGACTCCGCCTCGGCGTCGGACAGTCCGGTCAGCCGGGTGCGGTAGCCGTCCATGAGCGAGTAGCCGCCGTCCGGGCCGCGCTCGGAGCGGACCGGGACGCCCGCCGCGCCGAGCGCCTCGACGTCCCGGTAGACCGTGTGCGGGGACACCTCCAGTTCGGCGGCCAGTTCGGCGGCGGTCATCCGGCCGCGGTTCTGGAGCAGCAGGAGGAGGGAGAGCAGACGGTCGGCACGCATGCGGTCATTGTCGCGCCGTACCTGACAGGAGGTGTCAGGTACGGCGGTCAGACTCCTGATCGACAGCCGCGCGCACCACGCCGCGGCGCCGACCGGAAGGACCACCGTGTCTTCGCAGACCAGCGCCGCCCGCACACAGACCACCGGGCAGTTCACGTTCGCCGACTGGAACGAGCGGGTCCTCGGGGGCCGCCCGGACGGCACGTACCCGCGCCTCGCGCGCGCCGCCGTCACCAACGCCTTCTCCGGCGGCATCGAGGCAGCGGACACGACCTGCGAGTACACCATCGTCTACGTCACGGAGACGACCGGCACGTTCACCGGCATGGAACTGCTGGAGGGCGGCGTGGACGGACGGCGGGGCACGTTCGCCGTGGAGGAGCGCGGTCATTTCGACGACCGGGGAAGCGTGCACTGCACCTTCGAGGTCGTACCGGGCTCGGCCACCGGGGAGCTGGCCGGACTGCGCGGCACCGGCGCGTTCACGGCGGAGCAGGGCAAGCCGTCCGTCCCGTACACCTTCGACTACGACTTCGGCTGAGCCGCGGCGGTCGGCGCGGGCGGGCCCACGGTCCGTCCGCCCGCCGGTCAGTCCGCCGCCGTGCGCTCGTCCCCGCCCTCCGGCCGTGTGAGCAGCAGCCGCCGTACGAGAGGGGTGAGCGCCATGCCCAGGAGGGTGGCCGAGACGATGGCCCCCAGGGTGATGCCCCAGGCCATCGGCCCCATCGGGGTGCAGCCGAAGAAGCGGCTGACGCCCGGCGTCTGGATGACCGCCGCCAGCACCGCGGCCGACCCCAGGCCCGCGAGCAGCACCTTGCGGTCCGGGCCGCCGGTGATCACCGTCTGGGCGAGCTGGGTGCCGACCACCGCGGCCAGCGCGACGGTGCCCGCGCGGCGGCGCCGGCCGGTGAGCCGGGCCGCGCCCCAGGCCAGAGTCGCGCCGAGGGTCGTGGTGAAGCCGCGCAGCAGCAGTTCCCGGGTGAGCGCGGTGCCCAGGGAGCGGTCGGGGCCCTCCCGCAGCAGGCGTTCGCCGCCGTCGCCGGGCGGTTCGCGGACCGCGATGGCCAGCGCCGGTGCCAGGTCGGTGAGCAGGTTGACCAGCATGATCTGCCGGGCGGTCAGCGGGGCCCGGCCGGTGAGGCCGGCGGCGAGCACACTGAAGCCGATCTCGCCGAGGTTGCCGCCGATGAGGATGGCGAGCGCGGCGCGCACCGAGGTCCACATCGCGCGGCCCTCCATCAGCGCGGCGATGATCGTCTCCAGCCGGTCGTCGCTGACGACGAGGTCGGCGGCGGCGGTGGCCGCCGGGGTGCCCCGGCGGCCCAGTGCGATGCCGATGTCCGCGAGCCGGATGGCGGGTGCGTCGTTGGCGCCGTCGCCCGTCATCGCCACCACCCGGCCGATGCGCTGGTACGCCTGCACGATGCGGACCTTGTGGTGCGGGCTGCACCGGGCGATCACGTCGACCCGGGGCAGCAGCTCGCCCAGCGCGTCGTCGTCCAGCTCGTCCAGGTCAGCGGCGTTGCACACCCGTTGGGCGGCGCCCTGGTTGATGGTGGAGGCGATCGCGTCGGCGGTGGCCGGGTGGTCGCCGGTGAGCATGACGATCTGCACCCCGGCCTCGCGCAGTCGCTCGGCGGCGGGCGGCGCCCCGGCCCGTACCGGGTCGGACAGGGTGAGGAAGCCGAGCAGGACCAGCCCGTCCACGGCCTCCTCGGTGACCTGTTCGCCGGCTTCCAGCGGGCGTTCGGCCACCGCCAGGACCCGGCGGCCCGCGCCGGCCAGTTTCTCGGCGGTCGCGGTCAGGCGGGCCCGTTCCCCGGCGTCGAGCGAGCGGTCGGCCGCGTCGCCGGTACGGCGCCGGGCGCAGCGCTCCAGCACGTTCTCGGGGGCGCCCTTCACGCTGAGCAGCGCGCCGTGCGAGGACTGCCCGGAGGTGGCGTGGTAGGCGCGGGACGGTTCGAACGGCAGGTCGTCGGTACGGCGCCAGCCGGGGGCGCCGTCGGTCACGGTGACGTGCTGCCGGCGGGCCCCGGACGCCACGGCCCGGTCGGTCTGGTGCGCCAGCGGCTCGGCGGAATGTGTCGACGGGGTGGCGCGCAGGGCGGCGGCGAGCACTCTTTTGCGGGTGCCGTCCAACCGGCCCGCGGGCAGCGCCCGTTCGCCGTCGCTGACCTCCGCCAGCTCCAGCGTGCCTTCGGTGAGCGTGCCGGTCTTGTCGAAACACAGCACGTCGGCGCGGCCGAGCGCCTCGATCGTCCGGGGGTTGCGCACCAGCGCCCCGTGCTCGGCCAGGCGCCGGGCGGCGGCCAGTTGGGCCGCGCTGACCAGGAACGGCAGCCCCTCGGGGACCGAGGCGACCGCCAGGTTCACCGCCGAGGCCAGCGTGTGGTGCAGGCGCCGGCCGTGCAGCAGCCCGGCCCCGGCCACGGCGGCGGCCGAGCCGAGCGCGATCGGCAGGCTCGCCCTGGTCAGCGACGCCAGCCGCTTCTCCACGCCCGCCGTGGGCGCCGCCTGCCGGGCGGTGGCCAGGCTGCGCCCGACCTCGGTGGCCGCTCCGGTGGCGACGACCACGGCCGTGGCCCGGCCCGCGGCCACCGTCGTCCCCTCGTACAGCATCGAGCGCCGGTCCGCGAGCTGTGCCGCCACCACCGGTGCGGGGTCCTTGGCCACCGGCAGGGACTCGCCGGTCAGCGACGACTCGTCCACCTCCAGGCCCTCGGCGGCCAGCAGCCGGCAGTCGGCCGGCACCACGTCGTCGGTGCCCAGCAGGACGACGTCCCCGGGGACCAGCTCACCGGCGGCGACCTGCTGTTCGTCGCCGTCCCGCCGGACCCGGGCGGTGACCGCGGAGCGTTCGAACAGTTCGGCCAGCGCCCCTTCCGTCCGCACCCGCTGCACCCCGCCGACGAGAGCGGAGGTGCCGGTGATGGCGGCCACGAGCGCGGCGTCGGTGCGCGACCCGACGGCGGCGGACAGTGCCGCGCCCGCCGCGAGCACCGGGGTGAGCGGGTTGGCCAGCTCCTCGACGAACGCGGCACCCAGGCCGGTGCGCCGCGCGCCGCCGGTGCGCCGCGAGGGCGACGAACGGGCCGTGGCCTCGCGCGACGACAGCCCGTCCGGCGTCGCCGACAGGCGCTCCAGCACCCGGGGGACCGGCATCAGGTGCCACGGTGTGCTCTGGGCGGGCGGCGTCGGCGGGCGGGCCAGCAACTGCCGGGCCCGCCAGGCACCGAGGCAGAAGGCGGCGGACCCGGCGGTGTGCCCGGCCGCCGAGGCGCGCCGGGTGGCACGGTACGGACGGGCCTGTACGGCGGCGACGGCCCCCACTCCGCTGCCGCCCGCGGCCAGCATCGCGCTTTCCCGGTCCACCTGCGCCGCCACCGCCACCGCGTCCACGATCAGCCCGGCCGTACTCAGATCGCCGCCGACCAGGAGGTGCGCGCCCCAGGCGGGTGCCTTGCCCCTGCGGTGCACGCCGATGCCGCAGTCGGCGGCGCCCAGCGCCCGGCGGTTGCCCGAGACGAGCAGCACCACCGCGCCGTCGCCCTGGAGTTCCCGCACGGACGCCACCAGCCGCTTGCCGCCCGGCAGGACGGCGTCGGCGTATCCGCGGTCCGCGTCCGGCCGGTCGGTGGCCAGCACGATCCGCGCCCCGGCGCGGCGCGCGGCCGCCGCCACGGCCTGGGCGCCCGGCGCGGTCTGCGCCACCAGCCCGGCCACGGCGCGCAGTTGCCCGTTCTGCGCCAGGCCCAGCACGTGGTCGCAGCCCTTCCGGCGCAGCCGGCGCGCGGCGTCCTGGCTCGCGGTCTCCCGGTTCGCGGCGCCGTGGCCGCCGTCCGGCTGGTCGTCCGCCTGGCCGTCCGTTGCGCCGTCCGCCGCGCCGGGCAGGTCCGCCAGCGGGCCGAGAGCCCAGCCGTCCGCCGTCCGCCGGGTCTCCAACGGCTCGTCGGCGTCGAACAGTTCGAACAGGTGGGTGGTGGCCCCGTCCGGGGCCGCGTCCGTCAGCAGCTCCAGGTCGGCGAGGTCGTAGCGGTCGCCGCGCAGCGCCGTCTCGTCCAGCACCACGCAGTCCACCTGGCCGAGCCGGCGCAGCACACCCCGGTCCATGGCCACCGCGCCGCGCAGCGCCAGGAACCGGCCCAGGGTGGTGGCGAACCCTTCCCGTCCGGCCTCCGGCGCCTTCGGCATGCCCGCCAGCGCCACGGCCAGCCCGCGGCGCGGCCCGGCGAACGGCACCGCCGCCGCCCCGGCCGCGATCCCGGCGGCCAGCGACCGCTCGGTGTACCGGTCCAGTGAGTCCTTCGGTACCGGCACCGGCCGCTCGACGACGATCGGCTCGGCGGCGGCGTCCTGCGGACCGCGCACCAGCTGCGGTTCGGCGGCTTCCCAGGCGTCCTTGTACGCTCCGGCCTCCCGCCACTGGGCCACCCGCTGCACCACGTCCAGCATCAGCCCGCCGCCCCGGGAGGCCACGCCCTGCGCCAGCGCGTTGACCGCCGGCAACAGCGACTCGGCCCGCTCCGGACCGGCCAGGCTCCGCGTCGCCCACGCACGCAGCCGGGGGTGGTGCTCCAGCAGTCCCGTCAGCGAGCCCACCTCGGCGGGCAACGGGGCCCACGGGGCCAGGCGGGTCAGGGTGGCGATGCCCAGCCCCACCGCGTCGGCGGCCAGCGCCGTCATCGACTGGCGGGTGCGTGGCCCTTCACACGGGTGGTGCGGCTCCTGGCACCACTCACCGTGCTCCTCGCATTCCCCGTCCGTGTCGCCCGCCTCGGCCGCCGCCACCAGCGCGATCAGCTCGCGCTGCGGGGGCGCCTCCGGCCCCAGCGCGATCGCCACCCGCCCGGAGGGGCTGTTCACCCGCGCCCACTCCACGCCCGGCCGCTGCTCCAGGACCCGTTCCACCCGCCGTGCGACCCGCTCGCCGCCCGCCGTCTGCACCCCGTGCACCGCGATGTAGCAGCGCCCCGGCCGCGACCACACCGCCCGGCTCGGCACCCCCGCCATCTGCCAGGCCAGCTCCAGAGCCCCGCGGGCGCCCGCCCGTACGCCCCGCACCACCGGGCCGGGCAGCGGCAGCGACGGCTTCGGCACCCGCAGCCCCGGCACATGGGGCACCCGAAGGCCCGACAGACCGGGCACACCGGACAACAGTGACATCGGAGGCCCTCACCTCGAAGAAACTCCCCGGCGGACCGCGCCGGGGTACGGAATGGGTAACCCTCCGGCCGCCGGCCTACACCCGCCGAGCCGCGCTCCGCGGCCCTGCCGTACCCCATTCGGCCCATACGGCTCGGGTGCCGTGCGGAGCACCGGCGGAACGGCCCATGTCGCGCGCCGTCCGGCACGGCCGTCCGCGCCCGTGACATGACCGCACTGTGTCCGCGGATGACGTTTACATGACGGCTGTACGGCACGCCCCGTACGCCCCAAGGCCCTCGTCCGGGCAGGACCTTCCCGGCCGCCCCCGATCCGGTAGAACACCCCGTGTGACGACACTCGATATGCCCCCGCACCGGCCGGCGGCCGGGCCCCTGACCGCGATACCGGCGGGCCAGGTCGTCCTCCGGGACGAGGCCGCGAAGACGGAGCGGCGGGCCGAGGTCGCGGCCTTCCGGCTGGCGCCCTACCCGGTGACCCGCGAGCTGTACCGCAGTGTGCTCGGCGCGGCGCCCGCCGGGCCGGCGGGGCCGCGGACACCGGTGACCGACGTTTCCTGGCTGGACGCCGTACGGTTCTGCAACCTGCTCTCCCGTACGACGGGGCGGCAGCCCTGCTATGCGATGGGTACGGACCCCGACGCGCGGGACGTGGTGTGTGACTGGCGGGCCGACGGATACCGGCTCCCGACCGAGGCGGAGTGGGAGTACGCGTGCCGGGCCGGGACCTCCGGCGTCCGGTACGGGGAACTGGACGAGATCGCCTGGTACCGGGACAACGCCGGCGGCGAGGTGCATGACGTCGGGGCCAAGGCGCCCAACGCCTGGGGCCTGCACGACATGATCGGCAACGTGTGGGAGTGGTGCTGGGACGTCTACGACCCCCACGTCTACGGCCCGTACCGCACGTTCCGCGGCGGCGGCTGGCTGGACCTGCCCCGCGGCTGCCGTGCGGCGTGCCGCCGCAAGAGCCACCCGACGCTGCGCATCGACGACCTCGGATTCCGGCTGGCCCGGTCGGGCTGAGCCGCGCCTCTCGGGGCGCGCGCCCACGACCTCACCCGCACCCACGGCTTCAGCCCCGTCCACAGCGCCGGCACCGTCCCCGGCGGCGGAAGTGGTACGCGAGAGCCGCCGCCCCCAGGGCCACGCCCCACACGGTCCACAGCATCCCCGGGCCGTTCGTGCCCCACATGCCGGGGTCGAAGTTCCGGATGTTCATCAGCCCGCCCGGGACGAGCACCAGGGCCACGGTGACCGCGGGCACGAGCGCCGTCGCCGGCCGGACCGGCCGGCCCGCCTTCCACCACACCCAGCGCGGCCACACCTCGCCCCAGCGGCTGGTCAGACCGTGCGTGAGCAGTCCACCGAGGGCCGAGGCCGCAGCCAGTCCGAGCCCGATCTCCAGCATGCCCGGCGTGTTCCGCATGTCCGCCAGAAACGCGTCGGAGATGCCCAGGGGCCGGTCGAAGTACCAGGCGATCCGGGTCACGTCGTACGGCAGGGTCGAGACGACGGCCGCATACACCGCCCAGCGGCCCCACCGGCGCGCCGCTTCCGGAGTGGTCCACCGCGACGGGGTGTGCCGGCCGCGGCCGCAGCGCACGCACCTGCCTCCGGTGCGCCGCTGGTAGGCCAGCGTCGCGAGGGCCCACAACAGCCCGCCCAGGAACACGATGAGGAGATTGCCCCGGTGCCAGTACAGGACGTCCCCCACCCCGTCCTGCGGGCCCGGTATGCCGGTGAACGCGAACACCACCAGCAGCGGCGCGAAGACCAGCAGTCCGAGCGGCGAATAGTCGGGGATCAGCAGCGCCAGGGCGCCGGCCATGGCCCAGCCGAAGCCGAGCAGCCACCCGCGTGCCCGGCCCCGGATCCGGCCGCGGGCCATCAGCAGCCCGGCGACCGTACCGGCCGCGCCGACCGCGGCGATGGCGTACCCCACCACGTCCGCGCGGCTCGGTTCCAGCAGTGACGCCGAGGAGCGGTCGGCGATGGTGGCCGCGAACGGGTAACTCCCGCCGCCGAGCGCCCAGTAGAGCCCGGCGGCTCCGTACGCCAGGGACCACAGCGCAGCCAGCCGGCCGGCCCATGGGAACCACTGGGCCGGTCCGGTCCACTTCGCCCGACCCGGCCACCCGGCCCACCCGGGAGACCGCGGCCCCCGCCGTCCGCCACCGTGGTCCCGTCGGCGCGGACCGGCGCTCCCCTCCGCGTCCAGTGGTTCGGTGCTCGTCGGCACAGCCATGCTGATCCGTCCTCCCTCCCGCCCGGCAGCGGTGTCCGCCGGTGTCGCTCCAGCCTGCGGCCGGGCGGGTGGCTGGGAACATCTGCCGATCGGCGGAACGGGAGGCCGGGACCGGGGGCGCCTATGCCGTCCGGCAGAGGACGCTCCCCTTCCGCCGACACCGGCTTCCGGACCCCCTCGGTCCGCTTCCGGCGGCGAACCCTATGATCGGGCGTTCGGCGGGCAACCCCGCCGGCCGACGCTTGATGATCAACACCCAACGGGGAAACGGGGAAGAGCAGTGCAGCGCAACAAGTGGATACGTACGGCGGCGACGGTGGCCCTGGTGGCCGCGGCGGCAAGTGCCTGCGGGTCGTCACCGGACCCGCTGCTCACCAACGGCACGCCCGTGCCGAGCCCGACGGCACCGCCGTCCGGGACGGCCGCGCCACAGCACCCCGCGCCCGGCAAGAAGGCGCCGGTGCTGGACCAGATCAAGTACGACGTCGAAAGCCGGGTCCTGTCCATGGGCGGCGGGGTGCCGCAGCAGGTCACCAGCACCTGCGACACCGCCGAAGTCGGCGACAAGCCGCAGAAGTTCACGTGCACCGTCAAGTACCTGGGCATCGACGTGCCCTTCCGCGTCGAGACCAAGGGCGGCTTCATCCTGATGCAGTACACCGCCACCCCGACCCGGGGCGGTGTGGTCACCGACGAAGGCGTACGGGCCCGGGCGTGGAAGCAGTACGGGATCTACGGGGACAAGGCGGCCAAGTCGCTGCGCTGCGACAAGGTCCCCAAGGTGCGCCTGGTCCCGCTCGACAAGCCCACCGGATACCGGTGCTACGTGGGCGAGGGCGGCCTGAAGGGCGCCTACGACGTGGTCGTCACGGCCAACGGCATGCGGCTGACCTGACGGAGGCCGGTGCCCGGCGCCGGGCACCCCACCCCCGTGGGGGTGCCCGTCCGCCCGTCGTCCGCACGCGCGGTCATCCCCACTCCACCGCACCGGACATTGTTTGGCAGCCCGTTTTCGTGGGCGTAATCAATGGCGGGGAGAGGGCAGACGCGTACAGATCACCCATTTCGGGCCGCGGTGCCGCTCATTCCTGGTAACAGGCCGGGGCGGCGCTCGCCTCGATCAGGTCGCGCAGTTGGGAGCGGGCGGTGACGCCCAGCTTGGGGAAGCTGCGGTAGAGGTGTGAGCCGACCGTGCGCGGGGACAGGAAGAGCCGCTCGCCGATCTCACGGTTGCTCAGCCCGCGGGCGGCCAGCCTGATGATCTGCTGCTGTTGCGGGGAGAGCGCGGCGAGCGCGTCCGGAGCCGAGTCCATGACCTCGAGGCCGGCGGCGCGTGCTTCGGCCCGGGCGCGCTCGATCCACGGGCGGGCGCCCAGCCGCCGGAAGGTCTCCAGGGCTTCGGTGAGCGGACCGCGCGCCTCCGCGATACGGCGGCGGCGCCGCAGCCACTCGGCGAGGTCCAGCAGGGTCTGGGCGCGTTCGAACGGCCAGTGCTCCAGGACCGGGTCCGCCAGGGCCGCCCGGAAGTGCGGCTCGGCGGCGCCGGGGGCCGCCAGCAGGCCACGGGCCCGGCTCAGCACCGCACGCAGGCGGGGCGACGTACCGTCCGCCAGCGCACGGGCCGAACGTTCGACGATCGCGGTGGCTTCGGCACGTTGCCCGCTGCGCACAGCGGCGGCGGCCAGGTCCGCGAGCGCCGGGTAGGAGGCGTGGTAGTGCACGGGCGCGCCGTCCGCCGTGAAGACCATACGGAGGTGGGCGTACGCGCTCTCGTACGCGCCCTCGGCGGCCGACGCGGCACCGAGCGCACGGCGGGCGTAGACGGCGACCGAGCGGCTTTCCAGCGGATCGATCAGGGCGAGCGCGTCGGCGGCCCGTGCCCGGGCCGCCGGCACATCGCCCTCGAAGGCCAGTACGGTGGCGTCCACCGCGGCCGCACAGGCCACCGCGTGGTCGAGGCCGGCGGCCCGGCCGACCGCGGTGATGCGGGCACAGGATTCCCGCGCCTGCCCCCACCTCCCTCGTTCCACATAGGCCCAGGCGACCGCGCCGCCCAGTCCCTCCGGCAGCGGGCCGTGCAGTTCCCAGCGGCCGAACGCCTCGTCGAAGGCGCGCACGGCCCGCGGGGTTTCGTCCAGGAGCCACGCCATGATCCCGACGGTGATGAGCCGCTCCGGCCGGGTCTCCGCCTCGGCCTCCAGCCGCGGGAGCTGTGAGACGAGTTCGCGCCGGTCGTCGAAGGGGTCCGACACGGCCTGTACCCAGGTGCGCATGCTCGCGTGAGCGTCGTCCTCGGGAAGGCGCCGCAGGATCTCCTGGATGCGGTGCTGCTGGCCGTCCTCTCCGGAGTAGAAGCGGATCACGGCGGCACCGGCCAGCAGGTCCAGTGCGACGGCGGGCCGGGAGAGCGCCAACTGCTCGGCGGCGTGCGCCAGCCGGGCGAACACCACGGTGTGCCGTACGGTCAGCACCGCCAGCTTCGCGGCCTGTGCGGCGGCAGCGGTCAGCAGCGACGCGTCGTCGGTGCGCGTACGTACCGCGGCGGCCAGCTCCTCGACCCGGGCGAGGTCCCCGGTGAACACGGCTTGCCGGGCGGCCTCGACCAGCAGCCGGGCGCCGTCCTCACGCCCCGGCGCGAGTTCCGCGGCGCGCCGCAGGGCCTCGGCCGCCGCCGCGTGGCCGCCCCGCCGGCGGGCGCGGTCGGCGGTCCGCTCCAGCTCCGCCGACACGGCCGCATCCGGGCCCGGGCAGGCGGCGGCCAGGTGCCAGGCGCGGCGGTCCGGTGCGTCCCGCAGCATCCCGGCGAGCGCGCGGTGCGCCTCGCGCCGGGCGTCCGGGGGCGCGGCGTGGTACACGGCGGACCGGACCAGCGGGTGGCGGAACCGGACGTCCTGGCCGGTCCGCCGGACCAGCGCGGCCTGCTCGGCGGGCAGCCAGACCGCGTCCTCGGGGTGCGGCAGCCCGGACGGGACGACGGCCGCGGAGTCGGCGCTGTCCATGGCGGCCAGGAGGAGCAGGGCCCGCGCGGTGGAGGCGGGGAGGCCGTGCAGACGGGCGGCGAAGATCCGCTCCAGGCGGTCGGTGAGCGGGAGCGGACCAGCGAACGAGAGCCCCGCGGCCGGGGTGCGGGCGCCGGCCGCCCTCGCCAGTTCGGCCAGGGCCAGCGGGTTGCCGCCGGCCTGGGCGAGGATCTGCGTCCTGACGCGGCCGGTGGGGCCGGCCGGCTGGAGATCCAGCAGCCGGTGGGCCGCGGCGTCGTCGAGCGGCCCCAGGGTGAGAACCGGGACGTCCCGGCCGAACCCCGGGAGCTGACCGCCGTCGCGGGCCGTGATCAGCATCGTGACCGGTTCACCGGCCAGCCGTCTGGCGGCGAAGGACAGGGCGTCCAGAGAAGCACGGTCGCACCACTGGGCGTCGTCCAGCGCCACGAGCACGGGGCACCGGTCGCCCAGGGCGGACAGCAGGCTCAGGACGGCGACGCCGGTCAGCATCGGGTCGGGCGCGCCCGACTGGCGGGGCGTCACCGGTCCCGCGCCGAAGGCGTCCCGCAGCGCTGCGCGCTGCCTTTCCGGGAGCGCGTTCACCTCGGCCCGTACCGGCCGCAGCAGCTGATGCAGTGCGGAGAACGCCAGGCTTGACTCCGACTCGCTCCCCACGGCGCGCAAGACGCGCGTGCCACCGGCTTCGGCTCTGCGCACCGCGCGGTCCAGCAGCGCGCTTTTTCCCGTGCCCACATCACCGGCCAGCAGCAGAACCGGGTCGGCCGACGCCGTATCCACCGCATGGAAGAGACGCTCCAATTCCGCGTCCCGGCCCACGATGGGCTCTTCCGGATGTGGTCCCGGGCCCGCCCCGAGGTCGTCTGTGTGCCCGCCCACGGAGTCTCCAGGAATCGTGGCTCTTCTGCCGGAGCCGCCTTGCTGCTGCCCGCCCAGGCTACAAGCGGCCCGTTCCGGCGCCCGGTCCCCGTGTGCGCAGGTGCAGTCACCTGACGGATACCGCGCGTGCTGGGGCCGTTCGTACGGTTCGGGAAACACCTCCGAATTCCCAGGGACACTCATGGATCAGATAACGCTCGGCAATGTCACCATCACCCGGGTGTGGGAATATTTCGGCCCCGTCGACATGACACCTGCGACCTTTTTCCCGGAGAGCCCGAAGGACGTGTGGGACGACGGCGCTTCCTGGCTGGCCCCGCATTTCCTGAATTCCGCGACGGGGATCGTGCATTCGGCGATCCAGACCTGGCTGCTGCGCAGCGAGGGCCGGACCATTCTCGTCGACACCGGCGTGGGCAATCACAAGGAGCGCCCGTACTCGCCGGTGTGGAGCCACCTCGAAACGGATTTCCTGGCCCGGCTCGCCCGGGCCGGTGTCCGTCCCGAGGACGTGGACATCGTGATCAACACCCATCTGCACGTCGATCACGTCGGCTGGAACACCTATCTGGACGGGCGCAGCTGGGTTCCGGTCTTTCCCAACGCCACCTATCTGATGCCCAAGGACGACTTCGACTTCTGGAATCCGGAGAACGGCCACCGGCCGTTGCTCGGCCGGGGCAACCAGAATGTCTTCGAGGACAGCGTGGCCCCGGTGCACCGGGCCGGCCAGACGCTGCTGTGGGAGAACAGCCACCGGATCGACGCCTCCCTCCGCCTGGACGCGGCCCCCGGCCACACCCCCGGCTCCTCCGTCCTGACCCTCACCTCCGGGACGGACCGCGCGGTGTTCGTCGGCGACCTGCTGCACACCCCTGTGCAGATCCTCGAACCGGACGCCAACAGCTGCTTCTGCGAGGACCCCGCAGGCGCCCGTGCCACCCGCCGCAAGGTGCTGGGCTGGGCGGCCGACAACAACGCGCTCGTGATCCCCGCGCACCTGGGCGGTCACGGCGCGGTGGAAGTGACACGCGACGGAGAGAAGTTCGCCATCAAGGGCTGGGCGCCCTTCGCCCCGTACACCGAGCAGGGCTGAGACCCGCGGAGAGGCAGTACTGTGCACCACCACCTGGACCCCGTCGTGACCACCGCGCAAGGAGCCGTCCGCGGCCTGCGCCAGGACGGCACCGCTGTGTTCCTGAACATTCCCTACGCCGCCCCTCCCCGCGGCGCCGGCCGGTTCGCGCCGCCCCGGCCGCACGAGCCGTGGGACGGCGTACGGGACGCCACCGTGCCGGGACCCAGCGCGCCGCAGTCCGAGCGTCAACTCGGCAGCGTGGACATGTCCCCCTACTTCGGACCCGGCTGGAGCCGTGGCGAGGACTATCTCACCGTCAACGTCTGGACGCCCGCCACCGGCGGCGGCCGGCCCGTCATGGTGTTCGTCCACGGCGGCGCATTCGCCGCCGGATCGACGCGGTCCGCGCTGTACGACGGCTCCGCCTTCGCCCGCGACGGCGTCGTCCTCGTCACCCTGAACTACCGGCTCGGCATCGCCGGATTCCTCGACCTCCCCGGCGCGCCCGCCAACCGCGGCCTGCTCGACGTCGTCGCCGCCCTGCGCTGGGTGCGGGAGAACATCGCCGCCTTCGGCGGCGACCCGCACAGCGTCACCCTCTTCGGCCAGTCGGCCGGGGCGACCATCGTCGGCGGGGTCCTCGCCGCTCCTGAGGCCGCGGGTCTCTTCCGCCGGGCGATCGTCCAGAGCGGCAGCGGTCTGGGCGCGTTCACGGCCGAGCAGGCCGCCCGCGTCACCCGGGCCGCCGCCGCGGACCTGGGCGTCGAGCCGCACGCCGACGCCTTCGCCGGCCTCCCCGACGCCGACCTGGTCGCGACCGCCTCCCGGCTCGCGGGCATCGACCTGCGGACCGCGACGCACCGCGACCCACTGGTCGGCCTCAGCCCCTTCAGCCTCGTCCTCGACACCCAGCCCGCCGCATCGGTCGCCGCCGGGTCCGGCGCGGGCGTCGATCTGCTCGTCGGGACCAACGCCGAGGAAGGGAACCTCTACCTGGTCCCGGTGAACCAGTACGCCACCTCGACCGCCGGGGACGTCCACGACGCGGCGGCGCACTCCCACCCGGACCCCGCGCGGCTCGTCGCGGCCTACCGAACGGCACGCCCCGGGGCGTCCTTCGGCGAGCTGCGGTCCGCCATCCTGGGCGACGCGCTGTTCGGCGCGGGCAGCCGGGCCCTGGCCGACGCCCATGCCGCCCACCCCGGGTCCGGCACCTTCCGCTACGAATTCGCCTGGCGCTCCCACGCCCTCGACGGGGAGCTGGGCGCCGCCCACACGGTCGAGCTGCCCTTCGTCTTCGACCTCGCGCACCTGCCCCGACTGCGCGGGCACAACGCCCTGATCGGCCCCGACGAGCCGCCCGCGGACCTCGCGGCACGTACGCACGCGACCTGGGTCCGGTTCGCCAGGACCGGCGACCCCGGCTGGGATCCGTACGACAACGAGCGCCGGGCAACGATGCGCATCGACGCCGAGTGGGTCCGGATCGACGACCCCCGCAGCCAGGAGCGCCGGGTCTGGAGCTGAACGGAACGGCGTTCGAACACAAATCGGAGCGTTGGAATCCTCCGTACCGTCTGGTGCGGATGCGCTGTTGGAGATAGGTGGTAGGAGGTTGCGCGCCGGCCGGGAAGGCCCGGCCGGCGCGTGGGGGAGGGGGCGTCATGACTACTCCGGCGGCGTTGCGGTTGCTGCGCGGCACCGATCTCCTGGACCTGTCGTTCGGCTTCGCCGGGCTGAAGGTCGAGGAATCCGGCGGGAGCGGACGGCTGGTGCGCGCGGACCCGCAGGCGGACGCCTGGATCACCGTCACCTTCGGGCCGCAGCACACGGTGGAGCAGGCCTTCAGCGACGCGGTGCCGGGGGAGTCCCGCGAGCTTCCGGTGGGCTCCCTCATCAGCGGCCGGACCGTCCTCGTCTTCGAAGTGGGGCCGCGGGACTCGGTGCCCTTCTCCGAGGACGGCCTGCTCGACGCCATGCGGCGGCTCCCGCTGCGCGTCGTGGACGCCGCACGGGCGCCGGAGACACCCGCCGCGGCCCCGACGCGCGTGCCGTCGCTCGCGGCACCGGGCGCCGGCCAGGACGCCGCCGCCCGCGCCATGACCTCGGTGCGGCTGCTGCGTACGACGGCGGAACTCACCGCCCGCCACGGGCCGGAGACCGCGCTCGCCCTCCTGCGGGCCGCGGGCGTGCCCACCGGCGGTACGGAAACCGGGGCGCCGCTCGCCGCCGAAGCCGGCCCGCAGGACCCGCTCGCCGACCCCGCCCGCCCCCGTACCGGCATCGAACTGCCCTACCGGCTGTACCTGTCCCCGGCCCAGCAGGCGCGGTGGATCCACCGGGACCGGCTTCCGGAACCCGGATCCGGCACCCGCGTCGAACTCTGGCACACCCGGCTCGACGCCGGGACGGTCCGCGCGGTCTGGAACCGGGAACGCGGCGGCGACCCCGGCGCGCCGTACGCGTTCCGGCAGGCGCTGGAACCGGAGGAC
Source organism: Streptomyces sp. NPDC018019 (assembly GCF_044327805.1). NCBI lineage: Bacteria > Bacillati > Actinomycetota > Actinomycetes > Kitasatosporales > Streptomycetaceae > Streptomyces > Streptomyces sp. NPDC018019. Next base: position 154,789 of record NZ_JBIRGD010000020.1, on the reverse strand, counting down.
CGCCGGGACATCGTCGACCTCACCACCGGCGCCGGACTCCGCGCGCCCGACGGCACCCTGTACGTCCCGCAGCCCGTCGCGGTACGGCTGCTGATGCTCTCGGCGGCCGGCGGCTGGCTGGACGGCCTCGGCAGCTGGCCGCGGCGGCCCCGCGGCGTCTCGCTCTCCGAGTGGCGCCACCGCGCCTCGATGGGCCGCGACCAGTACGTCCGGGTGATGCGCGAAGGCTTCCTGTGCCCGTTCGGGCACAAGGCGGTGTACGTGCGCGTCACCGAGCGGAAGTTCGACGACCCCCGCGGCGCCTACCTCGTCCAGCGCGAATTCGTGGTGGTCCGGCAGCCGTTGAAGACGTACGACCCGAACACCCCGCTGCCCGCCGGGCCGGACCCCGCGAGCGACCTGGCCAACGTGCTGTTCCCCTTCAACAGCGTACGGCTGGACACCCAGCAGACACCGGACCTCGTCCCGCCCGCCGACCGGCGGAAGTTCTTCCCCGCCACGCCCGCCGAGCAGCCGTTCCACTTCAAGGTCACCGCGGTCGACCACGGCGGGAACACGGTGGAGTTCCGTACGCCGCTGCGGTTCCTCGACGAGACCCTGGCCACCGGCGACGGCCTCACCGAGGCCGTGGACGAGTACAACGCCCTGGACCGCCATCCGCCCGACCCGGCGGTCGCGGCCGGCGCCGTCGCGGTCGAGCACCCGCCCGAGGCCAGCGCCGACCTGCTCGGCCAGTCGGTGGCGCTCGCGCCCGTCCTCCGGCCCGACGACACCCGGCTCGACGTGGCCCGGATGGTGTGGGGCATGGCGGCGCCGCCCGCGCTCGCCGATCCGGCGCCGGCCGACCCCGCCGTCTCGAAGAACGCCCCGTTCCTGCCGCAGCTGCGCTGGGCGCAGGCCACCGTGCCCGCCGTCGGCCGGCTCAGCGGCGCGGACGCCACCGTGCCGGTCGGCTACGCGAAGCGGTACGCCCTGTCCGGCTTCGACACCGTCGGCGGCCCGGTCCGCAAGGCCAACGCGGGACAGGTCTTCCTCAGCCTGCTCACCCCCGCCGACCAGCCGCTGCGGATGGACTTCGGCGGGCAGCGCGACCGGTCCGGCGGCCTGACCGCGCCCAGCATGATCGTGTCCGGCCTGTCCCGCCTGACCGGGCCGGTCTCCGGTGTTCCGGTACCGGGCGGGCGGGACCCGCTCGCCCGGATCGCCGACGGCACCTTCAAGCCGGAGGAGTTCTTCCGCCCGCTGGACGTGCTCGACGAGATCGGCCCCAGTCTGCTGGGCGTGGTGCCGCTGGCCGAGGTGATCAAGGGCGTGGACGGGCTGGGCAAGGCCCTGAAGGTGCCCAACTTCTTCACCGAGACGGTCAGCGCGGTCACCGGTTTCCTCTCCGATCTCGGCCGCGCCCGGGGCCTGCTCACCCATGAACTCGACCGCTACCCGCCGGCCGCCCGCCAGGTCGCCGACACCGCGCAGAAGTTCGCCACCGTCGTCGCCGACTTCGTCGCCCAGGGGCTCGCCGGGCGCACCGGGCCGATCACGATGCGGCAGGTGGACGACGCCTTCAGCGCCTTCGCCACCGCGCTGGGGAACCTGGTCAACACCCTGCCCGCCGGTACGGACCCGGGCGTACGCACCCTGCTCACCCGCGTCCAGCAGCAGATCGCGACCTGGACCAGGGCCGCCGGGGAGGTCGTCGCGCTGCGCGACGCCGTACAGGCCGCCGCCAACGGCTTCAAGCTGCCCGAGACCGTCAACGCGCGCCTGGAGTGGAACCCGGACCTCCAGCCCGTCCTCCTGGACGGCTCGCCGGTCTTCCTCCCCGACGCCGACGGGCGGCTGTCCCTCGTCGTGGACCTGCGCGGCTCCCTGCGCCGGGACCTGAGCGTCGGCGCCGACATCAGCTGCAGCCTGGAGAACTTCTCCCTGATCCTCGTACCGAAGTTCAACGCGCTGCGGCTCCGCTTCCAACACGTCCGCTTCGTCGCACGGGCCGGACGCAAACCCGACATCGACGTCGTCCTCAAGAGCGTCGACTTCATCGGCCCGCTCTCCTTCGTCCAGACACTGCGCCGGCTCATCCCGGTGGACGGCTTCAGCGATCCGCCCGGCGTCCAGGTCACGCCCTCGGGCATCGTCGCCCGGTACGGGCTGCCGCTGCCGAACCTGGCCATCGGCGTGTTCAGCCTGGAGAACCTGCGCCTGGACGCCTATCTCGACCTGCCCTTCCTCGGCAGGTCACTGGAGATCGGCTTCGCCTTCTGCAGCCGGCAGGCCCCGTTCCGGCTCACCGTCTCGCTGCTCGGCGGCGGCGGGTTCTTCGGCATCGTGCTGACGCCCAAGCGGGTGGCCGTACTGGAAGCGGCCCTCGAATTCGGCGCGGCCGTCTCGCTCGACTTCGGGGTGGCCAGCGGCAGTCTGTCGGTCATGGCGGGCATCTACTTCCGCCTGGAACCGGCCACCGGTGAGTCCCGGCTGACCGGCTACTTCCGCGCCCGCGGCGAGGTCGACGTCCTCGGCATCGTCTCCGCCTCCATCGAGATCTACCTCGACCTCACCTTCGACACCGCGACCGGCACCGTCTACGGGCGCGCCAGGATCTCCGTCAGCGTGCACATCGGCTTCTGGTCGCAGTCGGTCACCATCGAGTGCGAGAAGCGCTTCGTGGGCTCCGGGCCCGCCCCCGCCCCGCTCGGCGCGGCGGCCGGGGAGCCGCCGCGGCCCCCCACCTTCGCCGAGATGATGGCGCCCTACACCGACCCGGTCACCGGGGCCCGGCGCGATCCCGTCACCGAGTACTGCACCGCCTTCGCGGAAGTGAGCTGAGCCATGCCCGAGACGATCCGCTGGACCGTACTGCCCGACGGCCCGGCCGCCGACGGCAAGCTCCGGCTGACGGTACTGGTCAGTCCCCGCCTCACCGGCGGCACCCGGCTGGACGCCTTCCGCGGCTTCCTGGACTGGCCGGGCACCCTGCGTACGTACGCGCCCGCGCTCCAGATCGAGTTCCTGGCGCCCGGCGCCACCGGACCCGGCGTCCTCGTCCCCACCACGGCCCGGACGGGGGGGTTCCCGCCGGCCGACAGCGTGCTGTGGGGCGAACTGTTCAAGGCCGATACGGTGGTCCGCGCGCCCGCCGGTGCCTTCGCCGCCGCTGAACTTCCGCCCCTCCTGCGCTCGTTCCCGGCCGGCGCGGTCCGCGACCAGGTCACGGCGCTGTACGAGGCAGCGGTGAGCGCGACGGCGGCGCGCCGGGTGGCGCCTCCGCCGGGCGGGGGCGAGGAGAACGGCGCGGCACCGACGGCCGCATATTCCTCGGGCCCGGCCGGCAGTTGGGACCACCCGCAGGGCAACGACCTCGACGGCGTACTGACCTCCGCCATCCGGACGTTCTCCGGCCAGGTCAGCGCCGGCTACCCACGCCTGGACCAGCTGCTCGCCCGGCCGGCCGGCGAACGGCCGCGAGCCACCGCGGACCCGAACCCGTACCGGCCCCGGCACATGGACCGCGCCGCGGACGCTTACGCACAGGACGGCGCGCTGCTCGGGCTCGCGGAGATGTACCGGTTCTACGACCGCGCGCCGCGCCCGGCGGCTTCCGGAGGCGATCCGGCCGCGGCCGCCGCCGAACCGCCGCCGGAGCGGCCGGACTTCGACTTCCACACCGCGTGCGCCCTGCTCGCCGACTACCCCGAACTCCTTCGCCGCTTCGGCCTGGCCCTGGACCTGCTCGTCACCCCGCCGGCCGGGCTCGCCGACCGGTGGCAGGCCCGCGTGACCTTCACCGCCGCCCAAGGCCACCTGAACGCCGACGAGACACTGCGTCCCTGGACGGCGCTGCGCCACGTCCCGGGCCGGCGCTTCGAGCCGTACGCCGCCGACGACGGCTTCCACGGCCACCGGATGCTCAAGCTGGGCGCCGACGACGTACACGTCACGGACCTGGACCTGGACGGCGCGGCGCTGAAGTTCGTCGAGTTCGCCCGCGTCCTCGACCAGTACCTCGGCGGCACGAACGAACCGGGCGCCGCCGTCGCCGCGGACCCCACCGCCCTGCCGGCCCTGCACGGCGCGGGCCTGACCGTCGTCCACGACGACCGCGACCGGGCCCTGGCCGACCAGATGGAGGCGGACGCCCGGCACACGGCCGGCGTCGGCCCCGACGGCAGACCGGCCGCCGCCGCGGTCCTGGACGCCGCCCACCTCGTACGCGGCCTGCGCGTCGACGTCGGCGCGGCGGACGAGCGGACCGGGCGCGTCACCGCCTGGTACCCGCTGTGCGCCCGCACGGGGGAGTACGCCATCAGGCGGCCCGGCGCCCCGGCCGTACCGGTCACCGCGGCCCCCGACGAAGGGCACGTCAAGGCGTCCGCCGTCACCCGGGACCGCACCACCGACCGGCAGCTCTACGTCCACCAGGCGCTCTTCGGCTGGCACGGCTGGAGCCTGGCCGCGCCACCGCCCGGCCGGACCCTGGGCGCCGACGACCGGCCGCAGGTGCCCGGCCCCGAGATCTCCGACCGCTTCCCGCTCGCCGCCGCGTTCCGGCCGGCCCCCGGCACCCTGCCCGCCCTGCGCTACGGCCGCACCTACCGGCTGCGCGCCCGGCTGGTCGATCTCGCCGGCAACAGCCTCGGCCCGGACGCCCCCGCCGTGGAGGGCACCGCCACCGAACCCGTCACCTACGCCCGCTGGGAACCCGTACCACCGCCCGTGATCGTGCCGAGCTGGCCGTTCCTGGAAGGCGAGTCGGAGCCGCACCTGGTCATCCGCAGCACCATCGACGACTCCGGACGGCCGCTGTCGCCCAGGGAATGGGCCGGCCTGCGCAACGGGGAGGTCCCCGACCACGAGAAGGTGTCGCCCGCCGACGGGCTCGACCGCCGCTACCGCGCCTACGACGAACGGCACCTGAGCCCGCCCAAGAGCTCGCTCCAGATGGCCGAGCAGCACGGCGTGTACGACGCGGTCTTCGGGCCCGGCAAACCGGAAGCGCTGCGCCGCCAGTACTTCGCCGCCGCGTCCCGCGAGGCGGGCAGCTACCTCGACACGGTGGTCAGCCTCCCGGAGGACCCGCGCGTCACCCGCGACCTCAAGGCCACCGGGGAGATCCACGTCGCCAAGCACAGCCCGCACGACACGTCCCCGCTGACCGAACTGCCCGTGGCACGCGGCAGCGGCCTGCACACCGGCGAGTACGTCGTCCACGACGCCCCGCAACTGCTGCTGCCGTACCTGCCCGACGTCCCCGCGCGCGGCATCGCCCTACGGGGACTGCCGGGTACGGGTACGGAACCCCACCGCACGTACGAATTCACCGGAACCTGGCCCCAGGCGCGGCCGTTGCGCCTGCGGATCGTGGAAGGGGACCGGCCGCCGGACCCGCCGACGGGCGGCGTCCTGACCGTGTACGTGCCGAAGGCGGAGGTCGTGACCGTCCGCATGAGCTGCCGGATCGCCGAGGAGGACCTGCGGCTGTTCCGCGTCTGGCAGCTGCTGACCGCCTCGCCCCTGTGGCACGACCCGGCGCGCCTGACCCCGGAGAAGCAGCGGGAACTGACGGTGGCCTCGGCCGCCGGCGAGAACTGGATGATCACGCCGTGGACGGAACTGACCCTCGTGCACGCCGTCGAGAAACCGCTGGCCCCGCCGTCCCTGGCGGACCTGCGGTTCAGCCGTGCGGCCGGGGAGACCTCCGCGCTCGTCGCCGGCACACTGTCGCTGCACGCCAGGAGCACCGGACGCGTCGACCTCGACGCGGCCTGGGAGGAGTGGCACGACGACGTCAAGGAACCCGCGCCACGGCGGGTGACCGGCCATGACCACGTCGGCGACCTCACCACCGGCCCCCGCCGGGACACCCTCGCCTTCAGCGGCGTACGGCACGAGTTCCGCGACACCCGGCACCGCAACGTCACCTACACGCCGACCGCGACCACCCGCTTCCGCGAGTACTTCCACCCGGCGATCACCGACCGGCCCGAGCTGATCACCAGCCGGGGGCCCGCCGCCCCGGGACCCACCGGACGGGGCTGGCCGGTCCCGGCCACCCGGCGCCCGGAACCGCCCGAGGTCAGCCATGTCGTCCCCACCGTCACCTGGGAACGCACGGTGGACACCGACGCGCACCGGGTCACGCGCACCCGCCGCACCGCGGGCATCCGGGTCTACCTCCGCCGCCCCTGGTTCACCTCCGGGGACGACGAACTCCTCGCCGTCGTCCTCGACCCGGGCAGCAGCCTCCCGGCCGAACTCGTCACCCGCTGCGGCATCGACCCCGTATGGGCGGACGACTCCGTCCTGCCGCGGCTGCGCACCGCCAACTTCCCGAACGCGGCCGGGGCCGTCACCGGCCGGCACCTGGCCGAGACCGTCGGCGGCGCGCCCGCGGCGGTCTCGCTGGTGACCTTCGCGCCCGACTACGACGCGCGGCTGGGCCTGTGGTCCTGCGACATCGACGTGGACCTCGGCGACCTCGCCGACAGCCCCGCCTACTTCCCCTGCCTGCGGCCGGCGTTCGTCCGCTACCAGCCGTACGCCGTCGAATCCTGCCACCTGTCGAAGGTGGTCACCGGGGAGTTCGTACAGCTGATGCCCGGCCGTACGGTCACCGCGGCGATGGCGGCGGACGGCCGGATCCGTATCGAGCTGAGCGGTCCGGCGGCGGCCAACGACGTCGGCGCGTTCGCCGGGCCGGGGCGCGAGGGCATGGCCGCCAGCCGCCGCGTCGTCGCCACCGTGCAGCAGCGGCACCGCTCGGCGGGCGACCTCGAATGGACGGCGACCGACGCCACGATCGAACTGGTCTGCACGCCCCGCGGCGCCGGCTTCGCCTGGACCGGCGACCTGACCCCGCCACCGGGCCGCTTCCCGTCCGCCACCCTCCACCGGCTCCTCGTCGAGGAGTCGGAAACCTATTTCACCGACCGGACGACGGCCACCGCCACCCTCACCGTGAACGGCACCACCCGCCCGGTGGCCCGGCGGCTCGTCCACGCGGACCACTTCGGGCTGACCACGACGGTCTTCGGGAAAGTCGTGCTGGAGGAATGAGCGCCCCGCCGGGCCGGCTGACCAGGGCGTTCGCCCGATGATGCAGGGCGGGTGGAAAAAATCGCACTGCCCGAGTGTGAGGCGCCGATGCCTGGACACAAGAGCGTCAGTGCTTCGGAACCGCAGGCACCCCGTAACGAGGGGCCAGTCTGCCGTCTTCCGGTGAGTGGCCACTCACGAGCCTGCGAACCGCCCAAACTGCGTCTAAGGAGAGCCGGCGATGGCCACCACCATGATCGCGCGCCACCACGGGCGCCGTGTCGAGGACCCCGACACCACCGAGGAGATGCGGCTGCTGGTCAGGCTGCCGGACGGGCCCAAGAAGGAGCGGCTGCGGCAGCGGGTGATCACCGCCTGGCTGCCGCTGGCGCACCGGCAGGCGGTCCGGCTGCGCGAGCGCGGGGAGCAGCTCGACGACCTCAAGCAGGTGGCCGCGCTCGGCCTGGTCAAGGCGGTGGACCGCTTCGACCCCGAGCGTGCCGACGCCTTCGAGCAGTTCGCGATACCCACCATCACGGGCGAGCTGAAGCGGCACTTCCGCGACCACACCTGGGACGTGCACGTGCCCCGGCGCACCCAGGAGCTGCGCAACAAGGTCCGCAAGGCCGTGCGCGAGCTGAGCACCACCCTGGACGGGCGGTCGCCGACCGTGGCGCAGATCGCCGGGCACGCCCGGCTGGCGGAGGACGACGTCGTGCTGGGGCTGGAGGCGCTGGAGACCTACCGGTCGCTGTCGCTGGACGTGGCCCTGGACCGCAGCGGCGACAACGAGGACTACACGCTCAAGGACACCCTCGGTTCGGCCGACGGCCGCTTCTCGCTGATAGAGGACCGCGAAGCGGTCAAGCCTGCCCTGGCACGGCTGCCCGAGCGCGAACGCCACATCCTGTACCTGCGGTTCTTCAAGGACATGACGCAGAGCGCCATCGCCGCCGAACTGAACCTGTCCCAGATGCACGTCTCGCGCCTGATCAGCCGGGCGCTGGCCCGCGTGCGGTCCGAGGTCACCCGGAAGACGGACGAGGAGCACCGGGCCGCCGCGTGACGGTGCCGCCGGTGAGCGGGGGCGGGATCGCGGCAGCCGATTTCGTGGAATAAACCGGTGGGCCCGGCCGTCCCGGCCGGCCCCGCCGCGATTCCGTCGCCCAGGAGCGCCCGTGCCAGTGTCCGCCTTCTCGGGTACCGCGTCGCTGCCGGGCGGACGGCCGCGCCGCCGCCGGGAGTTCTGGCGTTCGCCCGAGGACCAGCCCCGCTGGGCGCGGCCCGCGCTGCTCGGCATCGCCGCGCTGGCGGGCCTGCTGTACGCCTGGAACATCACCAGCAGCGGCCTGGCCCCCTACTACTCGGTTGCCGCCCGCAGCATGACCGAGAGCTGGAAAGCCTTCCTGTTCACGGCCTACGACCCCGCCGCCACCATCACCCTCGACAAGATCGGCGGCTTCCTCTGGCCCCAGGCCCTCTCCGCCCGCCTCTTCGGCTTCCACGCCTGGGCACTGACCCTGCCGCAGTGCATCGAAGGCGTCATCTCCGTCCTCGTCATGTACCGCGTCGTACGACGCTGGCAGGGCGCGGCGGCCGGGCTGCTGGCGGCCGGGCTGCTCACGCTCACGCCCGTGACCGCCTCCATGTTCGGTCACGCGATCCCGGACGCCGCCCTGTTCATGTGCCTGCTGCTGGCCGTCGACCGCTATCAGAAGGCAGTCGGCGGCGCCCGGCTGCGCTCCCTGGTATGGGCCGGTGTGTGGGTCGGGCTGGCCTTCCAGGCCAAGATGATGCAGGCCTGGCTGATCGTGCCCGCACTGGCCCTGGGGTACGGGGCCGCCGCACCGGCCAGGCTGCGCACGCGGGCCGGCCACCTGCTGGTCGCAGGGGCGGTCACGGGCGCGGTGTCCCTGTCCTGGGTGCTGATGATGACGTTGACGCCGGTGGATGTCCGCCCGTACGTGGACGGCTCGACGGACAACAGCGCGCTGTCGATGGTCTTCGGCTACAACGGCGTCGGCCGCCTCGGCTCCGGGGCCCGGGAGAGCGGCGCCAAGCTGCTCCTCCCCGGCCTCGCGGCGCAGTGCGGCTGGCTCTTCCCACTGGCGGTGTCCGGGCTCGCCTGCGGGGCGGTGCGGCGCGGCCGGCGCTTCCGCAGCGGTTACCTGATGTGGGCATGCTGGCTGCTCGTCACAGCGGCGGTGCTGAGCCTGACCGCGGTCCCGCACCGCGCGTACACGGCTGTCCTCGTGCCCGCCCTCGTGGCGCTGTCCGCGACGGGTGTCCTGACCCTGTGGCGCCTTTACCGGGCGGGCCGGGGGTGGTTCCGGTTCCTGCTGCCCGCCGCTGTCGGCTGCCAGGCGGCGTGGGCGGTGTACATCGCCCACGCGTACCGCGGTTTCGCGCCGTGGCTGGTGCCGGTGGCCGCGGCGGCGGCGGTCGCCGGGGTGACGCTGCTCGTCCTCATCCGTCCGGGGCCGGTGCCCGGGCCCGGCGCCGTTGCCGTACGGGGAAGGGCGCTGGCCGGGCTGCTCGCCGGCTGTGTCGCGATGTTCGCCGCACCGGTCACCTGGTCGCTGTCCGTCCTGAACCACCGTTACGCGGGCTCGGCGTTCGACGCCGCGGCCGGGCCGCGCGGTCCGGGCCGTGTGCCGCCGTACGCCGCCACCCTGCCCGGCGCCTTCCTCGCAGGCCCCAACGGCGAGGTGGACACCTACTTCACGTCCCGCCTGACCCCCGCTCAACAGCGCCTCCTCGCCTACGTACGACGGCACAACGGCGGCGCCCGGTACCTGCTGTCCGCGGACCGCGGCTGGGCGCGCTCGAAGGCCATCGCCGCGACGGGACTGCCGGTGCTGCCGCTCGGCGGGTTCACGCACGAGTCCGCCTCCGTCCCGCTGGCCGCGTACCAGAAGCTCGTCGCCTCCGGACGGCTGCGCTTCGCGTTGCTCGACGACACCGCGGTGCCACGCGCCGGGCGGGACGGGCAGCCGACCGAGAGCACACGGATCAGCGCCTGGGTGCGCTCGGCATGCCCACGGGTCGCCGTCCACCTGCCCGGCACCGGGCCGGCCGCCCCGGGGCTGTCCGTACGCTCGCCCACGGGGGCGCCCGCCGGTGCGCCCGGGCTGCTGACCGTGGAATCCCTGCACCGCTGCGCCCCGGACGCACGGCGCAGCCCTTCGCGCCGGGAAGGGCACGAAGGGCTGCGGGCCGGTGCGGCGGGGGAACGTGGTGAGGCCCGGGCGGCGAGTGGTCAGCGCACCCAGTGGCGGACGTAGTACTTGTGCTTGTAGAGGTCGCTGACCTTGTCGTGCGTGACGACGTCGGCCTGACCCACGGTGGCGCCGTCCGGTCCGCCGGCGTTCACACCCTCCACGTGAGTGGCGTGATAGTGGCTGGCGGTGCGGTGGTGCAGGTGCTTGCCCCCGCCACCTGCGGGAGCGGCGGCCGCGGGGGTGGCGGCGAGGAATCCGGCGGCGATGATGCCGGCGGCGGCTATCGCAGTGCGACGCATGATCTCTCCTATCGGAGTGGGATTGTTGACACGACTCTCACCCGCCACCACTCCGGCCGCACCCCGGGGACCGTCGAACGGGTTGCGCCGCGAACACGGTGGGACACCGCCGACGGCCCACCCCGGCCGCCGGACCGGCGCCGCCGGGCCCCGTCCGTACGGGTGGCCACCGCTGCCGCGGACCCGCTACGAAGGCCCGCCCACGCTGATGCCCGGCCCTTCCGGCGGGGCGTCCCGGTCGTGCGGTTTGAGCTCGATCTCGATGCGGTGGGTGCTCTCCCGGGAGAGCCCGCCGCCGGCCTCCGCGGTGACCACGCCGATCCGCAGACCGCCGCGGCCCGAGCCCTCCCGGCGGACCTGTACGGCGAACTCCACGTTGACGCGTTCCACCAGGAACCGCAGCCGGCTCAGCTCGCCGTCCCGCTGCGCCGTTTCCAGCTCCTCGCGGATCCGGCCGATGACGTCCGCCAGGCCGGCGGTCTCCGCGCCGTCCGGCCCGCCCCGGCCGCCCTGTCCGATGTTCGCTCCCATCCCGGCCCTTCCGTCACACGGTGGGGACGGTTGTCACTCCCCGCGGCTATCGTGCAGGAGTATGAGGGAGCTCGGGGGAACTTCCCACTACTACTCGGCCGACGGATGCTGGCGGGTCCGGTTGTTCCAGGGGGAGCGCCGGGATGCCACGCCGCTCGGTGCGGGCGTGCTGCTGTCCGGCGGTCTGGTGCTCACCTGCGCGCACGTCGTCCTGGCCAGACGCCGGCCGGTGGCGGCCGGCGGCCGGCCCACCGACCCGCCGCTGCCCCTGGACAACGTGTACGCGGAGTTCCCCGGGGCCCCGGCCCTGGTGCCGCGTCCCCTGGCGGCCGAGGTGCTCACCCGCTACCTCCGGCCGCCGACCTCCCGGTTCAGCGCCGACATCGCGCTGCTGCAGCTGGCCGAGGAGCCGAAGGTGGAGCCCGCCGTGCTGCACCGGCAGGTCCCGGCGCGCGACGAACGGGTGCACACCGTCGGGTATCCGCAGGACCTGCCCGGCGGCGAGCACATCATCGCCCGGCTCATGGGCCGCGGCGGCCCCGGCCACGACCCGGAGTGGGTGCAGCTCGACCCGGAGTCGGCGCCCTACGTGGTCCGGCACGGCTTCAGCGGCAGCGGTGTGGTGCACAGCCGTACGGGCGGGGTCATCGGCATCCTCGTCCACCAGCACGGCACCGAGCGGTTCCCCGTCCCGTCCAGCCACGCCTACATGATCCCGACCGAGACGATCCTGGGGCACCTGGCCGACGACAGGCTGCGGCTGCGGGCCACCGGCGCACGCGCCGTCTCGGGCTCCATCCGGCTCACCCCCGGCGCGGCCGGCGCCGACCGGGCACTCGGGCTGCGATGCTGGCTCGCCCGCTGGCTCGGTGACACCGGACCGGCCGCGGGCCGGGCCACGGGCACCGCCAAAGGGGCCAGCGCGGGACGGCCCACGGGTACGGGCGGCAGCGACGCGGCTGCGGGGCGGGGAGTGTCCGGGCGGCCCGACGGCGCCCGCAGCGGCACCGGCCAGGGGCGCCACCGCGCGGACGGCCCGCCGGAGCGCATAGAGCTGGCCTTCGTCGCCGACGACGACCGCGAGGCACGGTCCGCCCTGCACTCGGCGCTCATCCTGGCCGACCGCGAGCGCAATCCGTGGCCGCTGCGGCGCGGCGGGGTCACCGAGCCACGGGCCGGCTCGATCGACATCGCCCTGGACGCGACGGGCTGGTCGCCCGATCAGCTGGTCCACCGCATCGCGGTCCGGGCCGGCCTGACCGCCGACGGGGCGCCGGCCGGCGACCTCGCCGCGATGACGCGGCGGATCGCCGGGCAGGCCCCGCCGCTGTCCGCCGCCTTCCTCTCCGTCGACCGGCTCCAGTCGGCCGACGAACCGGTCCTGGCGCTGCTGCACGCGCTGCTCGCCCCGGGCCACAGCCGGCTCCTGCTGGTCTTCCGGGACCAGCACGCCCCGCTGCTCGCCCGCGTCGTCGGGGAACTCCTCGACGAGCGGTGGGCCAGCCGCCACGAAGCGGCCGTCGCCGCGCGGCTGACCGTCCTGGCCGGCCTGGAGGCACAGCACCGCCGGCTGCACAGCGGCCGGCCCGGCCCGGAGGGCGCCGACGGGGAGGAGCCGATGTCCCGCCGGCTCGCCGCCCGGCTGGCGGCCCTGCGCCAAGGCGGCGTCCTGCACAACAGCGCGAGCGCCGCGTACCACCTGTTCCGGATCGGCATCGCCGTCGAGGACGCCGTGCAGCGCCTCGACCTGCCGCGCGCCCCGCGCGGCTATGTCGTCCTCCCGCCGGGCGACGGCCTGACCGACCTGCCGCACGTCACCGTCGGCAATCCGGACTCCCTCGTCGAACCGGAGCCGGACCCGGCACCGTCCGCCGCGGCGGACCCCTCGGCCGGCCCCGGACCGGTGCCCCTCGCCGCCCGGCGGCCCGGCCTGGTCCGCGGCCAGGAGCTGCACCAGCAGTACCGGGTCGTCGGCCGTCTCGGGCAGGGCAGTTACGGGCAGGTGTACGTCGCCCGGGACCGGATGCTCGCCGGCCGGCCGGTGGCCCTGAAGGGGGTGCGCGATCCGGACGATCCACGGGCGGTCCAGGAAGCGGTGCAGGAGCGCCTGCGGCTGGTCAGCCTCAACCACCCGTCGATCATCAAGGTGTTCAACTACGCCCGGCAGCCGGGGCCTTCGGACAGCAACCTCAGCTTCATCGTGATGGAGTTCGCCGACGGCGCGCCCCTGCGCTGGATCGCCGACCGGATCGCCATGCGCGCCGAGCCCTTCCACGACCACCGGGTGCACGAGTTCATCGCGGTCTACGGGCTGCTCATCCTGGACGCGCTCACCTACCTCCACGAGGAGCGCGGGCTCGTCTACGGCGACCTCTCGCTCACGAACGTGATCCACTGCGGCGCCGGCATCAAGCTGATCGACGTCGCCGGCGTACGCCCGGCCGGGACCTCGGGCCCCGTGACGTACCCGGCGCCCGAACTGCACGGCTCCACCGCCATGACCGTCGCCGCCGACCTGTACGCCGTCGGCGTCGTGCTCACGGAACTGGTCGCCCGGGTCCCCGAAGCACCCCCCGGGCTCGGTACGCGATCGCTGGAACGCGTACTGGAACGGGCCACGGCCCCGCTCCCGGAGGCGCGCTTCGCCGACGCGCGGGAGATGTCCGTACAACTGCGCGGCGTGCTGCGGGAGCTGCGCTCGCTGCGCCTCGGCGAGGAGGCGGCCTTCGAACCCTCCTCGCTCTTCGCCCCGGCGCCCGCGGCCCTCGACGGCGAGCTGGGCAAGGCGCCGCCGCTCGGCCAGTGGCGGGACGGCAGCAACGTCAAGCGTCCGCTGACCGCCCGGCCGCCCACTCCGGCCGAGGTCGCCCTCGGCTTACCGGTGCCGAAGCCGGACATCGCCGACGGCAACTGGACGGAGCTGCACCGCACTTCCTACGACGACCCGGTCGGCCTGCTTCAACTCAGCGACGCGTGGAAGGAGTCCCCGGAGAAGGCGCTGCTGCACTGCCGGCTGCACCTGGAGATCGCCCGCGACCACCCGCAGGAGGCCGCCGCGGAACGGGCCGCCGCCGAGGCGGAGCTGGCCCGTGCCCGGACCGCCGTCGACGAACTCGCCGAGTACGACTGGCGGCTGTACTGGCACCAGGGACTGCTGCACCTCTTCGACAACCGGGTGGCGGCGGCCCTGGAGTGCTTCGACCGGGTCTACGAAGCGATCCCGGGGGAGTACGCGCCGAAGCTGGCCCTCGGCTACTGCCACGAGGTGCTGAAGAATCCCAAGGAGGCCGTCGCCCTGTACAGCGCGGTCTGGCACCGCAACCACGCCCTCGGCAGCGCCGCTTTCGGCCTGGCCCGCATCCACCTCGCCGACACCAAGCCGCGGCTCGCCCTGGACTGTCTCGAAGCCGTACCGGCCGACTCGCGGCACCGCACCGCCGCCCGTACGGCCATGGTCCGCATCCTCGCGGACCCGCCCGCCGACGGCAGCCCGCCCACCGTGTCCGCCGCCCGGCTGGCCTGGCCGGCGCTGCACCGGCTGACGCTCCGGGAGGGCCTGACCGACCGGCATGCCCAGGACCGGCTCCGCGCCGACCTCCTGGAACTGCTGCTCCTGCTCGTCACGACCGCCCCCGCGGCGGAGCCCGGCCCGCTCGGCGCGCTCTGCGCGGAAGCCGAGAACCAGGCCGAGAAGATCACCGTACCGAGCACGGAGCGCGCGCTGCGCGAAGAGCTGTCCGCCTGCTACCTGCGGCTCTTCGAACAACTGCCACCCGTCGCCCGCGCCCGGGACCGCGCCCTGGCCGAGGCCCTGCTCGACAACGCCTACCGGACCCGTCCCATCGGCGGCTGGCGCCGCCACCGCGACCAGCGCCCCGGCTGGTTCCTCCGCTGGTTCCGGCACGGACAGCCCAGGGAGGCCCTGCCCCGATACGAGGACGCCGCGAGTGAGGGGGCATGATGAACGGCGACGGCAGCGCCCGCCCCGGCGATGGGGGACCCGCCGCGCCCTCCGGGGGCAGCACCCCGCGCGGACGGCCGGTCCGCGCGCTCTGGTACTGGTCGTCGGGCCGGGACCCGGCGCGCGGGCGCAAGCACACCGGGAGATTCCTCTTCAGCCGGATGCTGTTGCTGCCCGCCATCACGTTCACCGTCCTCGCCCTGGCCGGCACGGCGTACTTCGACGTCCACGGCCGCACGGAAGAGCTGCGCGACCGCTACGCCCCCGCCCTGGTCGAACTGGCCCACGCCCGGGTGTCGTTGACCCTCGCGCAGGCCGAGGCCGAGCGGCGCCTCGGCACCCGTGGCGGCAGGCCCCTGCCGCAAACGGACCTCGTGGGGCTCGGCGAACGCTACCCGTCCCTGGTGACCGCGGCGGCCCAGAGCCTCAACAACGCCGTGCAGAGCGGCGCGCTGAGCAAGGCGCAGGAGCAGGAGGCCCGCGTGGTCTCCGGCCTGGTGGTCGCCTACGACGACTGGATCAACTGGGCCAACAGCCACCACGACAGCCGGCCGCTGCTCAGGGCCGGCATGGACTACGCGACGACCCTGCTGCGCAGCGGCCCCACCGCCGTACTGGACCGCATCGCCACCCTGGAGACGCAGCTGCGCGCCTCTGTGGCCGCCCTGTCGGGCTGGCGCACCGTGTTCGGCGTCACGGCCTCGGGGGCGCTGCTGGCCGCCCTGGTCCTCGCGTTCGTCTTCGTCGGCCTGCTCGACTTCGTACGGGCCAGCCTGCGGGTCCGCGGCTCCCTGCTGGCCCCGTACGCGCTGCCCGTCCTGCTGGTGTTCGCGGTGCTGTGGACCGGCGTCACCGTGCAGCACCGGGCCCAGCAGGACGTGGAGCGCTCCGCCGTCCGGCTCGGGCGGATATCCGTGCCGTCCCCGTCCTCTGCCGGAGCGGCGGGGACCGACGGGCCGGACGGGCCGGCCGCCGCGATCGAGAAGGTGGACAGCGACCTCGCCGGACGGCTGCGCGGGACCCACCCGGGCGCCTGGGTGCTGGCGTCGGTGCTGGCCCTGGTCGTCGGCGCGGCGGGCGCCGTGGGGTGCGGCTTCACGCTGCGCCAGTACGGCCGCGAACACTGGAAGATCGACTGGAGGTCGGCATGAGGCGCCGCCGGATGCTCCGTCCCGCCCTGGCCTGCTGCCTGCTGGTCACAGCAGCCCTGCCGGCGGCGGGCTGCTCGCCCGGGAAGGAACGGACGGTGGTGGTCCTGGGCCCGTGGACCGGCGGCGAGGAGCGGCCGTTCGTGGAGACGCTGAAGAAGATCGGCGAGCGGACCGGCCATACGTACGTGTACCAGGGCACCCGCTCGCTGCGCGAGACCCTGGCGACCCAGCTGCGCACGGAGTCACCGCCCGACGTGGCGATCCTCAACGGTCTGGGCGAACTGTCCGAATACGCGCGTCAGGGTGCCGCCGAGCCGCTGCGGGAGGACGTGGCGGCCTCGGCGCTGGGGCCGTGGGCGCAGCGGATCACGCTCGAGAACCAGAAGGGCGAGGCCCGGCAGAGCTCCTACGGGGTGCCGGTGCGGGTGGACCTCAAGAGCATCGTCTGGAGCCGCCCGGGCGACCGCCGGGCGGCCGGGAAGCCCCGCTGGTGCCTGGGCATGGCGTCCGGTGCGACGTCCGGCTGGCCGGGCACGGACTGGATCGAGGACCTGCTGCTCCAGAAAGAGGGCCCGGACGTGTACGGGCACTGGGCCCTCGGTGAGCTGTCGTGGACCAGCCCGGAGGTGAAACGGGCCTGGCAGACGTGGCGGGACCTGCTCGCGAAGGAGGGCCCGAAGGCCGCCGAAACCGCGATATCCACCGAGTTCGAGAACCTGGGCGGCGGCCGGTACGGCCTGCTGAACACCGGCAGGTGCACCCGGGAACACCAGGGCTCCTTCATCCGCCGGCACTACGCCGACGACGTGCTGCCCGCACCCACCCACCAGTTCGTCCCCGGCCTGCCGGCCGACCGCCGCGCCTTCGAGGTCTCCGGCGACATGGCGGCCGTCTTCCGGCCCGGCGACGCGGCCTGGGAACTGCTGACCGAGCTGACCTCGCGCCAGGCCCGCGCGGAATGGGCCAGTCTGGCGCTCCCGGAGGAGCGCCCGTTCTTCTCCGACGGCAGCACCGGTGACGGGCCGCTCTCGGCGAGCACCGCGGCGGTGCAGAGACTCTTCCGCGCCGCGGACAAGGTCTGCTTCGACGCCTCCGACGCCATGCCGTCGACGTTGCGGAACGCGTTCCAGCGGGCCGTGCTGGAATTCCTCCAGGACCCGCAGGACCCCGGCCTGCTCGACAGGCTGCTGAAGCAACTGGAGGCGGAACGGAAGACTCAGGAGGGGGCTGGCGCCTTCGTTCTGGATCATTTGTGCGGACGCCTCGGTAACTGAAATCTGTGCAAGCGCCTCGGCCACCGTGGACTGCGCGGGCGCCGCGGCCACCGGAAACCATGCGGGCGCTTCGGTGGCCGGGGCGGCCATCTGCCCGTCCTGCGCAGTCGGACCACCGCCGCCGGAACCGTGGCCTTGCTCACCGTCACCGGGCGCGGTCGATCCGGCGCAGCACGCGAACGGGAAGCCGGGCCGGTCACGCCTGCCCCGCCGGAGTCCTCGATCGTGGCCCACATCACGGTCTGTGCCGGTACCGATGCGGCAGGACAGGCGATTTCTTCGTACCATTCACGTGTTTGCCGAGGGAAATGGTGCGGTCAGTGCAGGAGCGGGCGGTCAAGACGCGGGAGGCTATTCTCCGGGCGGCTTCCGAAGTGTTCGACGAGTTCGGGTTCAGTGGCGCGAGCGTCAGCAAGATCATGAAGCGGGCGGGGGTCACCCAGGGCGGGATGTACTTCCACTTCCCCTCCAAGGAGGCGCTGGCGCACGCCGTGATGGTCGAGCAGGGCAACGGGCTGGAGCTGCCGCCCGGTGAGGACGGCCTGCAGCGGCTGGTGGACATCACGCTGTACCTCGCCGGGGAGCTGCAGACCAACCCGGCGCTGCGGGCCGGCGTCCGGCTGGCGATCGAGCAGGGCGAATTCGGCGTCCAGGACGACGCGCCGTACCAGTACTGGGTGCAGGAGTTCGCCGGGCAGCTGCGGGCCGCGCGGGGCCGGGGCGAGCTGCTGCCGGACGTGGACGTGGACGACCTGGCCTGGGTGCTGGTCAGCTCCTACTCCGGTACGCAGCTCCTGTCGCAGATCTCCAGCGGCCGGGCCGACCTGCACCAGCGCGTGGTCACCCTGTGGCGGTACCTGCTGCCGGGGGTCGCCGTACCGGAGGTCAGGCCGCGGATCACCTTCGCGGAACAGCGGGGCGGCACGGCCGCCTGAGCGCCCCGGACCGCCCTCTGCGGAGAGCCGCTTTCCGGCAGCGGTCGATTCCGCGCTGCGGGTGGTCCGTCACGAGCAGGGTGCACGCCACCCCCCGCTCACGATTGATGTCCGTGCGGTATCAATCGGCCGGGAAGAGTATTGGACGCCGCGGACAGGCCGCCCCGAGACTCGAAGCATGATCCTCATCACCGCCCCGACCGGCCAGATCGGCAGCCGGCTCCTGGACATCCTGCTCGACGAGGCCCCCACGCACGGTGAAGAGCTGCGCGTCATCGTGCGCGACCCCGGGAAGCTCCCCGACGCGGTCCGCGCCCGCGTCGACGTCGTCACCGGCTCGCACGGCGACCCCGAGGTCGTCGACCGAGCCTTCGCCGGCGTGGACGCCGTCTTCTGGCTGGTCCCGCCGGACCCGCGGGCACCGAGCCTGGAAGCCGTCTACTCCGGCTTCACCCGCGCCGCCGCGAAGGCGTTCACGGTCCACGCGGTGGGGCACGTCGTCGGCGTTTCGGCGCTCGGCCGCGGCACCCCCGTCGCCGCCCGCGCCGGCCACGTGACGGCGTCGTTGGCCATGGACGACCTCATCGCGCGTACCGGCGTGGCCTACCGGGCGCTCGCGAGCCCGACGTTCATGGACAACCTGCTGTGGCAGGTGTCTTCCCTCCGCGACGACGGCATGTTCACCGGCACCGTCGCCGCCGACCGCACGGCACCGGCGGCCGCCACCCGGGACATCGCCGCGGCCGCCGCGGGCCTGCTGCTCGACCGCTCGTGGACGGGGACGGGCGAGGCCCCGGTGCTGGGCCCCGAGGGCCTTTCGGCGGACGACATGGCGCGCATCATGTCGGACGTGCTCGGCCGCCCCGTCCGGTACGAGCGGCAGTCGCTCGACGCCTTCCGCGCCTCCCTCATCGGACAGGGGCTGGGGGACGCGCTCACCGACGGCTACGTCGACATGATGCGTGCCAAGGACGGCGGCCTCGACGACGGGGTGCCGCGCACTCCCCGGACGGCGAGCCCGACCACCTTCCGCGCCTGGTGTGAGGAGGTGCTGAAGCCGGCGGTCCAGGCTTGAGCGCCGAGACCGCTCGTGTCGGCGGGGCACCGGACCCCCTCGGGCTCGGCCTCGCCGACGTCCCGAAGAAGGGCTCCTACTTGAGACCGCTGAGCATGACGCCCCGGATGTAGTGCTTCTGGAGCAGCAGGAACAGCAGCAGGACCGGCAGCACGCTCAGCATGAGCCCGGCCATCATGACGGGCACCATACGGTTCGGGTCGAGGTAGCTCTGCAAGGTCTGGATGCCTACGGGGAGCGTCAGCAGCCGGGGGTTCGCGGTGGAGACCAGCAGGGCCCAGATGTACTCGTTCCAGGCGCCGACGAACGTGAGCAGCGCCAGCGTCACCGCCACCGGCCGCGTCTGCGGTACGACGATGCGCCACCACACCGTGAACTCCCCGGCGCCGTCGATCCGCGCCGCCTCCAGCATCTCGTCCGGTACCGAGACGATGAACTGCCGCATCAGGAAGATCCCGAAGCCGGACACCAGGAACGGCATGACCAGGGCGGCGAGGCTGACCGTCAGGCCGGCCCCGCCGCTGCCGAGCAGGCCGTTGCCGCCCGCCAGCGGCCAGTGCACCAGGATCAGGAAGTGCGGGATGAAGAAGACGAACGGCGGGAACATCATCGTCGCGAGCACCAGCCGGAAGATCAGGTCGCGGCCCGGGAAGCGCAGCTTGGCCAGGGCGTAGCCGGCCAGCGAGGACGTCAGCAGCACCGAACCGGTGATCACCGCGGTGGCCACGACGCTGTTGCGGAACAGCAGCGGCAGGTTCAGCCGGACGAACGCCTCCCGGTAGTTGGACAGGTCGAAGGCTTCCGGGAGGAAGCGGTAGGGGAGCCTGCCGTACTCGCCCGGCCCCTTGAACGAGGTCAGCAGCATGTCCAGGAACGGCACCACCGTCACCACCGCCCCGGCCCCCACCAGCAGGTACGACAGCCACGGGAAACGCCTGCGCCGCCTCATGCGTCCGCTCCCTTCCGCCGGAACAGCCACAACTGCACCAGTGTGATCACCAGGATCAGCACGAACAGCACCAGCGCCGCCGCGCTCGCCGAGCCCCAGTCCCCGTACTTGAACGCCCGCTGGTACATCTCCAGGGCCGCCACATCCGTCGCGTCCCCCGGGCCGCCGTCGCCGGTCATGACGATGATCAGCGCGAACGACTGGAGGCCGGTGATGAACTGGGTCACGCACACGAACAGCAGGGACGGCCGCAGCAGCGGCAGCGTGATGCGCGCGAAGACGGTGAACTGCCCGGCGCCGTCCAGCTCCGCCGCCTCGTAGTAGGTGTGCGGGATCGCCTTCAGCCCCGCCGTGAGGATGAGGATCGCGGACCCGAGGGACGCCCACGCCTGGACCACCACGACCGACGGGAGCGCCGTCGCCGGGTCCTGGAGGAAGGCCACGGAGCGCAGGCCGAGCGCGTTGAGCACGCCGTTGACCAGGCCGCCCGGCTCGTACATGTACTTCCACACGTTGCCGACCGCGACCACCGTCGTGACGATCGGCAGGAAGTACAGCGTGCGCCAGAAGCCCTGGAAGCGCAGGTTGGTGATGCAGTGGGCGACCAGCACGGCGCCGGTCAGCGCCAGGACCACGGTGCCCAGCGCGTACAGCAGCGTGTTGGTCAGGACCGGTGTCAGGAAGGACGAGCCGCGGGCGAAGAGGGCGGCGAAGTTGTCCGTGCCCGCCGGCCGTATGTCGGCGAGGTCGAAGCCCGCCCAGCGGGACAGCGACAGCAGCACCGCGAACAGCAGCGGCAGCAGCAGGAAGACCGCGAAGAAGGCGAGGCTGGGAGCGAGGAAGAGGTAGCCGATGACGGTCTGC
Source organism: Streptomyces sp. NPDC018019 (assembly GCF_044327805.1). Lineage (NCBI taxonomy): Bacteria > Bacillati > Actinomycetota > Actinomycetes > Kitasatosporales > Streptomycetaceae > Streptomyces > Streptomyces sp. NPDC018019. The sequence goes on along the minus strand of NZ_JBIRGD010000020.1, from coordinate 133,500 downwards.
CGGCGGCGGTGGCGGCGCCGCAGCGCGGAGGTGCGGGCGCGGTCCGCGGCTGTCCGTACGACCCGTCCGCCTCCCGCGAGGTTACCGCTGCCGAAGCCCTCACCGCCGTCGCCGTCCGCGCTGTCGACCGTGGTCGCCATGGAGCACCAGCCTTTCGGGAGGGGCGGGCCGGCGGACGACGGCCCGTGGCGCACAACCCGCGGTCAGCGGGACAGTTCCTGGTCGATCTGGTGTACGGCGTTCCGTATGGCCGCGTCCGGCGACCGGTGGCCGGTCCACATCTCCTCGATGTTCTTGCGCAGCAGGGCCTTCACCTTCTGCGCGCGCGGTCCGTTCGGCTCCGGCGTGGCGTAGTCCAGCGCGTCGACGAACGGGCCGAGGTTCGGGTCGCCGCCGGCGGCCAGCAGCGCCCGCATGTCGCCGGTCCGGCCGGTCAAGGTGCCGACCGACATCTGCAGGACGCTCATCCGGGTGGCCCGTACCGCTGCGGCCCGGCCCGCCCCTGGGCCGGCCGGCACCACCGCGTCGTTCAGCCAGCGCAGGAACTCCCACGCCTCCCGTGGGTGTCTGCTCTTCGCGTTGACGCCCAGCAGGAAACCGGTGGTGACCGTGCCCCGGTTGCCGGGCGCGGGGCCGGGCACCGGCGCCACCGCCACCTCGCGGTAGTCCCGGCCCATCGTCTGCCGCAGGCTGCCGGTCCACCAAGCGCCGCTGACCGCCATCGCCACCCGGCCCGCGGGGAAAGCCTTCATCAGGTCGATGCCGGGATCGCTCGCGCCGCGGTCGATCAGCCGCCGCTCCAGGGCGAAGACGGCGCGTCCGGCGGGGGAGTCGAGGGCGCTGCGGGTGCCGTCCGTCTGAAGGGACGATCCGCCGCACGAAGCCAGCAGCGCCAGGGTCTGGTTCACCACCGTGGCGTCGTCGGTCCGCGACAGCCCGAAGCCCTGCACGAGGGTGTTGCCGTACCGGTCGCGCCGCGCGGTCCGGTACGCGGCGTCCTCCAGTTCCCGCCAGGTGCGCGGCGGCCCGGCCAGCCCGGCCGCGCGCAGCAGCCGCTTGTTGTAGTAGAGCGCGTAGGACTGCACCTCGGTGGGATAGCCGATGACCCGGCCGCGCACCGAGGCCGCCCGCACCGCGGGACGGGCGAAACCGCGCGCGATCCGGGCAGCGTCCTCGGGCGGCGCCGGCCGCACCACACCGGCCTGCGCCAGCTGCCCGGCCCACAGGCTGTACGGGTGGATGATGTCCGCGCCCTGTCCCGCGGCCTGCCGCACCATCAGTGTGGTCAGCAGGTCCTGGAAGCGGACCGCCGTCGTCCGGACGTGCACCCGGTCGTGCCCCGCGTTCCACTCGTCGACCGCCTGTTGCAGCGCCGACTTCAGCGGCTCCGTGGCGTAGTGCGACAGCAGGGTGAGGACGACCGGATCGCCCGGCCGGCCGCTCCCGTCCCGGCCGGGGGCGCCGCAGCCCGCCGCGCCCACCGCCGCGCCCGCCAGCCCCGCCAGGACCCGGCGCCGGTTCATGGCCGTACCTCCCGCCGCAGGACCTGGAACCTGCGGGTCGTGGCGAACCCCGCCGAACTGTAGAGCCGCCCGGCCGGACTCCGCTCGCCGGTCCACAGGAACCACGCCCCGTGCGCGCCCGCCGCCCGCATCCGCTCCAGCGTCAGATGCAGCAGCACTTTGCCCAGGCCGGTGCCACGCCGGCCGGCCCGTACGCCGAACGGGCCGAACCGCTCGGCCAGCCCCTCGTACGCACCGTGCATCGCCCACCCCACGGCCCGGCCCGACGGGTCGTGGGCCGTCACGATGCGGTCCAGGGGAGCACCGGTGTCCAGTGCGTGGCGGATGGTCTGCGGCCAGTCCGGGCCGAACTCCTCCTCGGCCAGCCGCAGCAGTCCCACCAGGTCGTCGTCGTCCGGTGTGCCGAGGCGGTACCCCTCGGCGGCCAGCGCGCGGGCCCGCTCCCGTACGGCGTCGGGCATCCGGTAGCCGACCAGGCAGCGGTCCATCGCGACGGCTTCGAGCCGGGGACGGAAACCGAGCTCCGCCAGCAGCCGGGCGGCCTCCGGGTAGGCGTCCGGGTCCAGGCCGGGGAGGAAGTAGTGCGGGGTGTACGAGGCGAAGTCGACGCGGGTGCGGCCGTGTCCGGCGAGCCAGTCGAGGACGCCGGTGAGCAGCCGGCGCCCGAACCCGGCGCGGCGGACGGCCGGGTCGGTGAAGAAGAACGGGACCCAGCCCTGCTCCGGCTCCAGGTCGCTCCCGGCCACCGGGACCTTCCGGCGCACACCGTACGCGGCGCCGACGACGTCGCCGTCCCGCACGGCGACGTGCAGACCCGCCGGGTCGAAGTTCGGGTCGAGCAGGACGTGCCGCCGGAAGCGTTCCCGGCTGACGGGGTCGTACGGGACGCTGCGCGCCCACGCCGCGAGGAGCGGGGTGACGTCCCCGGCGGCGAACTCCCGCACGCGGACCCGGCCGCCGGGCGCGGGCCCGCCGCCGGACCGGGGCCGCTCGCCCGCGACGCCGGTCACCGGGCCGGTCACCGCTCCTGCCCCACGCCGGCGGGCGGTCCTTCCTGCGGGCCGAGGACCGGCTCGAACGCCGATACGTAACCGTCGAACAGGGGCCGCCACTCCGGGACCCGCGCCGGGCCGTCGGTCAGCTTCGCCAGGCTGACCTGCCAGCCGGCCGCGTTGCGGGCCGCCGTGCCGGGGGAGCACCGGTACGTGAACACGAGGCGGGTGCCGCCGTCCGGCTGCGGTGACAGCTCAAAGCGCAGCGTCTCGTCGCCCCAGGTGTAGGTCAGCATCCGGGGCCGGTCGGCCTGGCGGACCTCGCCCGTCAGGGTCGGGCCCCCGGTACCGGGGAAACCGAACGTCAGCGGGGCACCGGCGGCCCACGGCTCCGGGCCCGTGGTGTCGATCCGGCTCGGGAACCAGGCCGCCAGCTCCTCGTGGTCCGTCAGCGCCCGCCACAGCTCCTCGGGGGACCGCCGCGGGAGCAGCCGCTCGAAGCGGATCACCGCCCGGCCGCCTTCCCGGCACAGCGTCGCGTGGTCCATCGGCGTCCTCTCGTCCACGTTCCGTACGAGTCGGCAGGGCCATGGTCCCCGCCGTGCGTCCAGGCTCCAACACCTTGCGCACCCCGGACCGAAGGACGTGCACGGCGGCGGTGATCGGCCCCCGTCAATCCCCCGGTTGGCCCGCTCCCGGCCCGACCGGACGCCTCGCCGGGCACCGGGCCGCCACCGCCCGGCGTCCGCACCGCACCCGCTCGGGGGAGGAGCCGGCCGCCGCGGCAGACCAGGCCCTGTTCCCGTATAGCTGCGGCGAACGGACATGAAGCGCTGTGTGACTGCTGTGGTCGTCGTTTTCCCCTCGTCGGGCGTCTCGTCGGGCTGGACGGGTGATCTCGGGCGGGCGGGGTGGAGGAGTGCGGGTGCGGCAGGACTGGGAGCGGAGGACCTGATCGGGGTCTGGACGCTGCTCGAAGACGACATGAGGCGGGTGCGGAACACGTCCGGGGCGACCCGGCTGGGGTTCGCGTTGTTGCTCGAGTTCTTTGAGGTGGAGGCCCGGTTTCCGGAGTCGGCCAAGGAGGTGCCGGCCGCCGCGGTGGAGTACGTCGCCCAGCAGGTCAAGGTGCCTGCGGAGGCGTGGGCGGACTACGACTGGCTGAGCAAGGCGATCCAGCGGCATCGGGGCGAGATCCGGGCGGCGTACGGGTTCCGGGCGAACACCGAGGAGGACCAGGACCGGCTGGCCGGGTGGCTGGCGACCGAGCTGTGCCCGGTGGAGCTGTCGCGGGACCGGCTGCGGCCGCGGTCGTGGCTCGGTGCCGCAACAACCGCATCGAACCGCCGACACCCGGGCAGGTGCGGCGGCTGGTGGGCAAGGCGGTCAAGGACTTCGAGAAGCGGTTCTGCCGCAGCACGCCAGACCGGCTCAGCCACGCGACCCGCTCGCGGCTGGAGGAACTGATCACGGGCGACGGCACCGAGCAGGGCGCCGACGGCGACGGCGCGGCGGCCGGGGGCGGGCGGTCGCACTTCACCGAGCTGAAGACCGACCCTGGCGCTCCGGGTCTGGAGGGCCTGTTGGCCGAGGTGAACAAACTGGAGCGACGACAGATGGCCCCACCTGGCGCCGGTGCTGTCCACCAAGACGATCAACTGGGATCTGATCCGCCAGCAGTACGACCAGATCGTGAAGTACACCACCGCCCTGCGCCTGGGCGCCGCCGAAGCCGAGCAGGTCCTGCGCCGCTTCACCCGCGGTGGCCCCGAGCACCCCACCTACCAGGCGATCGGGGAGCTGGGCCGGGCGGTGCGTACGGCGTTCGTTTGCGACTACCTCGCCGACGTCGAACTGCACCAGGAGATCCACGAGGGCCCGCAGGTCGTGGAGAACTGGAACTCCGCGAACAAGGACCTCTTCCACGGCAAGGACGGCGACCCGGCCGGACAGGACAAGGAGTCCCAGGAGGTATCGATGCTCGCGCTGCATCTGCTCCAGTCCGCCCTGGTCCATGTCAACACGCTGCTGATGCAGCAGGTCCTCGCCGATCCGAAGTGGGCTGACACCCTCACCGATGCGGACCGGCGGGCACTCTCCCCGCTGTTCTGGACCCATGTGAATCCCTACGGCCGGTTCGAGCTGGACACGAACAGACGCCTCGACCTGGACCTGACCGCCCGGGACGCCGTGCCCAGGCCGCGAGCCCCCCGAGGGTAGACCAGCGGCGGCCCTGGGGGTGAGGAGCTGGGGCTCCGATCGCCTATGAACAGCATCTGGTCATCAGCGCCCTCGCCGCATAACGACACAAACAGGTGTCCACTTCACGGGGGAAGGTTCAGTCGGTGTGTTCGTGGGCCGCGGCAACCTCCTGGTGCGGGGATTTTGAATCCGTCGCCGCCGAACTCGATGGCCGCCCACGCAAAACGCTCGGCTGGGGAACCCCAGCCGAGCGCCTGCATAAACCGCTCGCGGCCTGATCCACACGACCCCGTGTTGCAGCGCCCCCTGAAACCGCCGTGGTAGCGGGCCTTACGCCCGTGGCGGGACGGCAGACGAGCTCAGAGCTGGGTTTCGCCGCCATCCACGGCCAGTTCGATGCCGGTGGTGTACGTGGCATCGAAGGCGAGGAATGCGGCCGCCTTGGCGAACTCTTCGACGGTGCCGTAGCGCTTCATGGGGTTGCTCGCGGTCCGCTCCGCCCTGAACTGGTCAGCGGCCTCTTCGGACAAGTTCATCGTTTCCAGGATCCCCGTGTCGATGGGGCCCGGACTGATCGCATTGACACGGATTCCCCGCGGCAGCAGCTCGCGGGAGAAGGTGCGGGCCATCGAGCGCAGCGCCGCCTTGCCGGCCGCATAGACGCTGGTGTCCACCATGCCGATGACGTTCGCGATCGAGGTGGTGAGGACGATGCCGGCGTTCGCGCTCAGCAGCGGAGCGAGCTTCTGCACAGTGAAGAAGGCGCCCTTGACGTTGATCGCGAACAGCTCGTCGTACACGTCCTCGGTCGTCGACTCGAGGGGCGTGAGGGATGAGACGCCGGCGTTGACGAACAGAGCCTCGATCGAGCCGAGCTCGCTCTTCACACGGCCGACGAGCATATCCAGGTCGGACAGTGAGGCCACATCCGCCCGGACGGCCACGGCATTCTCGCCGAGCCGCTCGCGTGCCGCGTCGAGCTTGGCCTGAGAACGGCCGGTGATCACCACGCGGGCTCCGCCTTGCACCAGCAGCTCCGCCAGCGCGAGCCCCATGCCGCTGCTGCCACCCGTGATCACCACATTCTTGTCGCTGTACTTACCCATACCGAGGTTGCTCCGTTCCATCATCAAAAACATGCCGGTATATCTGGATGTCGCCGTTCATGAAGCGAATCAGCCGAGGGTTTCGATCTTCATGTCGCCTGTGGTGACCGTGCGGATGTGATCGCTGGCGAGCAGGTCGTGCGGATTGCCGAGGTCGATGGCGCTGACCTCGTCGAGGCGGGCCAGCTGGGAAGGAGTGAGGTCGACCTGCAGAGCACCCAGGTTGTCCTCCAACTGCGCGATGGTGCGGGCGCCGATGATGGGTGCCGTCACGCCCGGGGCGTTCAGGGTCCAGGCCAGTGCGACCTGGGCGGGTGTGCGGCCCAGCTCCGAGGCCACCTCCTTCACCGCATCGGCAATGGCGAGGTTGCGGTCGGTGACCCATCCCAGGGCGACGTTGAGGCTCTTGCGGTTGCTGGCGGTTTCGCCGACAACGGAGCCCGCCTTCTTCTGGTCCTCCCGGCTGTACTTGCCGGTGAGCACCCCGCCGCCCAATGGGGAGAAGGGGACCACGCCGAGTCCCATCTCGCGTGCCATCGGGATCAGGTCACGCTCCGCGGTGCGCCCGATCAGGCTGTACTCGGTCTCCAGCGCGACCAGTGGTGACCAGCCGCGCAGGTCGGCGATCGCCTGCATGCGCGACACCTGCCAGGCCGGGGCGCTGGAGATCGCCACGTACAGCACCTTGCCCTGCCTCACCAGGTCGTCCAGGCCCCGCAGGATCTCCTCCACCGGCGTCCTGAAGTCCCATACGTTCACGTAGAGCAGATCGATGTAGTCGGTGTTCAGCTGCCGCAGACTGGCTTCCACCGACGCCAGCATGCTCTTGCGGTGGGTACCCCCGGAATTCGGGTCACCGGGCTGGCGCAGCGTCGAGTACTTCGTCGCCAGCACCATCTTGCCGCGGTTGGCGCGGGCGAATTCGCCGAGCAGTCGCTCGGAGCTACCGTTGGTGTAGGTGCTGGCGGTGTCGAAGAAGTTGCCGCCGAGCTCGGTGTAGCGGTCGAAGAGCTTGCGCGCCTCGTCGCGCTCGGCGCCCCAGCCCCACTCGGTGCCGAAGGTGGCCGTGCCCAGCGCCAGCGGTGAGACCCGGAGTCCGGAACGGCCCAGCAGCCGATAAGTGTCGAGAGTGAGTGCCATCGTGTTCTCCTGTGAGGTGCGGTTCGTGGCGTTCGAGAGGTGCGGATCGGTGGTCGGCTCGCCCGGGTTTCAGGCGCCGAGCCCGTAGCCGCCGGCCACGGTGATGTCCTGGCCGGTGAGGTAGCCGGCGGCGTCCGAGGCGAGGAAGGCGACTGCTTCCGCGACCTCCTGGCTGGACCCGAAGCGCTCGAAGGGGATCTTCGAGCGCATGGCGTCCCGGCCGCTCTCGGGCACCCCCGGCTTGTTGAGCAGCGGGGTGTCGGTGGCCCCGGGGCTCACGGCGTTGACGCGAATCCTGCGCGGGGCCAGTTCGAGTGCGGGCGAGGGCAGCATGGCCGGCAGCGTGCCGCGTGTCGCCGCCCCCACCGTGACGCCAGGCGTGCCGCGACGGGATCCGATGCCGACGGTCAGCACGATCGAGCCGCCGTCGTTCATGCGGGGAAGGGCCTTTTGGAGGGTGAAGTACTAGCCCTTGAAGCGGAGGCCGGCGTGCTCGTCGAACGATTCCTCCGTCACCTCGGCAACCGGTGCCGGACGGAAGATCCCGGCGTTGAGGAAGAGCAGGTCCAGCGATCCGAACCGCGCCGACACCGCCGACATCAGGGCGTCGGTGCCGGAGAGCACGCGCCCGTCGGATTGGACGACGAGCACGTCGCCGGGGAGCTCGGAGTGCGCCCGCGCGAGGGATTCGGGATTCTGTCCGGTGACCGCGACCTGGTAGCCGCGGGCGTGCAGCAGCTCGGCCGTCGCTCTGCCGATCCCGGTCGTCCCCCGGTGATGACCGCTGTAGGCATGGCAAACCTTTCGTCGCTGAAGCGATGGGTGGGACCACCCGAAATCGGGGACCTCCCCGGTTGCCTCACCGTACACTGAACCGGGGACATCCCCGAATCGTTCCCGAGCCTCATCCGACACTCACGATCGCGAAGGTCATGACACCTCCACGCAGCACCCTGCGCGCCGACGCGCAGCGCAACCGCGAGCAGCTCATCGCCACGGCCGCCGAAGTCTTCGCCTCCGGACGCGCGATCTCGCTGGACGCGATCGCCAAGCGCGCGGGAGTGGGGAACGCCACCCTGTACCGGCACTTCCCCACCCGAGAGGATTTGGTCGAAGAGGTCTACCGGGAGCAGATCAGGCCCTTGCGCGAAGATGCGCGCACCCTGCTGGCTACGAAGCCGCCCGCGCAGGCCCTCCACGCGTGGATGCTCCGATTCGCCGACTGGGCCGGTGAACGACGCGGCATCTGCGAAGCCCTGGTCGCCATGAGCGCTTCCGGCCGCTTCGGCACCGGACCGGTCTGCGACGAGGTCCAGCAGGTTCTGGCGATGGTGCTTGAAGCCGGCGCCACAGCGGGAGAACTGCGCAGCGACATCGACCCGGCCGACGTGGGCGGCATCCTCGCCGGTGTGCTCTCCGTGGCCGGCGCACCCGAGCAGCGCCCCCAGCTGAACCGAATGCTGGACGTCGTCGTCGACGGTCTCCGGCCCCGCTGAGCGATACACCAGCGGTTCGGCGAGGCGTCGGCCCATGCCGGACGGCATGGCTGCGGCCGCGGCGGTCGTGGCGCCCCGGACCTTGGTGAGGACCGTCGGGACGGTTGCCTCCGTTCGGCTCGTTCCCCGCCTTGCGACAGCGCCCGAACGGGTCGTCAGGTGTTGCTGCCGTCGCCGCTCAAGGGGACCACCGAGGTGGCCCCAGAAGCTGCCAGGTGACAGAAGGCCGATAAGCCGACCTCGAAGCGGAACTGGCGCTATCGCCAACCGCTGTACCGCCGCCCCTCGCGCCGGAGCCAGCCCCGAGCGTCACAGCGCTACATGCCTGTTCGCCGTAGCCATACGAGAACAGGGCCGACCAGGAACGGGACCGGTACGCCGACCGGGGCACCTCTTCCCGCCCGCCAAGCCCGCCCTGCCCGCCCAGCCCGTCACCCCCCTTCCGCGCAGCGGCCCGGACCGCCCCGGCAGCTCTCCGGGCCCACCACCGCATCATGCCGCAGGGGTCTGACAACGCCCCCGGATCAGGGCGTGACCTGGATCTTCCGCCCCTGCCCCGCCTTGAAGCGGTCCAGCGCCTCGGCGTAGCGGTCCAGCGGCAGCCGGTCGCTGATGAAGATCTCCGGGTCCAGGACGCCCGCGGCGAACAGCTCCGCGGCCCGCTCGTAGCTGTGCAGCACCGCCATCGAGCCGGTGATGGTGATCTCCTGGTTGTAGATCCGGTACGGCTCGATCGTGGCGCGTGCGGCGTAGTCGGAGACGCCGAACTGGAGGAACGTACCGCCCTTGCCGACGCGGCCCAGCCCGTCCTGGATGGCGCGCTCGTTGCCGGTGGCGTCGATGACCACGTCCCAGCCGCGCGGCCGGTCCAGCTCGTCGGCGGAGGCCGCCGCGTTGCCGCAGCCCAACTGCCGTGCGGTGGCCAGCCGTTGCGGATTGACGTCGATCACGTCGACGTCCGCCGCGCCGGTGCGCTTGGCCAGCTCCAGCATCATCAGCCCCATCGTCCCGGAGCCGTAGATCAGCACGTGGGTGCCGAGCTGCTGGGAGCGGAGGATGTCGTAGCCCCGTACGGCACAGGACAGCGGCTCGATGAGGGCGGCGTCCTCGGTCCGTACGTGCTCGGGCAGCTTCACGCAGTTCGCGGCCGGCGCGACGGCGAACTCGGCGGCGCCGCCCGCCGTGGTCACCCCGATGGCGGCCCACCGCTCGCACAGGTTGTTGCGGCCGATCCGGCAGTAGTGGCACGCGTAGCAGTACAGGGAGGGGTCGACGGCGACCCGGTCGCCCTCGGCGAGCCCGGTGACCTCGGCGCCCGTGGCGACGACCGTACCGGCGAACTCATGGCCGGGCACGACCGGCAGCGTCGGCGCGAACTCGCCCTGCAGGATGTGCAGGTCGGTGCCGCACAGCCCGCAGCCCGCGACGTCCACGACGACCTCCCGGGGGCCGGGCGCCGGATCGTCGACGGTGGTGACCTCGACGCGGTCCGGTGCGCTGATCACTGCGGCCTTCATTTCACGGCTCCTAGGGAGAGGCCCTGGACGAGCTTGTCCTGGGCGGCGAATCCGGCGGCGAGCACCGGGAGGGAGATGACGGTGGCGGCGGCGCACACCTTGGCCAGGAACAGGCCCTGGCTGGTCACGAACCCGGTCAGGAAGACCGGTGAGGTCCCGGCCACGATGCCGGTGAGCACCCGGGCGAACAGCAGCTCGTTCCAGCTGAAGATGAAGGAGATCAGCGCGGTGGCCGCGATGCCGGGCAGGGCGACCGGCGCGACGATGCGCACCAGGGTCGTCGGCAGCCCGGCGCCGTCGAGGGACGCCGCCTCCAGCATCTCCACCGGCACCTCGGCCAGGAAGGACCGCATCATCCACACCGCGATCGGCAGGTTCATCGAGGTGTAGAGGATGACGAGCAGCCAGACGCTGTCCAGCATGCGGGTGTTCTGGGCGATCAGGTAGACCGGCAGCAGCCCCGCCACCAGCGGCAGCATCTTGGTGGACAGGAAGAAGAAGAGCACGTCGCTCCACTTGCGCACCGGCTTGATGGACAGCGCGTACGCCGCCGGGACGGCGAGCACCAGCACCAGCAGGGTGGACGCCACCGAGGCCGTCAGCGAGTTGATCAGCGGCGGCCAGGGGCTGACGCCGGTGCCCGCGCCGAAGAACTCCCGGTAGCCGCGCAGCGTCAGCCCGGCGCCGACGCTCGGCGGGTTGGTGGCCGCGTCCGCCTCGCTGTGCAAGGAGGTGAGCACCATCCACGCCACCGGCAGGAAGAAGGCGATGCCGCAGAGCCAGGCGGCCAGGCCCAGCAGGCTCCCGGCGCGCCGGCGGCGCCGTGCCGCGGGCGTGGCGGCCCGCACCGTGCTCGCGCTCATCGGGTGACCTCCTCACGGAGCAGGGACGAGACGGTACGCAGCGCGAAGGTCGCCACCAGCAGGGAGCAGACCACGACCACGACGCCCTGTGCGGAGGCCCGTCCGTAGTCATGCGCCTGGTAGAAGGTCTGGTAGATGGTGTACGGCAGGTTGCCGGTGCCCAGGCCGCCCGAGGTGATGGTGAACACGGCGTCGAAGTTCTGCACCACGTAGACCGTGCCGAGCAGGGCGGCCAGCTCCAGGTAGCGGCGCAGGTGGGGGAGGGTGAGGTAGCGGAACACGTCCCAGGCGGAGGCGCCGTCCACCCGCGCCGCCTCGACCGCGTCGGCGGGCCGGCTCTGCAGCCCGGCCAGCAGGATCAGCATCATGAACGGCGTCCACTGCCAGATCAGCGCCACCTCGACCGCCGCCAGCGGCGCGTCGGTCATCCAGTCGGGCTGCGGCGGGTCCGTACTGCCGAACAGCCGCCATATCCAGGTCAGCGAGCCGTTGATCAGCCCGTACGAGGCGTTGTAGAGCGCGTGCTTCCACAGCAGCGCGGCGGCGACCGGCACGACCAGGAACGGGGTGATCAGCAGCGTACGGACGATGCCGCGGCCTGTGAACCTCCGGTCCAGCAGCAGTGCGAGGCCCAGCCCCAGGACGAGGCTGACCAGCACGACCGTCACGGTCAGCATGACCGTCGTCCAGATCGCCGAGCGCATCGCGGGGTCGGTGAAGACGGCCCGGTAGTTGTCGAAGGCCGCGAAGCCGCGGTTGTCGGGGGCGAGCGCGTTCCACCGGAGGAAGGAGATGACCACGGTGGCCACGAAGGGCAGCTGGGTCACCACGACCAGGAAGACCAGGGCGGGCAGCAGCGGGGCACGCCGTGCCCAGTCCGCGGCGCGCTGGGCGGTACGGGAGCCGCCACGGGGGCGCGCGGAGGGGACGCCGGGGCGCCGCGCCCCGCGCCGGCCGTCCCGCTCGTCCCGCGTCTCAACGCTCTGCGTAGGCACGGGCCACCTCCTCCGCCAGCCGCTGCCCCTTGCCGAGCGCCTCCGGCACGCTCTGCCGTCCGGCGATCGCCGAACTGATCTCGTGGGAGACCTTGGTGCCCAGGTCGGAGAATTCGGGGATGCCGACGAACTGGATGCCGGGCGCGGGCCGCGGCTGCACCCCGGGGTCGTCGGGGCGCGCCGAGGTGATCGCGTTCTTCGTCGCCGCGGCGAACACGTGGGACTCCCGCAGGTAGTCGGGGTCGCGGTAGGTGGACGCGCGCTTCCCGGCCGGTACCTTCGACCAGCCCAGCCGCTCGCCCACCAGCCGCTCGTAGCCCTTGCCGGAGGCCCAGGAGATGAACTTCCAGGCGGCGTCCTGGTGTCTGCTCGCCTTCTGCACGCCCCACGCCCAGGTGTAGAGCCAGCCGGAAGCGGCCGTCCGCTCGACCGGCGCGGGCGCGTAGCCGACCTTCCCGGCGACCTTGGAATCGCCGCTCTCCAGGGAGCCGGCGCCGGCGGTCGCGTCGTACCACATGGCGACCTTGCCCTGCTGCATGTCGTTCAGGCACTCGGTGTACCCGGCCTGCGGGGCGCCCGCCTGCCCGTGCGCGCGCAGCAGTCCGACGTAGAAGCGGGTGGCGGCGGTGAACTCCGGGCTGTCGACCCGGGCCTGCCAGTCCTTGGTGAACCAGGTGCCGCCGAAGGTGTTCACCACCGAGGTCAGCGGCGCCGCGAGCTGGCCCCAGCCGGGCTGGCCGCGCAGGCAGATGCCCTTCAGGCCGGGCCGGGCGCCGTCGAGTTCGGCCGCGAGCGCCGCGACCTGGTGCCAGGTGGGTTTCGCGGGCATCGTCAGCCCCAGGTCCCGCAGTACGTCCTTGCGGTACATGAGGAACGACGACTCGCCGTAGAAGGGCTCGGCGTAGACCTTCCCGTCGGCCGCGGTCAGCGACTTGCGTACGGGGGCGAGCAGGTCGCCCTGGTCGAAGGAGGCGTCTTGCGCGGCCCGCTCGCCGAGCGGGCTCAGCCAGCCGTTGCGGGAGTAGATCGGGGTCTCGTAGTTGCTGAGGCTGGCCACGTCGTACTGGCCGGCCTGGCTGGAGAAGTCCTGGCTCATCTTGTCGCGCAGGTCGTCCTCGGGCAGCACGGTGTAGTTGACCTTGATGCCGGTCCGTTGGGTGAAGTGCTCGGCGGTCAGCCGTTGCAGGTCCACCATCTGCGGGTTGTTCACCATCAGGACGTTGATGGTGTCGGCGCCCTCGTTGCCGAGGGCGCCGGCGCCGCGGTAACAGCCGCCGAGGGCCAGGGCGACGGCGACGGTGGCCGCCGCCAGCCCCAGCGGGCCGCGGCGCCGGGTGCGGAGGGCGGACCGTTCGCCGGGAACGGCCCGTCCGGGGGATCGTGCTCGCACGGCTCAACACCTCTCTGCTGGGAAAATCACCGGCTGGGGCGCCTCATAGGCGCGGTCGCGGGCAGGGCGGACCGGGGCCGCACGCCGGTCGTCGTGCGGCCGGGTCCCTTCGGACGGTCCGGCCGGGCGTCCGGGCGCGGGCCGGGCGCGATACGCGTCCTCGTCAGACCCGGAGCACCTGCGGCCCCAGCAGCGTGTACCGGTGGGCCTCGGGCGCGGACAGCCCGGTGTCCGTGATGATCGTGTCCATGTCACGCACGGCGGCGAACCGGCAGAAGCTGCTCGCGCCGAACTTGCTGTGCACCCCGATCAGCACCCGCCGCCGGGACGAGCGCACCGCCTGCGCCTTCACGTCGGCGACGGTCGGGTCGGGCGTGGTCAGACCGTGCTCCCGGGACACCCCGTTCGCGCCGAGGAACGCCAGGTCGATGACGAACCCGGCGAGCATGTCCCGCGCCCAGGAGCCCACCGCGGCCTGCGTGCCGGCCCGCACCCGTCCGCCGAGCAGCAGCACGGTGACCGCGTCCGACGCGGAGACCAGCGACGCGGTGCGCAGCGAGGAGGTCACCACGGTCAGCTGCCGGTCCGTCGGCAGCAGCATCGCCACCAGCTCCGGCGTGTACCCCTCGTCGACGAACACCGTCTCGGCCTCACCGACGAGCTGGACCGCGGCCGCCGCGATCCGCCGCTTCTCCGCCACGTGCTGGGTCTCGCGCCGGGCCAGCGTGGTCTCGAAGCCGGCGCTCTCCACCGGGTACGCGGCCCCGTGCGTGCGCCGGACCAGACCGCGCCGCTCCAGTTCGCTCAGATCACGCCGTATGGTCTCGCGCGCCACCCCGAACTCGCCGGCCACGTCCGTGACGTCCACCCGTCCGGCCTGGCGGGCCAGCACGAGGATGCGGTGCCGGCGTTCCTCGGCTCTCACGGCGCACTCCTGCTCGGTTCCCTCGGTTCCACGGCGTTCCGTTCGGTCATCGTCCTGCCCGTTTCTGCCCGGCACCAGGTTTATAGCAAGCGGCGGAGCGCGTTCCGATGCCCGTGGCGGCGGAAAACCCGCCCGTTTCCGCCCGTCGCCGCTGCCGTGTTCCCGGGCCGCGGCACGGCGGCCGTGCCCGTTCGCCGCCCCGGCGGGCCCGTTCGCCGGTACGCGGGCGGGCCGGGCCCGGCGGCGCCCCGGACTTCAGGCGCCGGCTCTCACCGCAGCACCAGCCGCTCCGTGTCGAAGTCCGCGACGATCTCCAGCCGGCCGCCGAGGGCCGCCACGTAGGCGGCGAGCGCGGCCGTCCCGGCGGCGCCGGGACCGGCCTGTTCCAGCGCCGCCACACGGGCGGCCGACACGCCCATCAGTCCGGCGAGCTGACGTTGCGTCAGGCCGCGGTGGCGGCGTACCGAGGCCAGCCGCTGTCCCTGATTACGGGACACCAGCCGGGCCGCACCGCCGTGCCGTTCCTCCGCACTCCCCGGATACCAGTCGCGGAGGAAGTCCCGGCCGTCCCAGAAGTCCACGTCCTCCGCGCCGGGCTCCCGGCCCCGCCGCTCCCGCCCGGCGAGACGCTTCCGGGCACGGGGCAGGGCACGTTCGTACCAGTCCCACCCGTGCGCGAGGTCCACGGCGACCGCGAGCAGCACGACGGCTCCGGCCGTCGTACCGGCTTCGGCCGTCGTACCGGTCCCGGCGCTCTCCGCGCCCGCCGCCTCCTCAACGGTGCACAGCACCCGCAGATCCCGGCCGGTCAGCGCGGCGAGCCGCAGTTCGTACAGCTCGGCGGCCGGGGGCCGAGTGCCCAGCAGCCCGTACACCTCGCGCTCCAGCCGCTCGGCCCCGTCGGCCATGTCGCGGGTCGCGGCGCGGGCCGCCGCGACCGCACCGTCCGCGCCGGCCCGCGCCACCTCGTCCACGTCGGCCGCCTCGCCCAGCGCGTCGTGGACCTCCTGCTGGGCATGGCCGGCCCGCTGGACCGCCTCCACGCCCGCCCTGCGGGACAGGAACACATCGGCCTGGTCCTGCACCCGTCGGCAGATCGCGGCGAGGGCGGCCTCCCGTGCGCGGACCTCGGCGGACGACGCGCCGAGCAGTGCCTGCCGCTGCCGTACCGTCGAGAGCCGGTCCGCCGCCTGCTCGGCGAGATCCCTGCGGCCCGCTCCGGAGACCTGTGCCTCCAGCTCGGCCAGCCGCCCGGCCTGCCGTTCCAACTCGCCGGCCTGCCGGTCGAGCTGCCGCCGCGACGCCTGCACGTCGGCCAGCGCCCGCCGCACCTTCGCCAGCAGCGTGAGCCGGCGCTGATACCAGTGGTCCAGGGCCTCCCGCGGCTCGACCGCCCGCAGCGCGGCGCCCACCGGCACCAGCAGGGGCGGCCCCAGCCGCACGCCCTCGGCCAGCAGCGCGGTGACCGCCTCCCCGACGAGCCGGGCCGCCCCGGACTCGTCGCGGCGCAGGCCGTTGAGCCTGCTGCGCGCCTCACGTGCCAGTACCAGCCGGTACGCCATGGCGACCCCACTCCGACGAGCCCCGCGAGAGTCCGGGCTTCCACTGTGCCGTTCCCGCGCCCCGCTGTCCCCGCATCGGGCGAAGGCGGCCGGGGCGCACGTCGGGCCGTGGTCAGAACCCGAGATCGTCGGCCACGGTGGAGACCGGGACGCTCAGGATGCCGTCGAAGGCGTCGGGCACGGGGGTGTGCAGGTAGCCGCTCTGCATACGGATACGGTCGGGGCCCGCCGCCCCGTCCCCGGTGCCGCCCGTGCCGCGGTGCTCGCGCAGCCCGGTGAGGGCGATGCCGGAATCCAGCCCCGCGGCCGCCAACGCGGCCTCGACACTGCCGGGTTCGGGCGCGCCGAGCGCGGTGTCCTCGACCCGGAAGCCGAAGGTGGTGTTCTCGTCGAGGTGCATCTCGGCCGTGTGGCCGCCGACGCTGGTCATGCCGAGGGCGAAGTAGTCGTCGCCCAGCGCGTGTTGCAGGTGGTGGCCCATGGGAAGCGTCGTGAGACGGCCGTCGAACTCGACCGGCGTCCGCTGGATATGGGCGTTGTGCGCGGGCAGCACGATGCGGGTGCCGGGCGGAGTCCGGTCCAGCAGCCAGCGGACCGAGTCGGCCATGAACACCTCGCGCGCCGAGGTGTCGGCCACCGTGCCGCCACCCGCGTACAGCGCGGCCATGGCGCGGAACTGGTGGTCGGTGTGGCAGGCCGCCTCGACGCGGCGCAGCGCGATGTCGTGGCCGCACCGGCCGCCGCGCGCCACGTACAACGGCTCCATGGCCCGCAGCCGGGTGCGCAGCCGCAGCAGCATCGCGCTCAGGGCGTCCTGTTCGGCGGTGTCCAGCCGGGCCCACGCCGGCGCGGCCAGGGCCATGGAAGCGCCCGCGAACCGCTCGGCGGTCTTCATGGCGTCCCGCACCAGCGGCAGACCGTCCGGATCGACCTCGCGGAGGTACTCGGCCACCGGCGCCAGGGCCGGGAGCAGCGAGCCCCCGGCCTCGGGCACGTCGATACCGGCGAAGCGCACGGGCAGCGTGGCGGTCCGGTTGTAGCGGCGCAGCCAGTGCAGCGGACCGGAGAGCCCGACCGGGATGGCGGCCCCGGTCTGCCGCGCGAAGTCCTCTTCCATACCGGCGCCTTGGACCCAAGCGTCCAGCGCGACGCCTTCGCTGAAGCCGAACTCGAAGGCCAGCGCGGTGAAACCGCAGCGCTGGACGAGGAAGCGCAGGAGGCGTTCGCGGGCCAGTCCGAATTCCCGGATGAAATGGGAGTTCTCGCCGAGCGCGACGACACGGGCGTCACCGATCAGCGCCCGCAGCGGTTCCAGGTCGTCGAGCGGTGCTTCGGGGTCGAGGGTGCCGAGCACGGCCGCCCGTTCCCCCAACCGCTCGGCGAACGGGCGCTCGGCGTCGTGGTGCCGGTCCCGGCTCGCGGGCCGGCTCGGGTCGTGACTTCTCTCGGGCATGCCGGATCTCACTTTCTCGCGGCGGGAAAACCGGTGGGGGACCGGCGGACGGCACAAAGGCCGGCGGACAGCACACGGACACACCGGTGGGGGACCGGAAGACCGCGTGCGCCGGGGCCGCCCCGGCGCACGCGGCGCGGCGGTGTCAGGGCAGGATCGCGTCCACGTAACCGCCGTCGACGCGCAGCGCGCCGCCGGTGGTCGCCGACGCCTGGGGCGAGCTGAGGTACACGACCATGTTGGCGATCTCCTCGGGCTCGATGAGGCGCTGCAGCAGCGACTGCGGGCGGTGCACGCGCATGAACTCGCGCTGGGCGGCGTCCCACGGAAGGTCGCGGTCGACCAGCTGGTACACGAAGTCCTCGACGCCCCCGGTGTGCGTCGGCCCGGCGATCACCGAGTTGACGGTGACGCCCGTCCCCGCGGCCTCCTTGGCGAAGCCCCGGGAGACGGCCAGCAGCGAGGTCTTGGACATGCCGTAATGGATCATCTCGGAGGGCACCACGACCGCCGAGTCACTGGCGATGTTCTGTACGCGCCCCCAGCCGCGGCCCTTCATCCCCGGCAGGTACTGCCGGATCAGCCGGACGGCGCTGAGCACGTTGGTCTCGAAGTAGGTGCGCCACTCCGCGTCCGTGATCTCCAGGGCCGGGCGCGAGCCGAAGATGCCGAGGTTGTTCACCAGGATGTCGGTGTGCGGTACGGCCGACAGGAGGTCCTGCGCGCCGCTTTCGGTGGCGAGGTCGGCGGTCACGCCGGAGACCGCCGCCCCGGGCACGGCCTCCCGCAGCCGCCCGGCGGCGTCGTCGAGCCGCCTGGAGTCGCGCCCCGTGAGCACGACGCTCGCCCCCGCCCGCGCGAGGCCGGTCGCGATGGCGTGGCCGATGCCCTGGGACGAGCCGGTCACCACGGCCGTCCGGCCGGAGAGGTCGATCTGCATGTCCTTGCTCCCTTCGCTGTGGCGTACGTGCTGCGCTGTGGCGTATGTGCGCGCTGCCAGCATCGCGGGTGCGGCGCGTCCGGTGTGCGGGGCGCGCGGGACACGGTGTGTGCGGTGGGACGTGTGATGTATCTCCTTCGACGGGGGCATGGGGGCCCGTGGGGCGGGTAACCGCCGCCGTGAGCGACGGCAGAGGTGTGATGGAAGGAGAAGAGGATGTTGTTGGCGCACCCGGTGGTGTTGGGTAACCTCGTCGATCAGTACGAGACACCGCGGGTGCCGCGTGCCCAGGACAACAGTCCTGAGCCGCGTCGTCGGATGGACGATCCGGCCTGCTCGCTGTGCCTTCCCACCGGAACGAAGGACGTTGATGCGGCACTGGTCGCGGCCGGGCACCGGCCGCCCGGCACAGGCGCCCGGGGTGACACCCTCCTGGCCGCTTGAAGCGCCGTCCGCCCGTCGTTCCGCCGTCGTTGTAGATCCCGCATCCTCCCTCGCCGCGGGCGAGGGCCGGTGTGGCTGAACCGTTCGAGGACTGACCCCACATGACCGCTGCCCGCCTGCCCGCAGGACCGCCGATCTACGACAGCCTCATCGAGGAGCACGGCGACGTCCTGGCCCAGGTCCGCCAGCTGGCCAAGGAGACGGAGCGCGAGGCCGACGAACTCCTGGACTGGAGCGAACTGCGCTCCGGCCGGGACTGACGAGCCGCCCGCGAACAGGACGCGTCAGCCCGCCCGGACGCGGCAGGCCCGCCGGGGCGGCCGGCTCAGGTCCGGCCGCCGTCCTGCGGCGGCGTGAGCCGGGGCAGCAGATGGCGGGTCAGGTCGCCCAGCGCCTCCACGGTCGCCAGGCTGGTCTGCACGTGGTGCAGGGACTGGGCGAGACAGGCGTTGGCGCCCGCCACCGTGTCGTGCGCGTTGTCCCGGATCTGGCCGATCAGGTTCTCCAGTATGTCCAGCGCGGCGAACAGCTCGGTCAGCGCGGACCGGTTCGCTTCGGCGATCCTCGCCGCGTACGGGTCCAGGGGCCGGGTCGGGTCGAGGGTGATCGGGCGTCCGTTCCAGCGCGGCGTCACGGTCGGCTCCTGTGTCCTGGTCGGCATGGGCGTTCCTCGCACGGGCGTCGTCGCGCGGCGCCCGGATGCGCGGGGCCGCGCTTGGAATTACAGCACGCTCCCGGTGGCCGTGATGTCTCACTCTGAGACGGTACGCCGGTAACTGCCCTGCCTGCTGCGGGTTTTCGGTCCGGCGGCACGGGGCGGTGCGGACCGCGCCGCGATTGGACCCGGTCGCGGGGATCGTGGTTCGGCGCCCGGGGCATGACTGCAACCATGGATTTCCGGGATGCTTCCGAAAGGGCGGTCATGCGGGCACGTGAGCGGATGCTGAGCGGCGCCCGGGACACGGCGGCAGCGGCGCGCGGGCCGGAGAGACACGGCCCGGCCGGCGCCGCCGCGCCCGCCGTCCCGCACCCGCGGACCAGGGACCGGATCGTCTCCTCCTGGGAACGCTGCCGCCGGCACGCGGTCGACGCCGACCGGCTGCACGTCCCGCACGTGGAGCAGCACATCGACTGGGACAGCCGCCTGCTGGCCGCGGCCGCACCGGTCCTCGACCGCGTCGAGGAACTCCTCGCGGACTGCACGGCCGGCGTGGTCCTGGCCGACGCCGAGGCCCGCGTCCTGACCCGCCGGGGCGGCGACCCCGCCGTGGTCCGCCTGATGGACCGGGTGCACCTGGCACCGGGCTTCAGCTACGCCGAGGAGGCCGTCGGCACCAACGGGATCGGCACCGCGCTGGCCGAACGGGGCCTGAGCACCGTCTTCGGATCCGAGCACTTCGCCGAACCGCTCCGGCGCGCCGCGTGCGCCGGCATGCCCGTACGCAACCCGCTCACCGGACGCCAGGAAGGCGTGGTCAACCTGACCTGTCTGCGGCAGGACGCCTCGCCGCTGATGGCCGCGGTGGTGCGGCAGGCCGCCGCCGACATCGAGGAACGGCTGCTCGACCGGTACTCCGGCAAGGAGCGCGCGGCCCTGGACGCCTTCCTCGCCGCCGGCCGCCGCACCAGCGGTCCGGTGATCCTCGTGACCCCCACCCTGCGCACGGCCAACACCGACGCGGTCAGCCTGCTGGAGCCGCAGGACCTGCGCCAGTTGGGCGCGCTGGCCGCCGATCTGCTGGCCGCGCCGCCGGACGGCCGCCGCAAGCGCGTCGACGCGTCGCTACGGCTGGCCTCCGGCCCCGACGTACGGGCCCGCTGCACCCTGATCGGCCCGCCCGACCGGCCCATCGGCTGCCTGGCCGGTGTGACGATGCCGGAAGGCCGGGCCGCAGCCGCCGCGGAAGGCCGTCCCCCCGTCCCGCCGGCCCTGGCGCGCTCCGCCCCGGCAGCGCTCCCGGCGCTCCTGCCGGGGCTGGCCGGCAGCTCGCCGTCCTGGCGTTCGGCGAGCCGGGACGTCGCGTCCGCCTGCCGGCAGCGGCTGCCCACCCGTGTGGTGGGCGAGGCGGGCGTCGGCAAGCTGGCGCTGGTGCGCGCCGCCCACCACTGGGTACGGCCCCGGGCCGGGCTGCGCGTCCTGGACCTGGCCGCGATCCCGCGCACCCCGCACGTACTGGCCCGCGCCGAGGAGGCCCTGCGGGACGAGGACGGCACGGTGGTGCTCCAGCACCTGGAACTGGCCGGCCCGGAGCTGATGCGCCGGCTGGAGGCGCTGTTCGCCGGGGCCCGGCGCAACCGGGGTACGGGCCCGTGGGTGGT
This sequence comes from Streptomyces sp. NPDC018019, assembly GCF_044327805.1. Lineage (NCBI taxonomy): Bacteria > Bacillati > Actinomycetota > Actinomycetes > Kitasatosporales > Streptomycetaceae > Streptomyces > Streptomyces sp. NPDC018019. The sequence continues at coordinate 112,633 of NZ_JBIRGD010000020.1, read as the reverse complement.
CGGCCTCCACACGGTCACCGGCCCGGGGCCGGTCCCGCCCGCCGGCCCCGTGCCCCCCGCGCTGGACAGCGCCGTCTTCCCGTGCACGGTGGCGGTGGCGCCGCTGCGCTACCGGCCCGAGGACATCCGCGACCTCGTCCCCGCCCTGCTGGCCCGGCACGACCGCGGCGGCACCGTGTCCTGCACCCCGGCGGCGATGCAGGTGCTCACCCGCTACGACTGGCCCGGCAACGTACGGCACTTGAGCCGGGTGCTCCAGCAGGCGGCCCGCGGGCGCCGGCAGGCCGACCTGCACCCGCACGACCTCGCGCCGGAGTGCCACAGTTCCTGCCGCCGCACCCTGACGCCCTGGGAAGCCGCCGAACGCGACGCGATCGTCCGGGCCCTGCACGACGCGGCGGGCAACCGCGACGCGGCGGCCCGGCAACTGGGCATCTCCCGGGCCACCATCTACCGCAAGATCCGGCTCTACGGCGTCACCGTGGCACCCGCGAGGGCCCGGTGAGGAGCGCACCGGCCACCGTCCGCGTGCCGCGAGTGACCCGGACACCTCAATAGCGCCCCGGAATTGCACAGTTGGACGTCACCTTTCGCTGCGCCGGGATGGATAGCATGACCGGGATGTCGTGCTGTGCGATCGCTGAGCGGAGCGGGGGCCGCGCACATGGGAAAGCCGGAATTAGCCGATATCTGGCCGCTGACCGCCATGCAAACGGGCATGTTCTTCCATGCCGGTTACGATCCGCGGGCCACCGACATCTACCGCAGCCAGACGGTCCTGGATTTCGAGGGGCCGCTCGACCTGGGACTTCTGCGGTCCACCAGCCGGCAGTTGATATGCCGCCACGCGCCGTTGCGGGCGGGATTCCGTACGCTGGATTCCGGGGAAACCGTACAGTTCGTGCTGCGCGAGGCGGACGTCCCGTGGGCGGAAATCGACCTGAGCGCGGCGGACGAATCCGCGGTGGAAGAGATGCTGGACCGGGAATGGCGGCGCCGGTTCGACCTCGCCGAATCCCCGCTGCTGCGGGTCACGGTGCTCCGGCGCGCCGCGGACCGGCACCGTGTTCTGCTGGCCCTGCACCACATTCTCTGCGACGGCTGGTCCATCGCGGTCTTCCTGCACGAGTGGATGACGCTGTACGCGCACGCGGGGGACGCCGCCTGCCTGCCGCCCGTCACGCCCTACGCCACGTACATGTCCTGGCTGGGCACCCGGGACCGGGACGCCGCCCTCGCCGCCTGGGGACAGGTGCTCGCGGGCGCCCGGCCCACCCTGGTCGCGCCCGGCAAGGGCACCCGCGCGCCGGCCGACCCCGCCGAGGTCCCGGTCGCCGTCACCGCGCCGCTGGCCGCCCGGCTGGAACGGCAGGCGCGCCGCCTCGGCGTGACGGTGAGCACCCTGGTCCGCGCCGCGTGGGCGCTCCTGCTCGGCAGGCTGACCGGCCGCGACGACGTGGTGTTCGGCACCACCACCTCCGGCCGGCCGCCGGAGGTGCCGGGCATCGAGAACATGGTCGGGATGTTCATCAACACGCTGCCCGTACGGGCGCGTTGGGGCGAACAGGAGCCGCTGGCGGACTTCCTGCGCCGGCTGTCCGCGGAGCAGGCCGCGCTGCTGGCCCACGAACACGTCGGCCTGTGGGAGCTGCACCACCTCACCGGCACCCGGGAACTGTTCGACACGCTGGTGGTCTACCAGAACCTCCCGCTGGAGATGCCGTCCGGTGACCTCGGCAACGGGGTCCGGCTCGACGAGGTCACCGGACGGGCGGCGGCCCACTACCCGCTCGTGCTCAACGCGCTGCCCGGCGACTTCCGGCTGACCTACCGCCCGGACCTGTTCGGCCGGGACGCGGCCGAGGCGGTGGCGGCACGCCTGGCGCGGGTGCTGGCGCAGATCGCGGGCGACGCCTCGGTCCGGCCGGCGGGGATCGACGCCCTGCTGGACGGCGAGCGGGAGCGGCTGACGGCCGGGGTGAACGTGGGGCCGCCCGGCGCGGCGGGGGAGACGGTGACCGGCGCGTTCGCGCGGGTGGTGGAGCGGTGCCGGGACCGGGTGGCGGTCGTGGGCGGGGACACGCGTCTGACGTACGGGGAGCTGGACCGGCGGGCGGACGCCGTCGCGCGCTTCCTGCGGGCGCGGGGAGTGGCGGCCGGGGACCGGGTGGCGGTACGGCTTCCCCGGTCCCCGGACCTGCCGGCCGTGCTGCTCGGCGTCGTCAAGGCCGGGGCGGCGTACGTGCCGGTCGACCCGGGCGGCCCGGCCGGACGCACCGGCCTGATGACCGGGAACGCGGCACCGGCCTTCGAGGTGACCGGAGCCGTGGTGGAGGACGCCCTCGCCGGTGCGGGCGGCACGGAGCCCGTACCGGTACGGGTGACGGCGGACTCGGCGTTCGCCGTGCTGTACACCTCCGGGTCCACCGGGGAGCCGAAAGGCGTCACGGTGACCCACGGCGGCGTCGCGGCCCTGGCCGCGGACCCCTGCTGGGGCGGCTGCGCCACCGGCCGGACGCTCTTCCACGCCCCGCACACCTTCGACGCCTCCCTCCTGGAGGTCTGGGTGCCGCTGCTCAACGGCGGCCGCGTCGTCGTGGCCCCCGCGGGCGTGGCCGACTCCGACCTGCTGACGGGCCTGGTCGCCGATGCCGGCCTGACGACGGTCCACCTGACCGCCGGCCTGTTCCGGGTGCTGGCCCAGGAGACCCCGGAGTGCCTGGCCGGCCTGCGGCACGTCCTCACCGGCGGCGACGTGGTGCCCGCCGAAGCCGTGGCCCAGGTCGCCCGCGCCTGCCCGGAGGTGGAGATCCGCCATCTGTACGGGCCCACCGAGGCCACCCTGTGCGCGACCGTCCACACCCTCCGGCCGGGCGCCCCCGTGCCGTCCCCCCTGCCGCTGGGCGGCCCGCGCGCCGGCGTCCGCCTGTACGTGCTGGACGGCGGGCTGCGTCCGGCACCGGCCGGTGTCCCGGGGGAGCTGTACATCGCCGGGCTCGGCGTCGCACACGGTTACCTGCACCGGCCCGCGCACACCGCCGAACGGTTCGTCGCCTGCCCCTACGGCGGGCGCATGTACCGCACCGGCGACCTGGTCCGCTGGAACGCGGACGGGCACCTGGAATTCCTCGGCCGCACCGACGACCAGGTCAAGATCCGCGGCTACCGCGTCGAACCGGACGAGACGGCCGCCGTCCTGGCCCGCTGCCCGGAGCTCGCCCAGGCGGCCGTGGCCGTACGGGAAGACGCCCCCGGCCACAAGCGGCTGGTCGCGTACGCCGTGCCCGCGCGCCCCGGCACCCCGGTCGCCGACGCCGTACAGCGCTTCGCCGCGGCCCACCTGCCGGAATACCTGCGGCCCGCGGCGACCGTCGTGCTGGACCGGCTCCCGCTGACCGCGAACGGCAAGGTCGACCGGGCCGCCCTGCCCGCACCGGACCCGGCCCCCGAAGCCGCCGCCGATCCGGCGGCCACTCCGCACGAGGAAGTGCTCTGCTCGCTCTTCGCGCAGGTGCTGCGGGCGCCCCGGGTCGGGCCCGGCGACAGCTTCGTCCGGCTCGGCGGCGATTCCCTGCTGGCGACCAGGCTGGCGAGCCGGATCCGTACCGTACTGGGCGTCGAGGTCTCCAACCGGATGCTGTTCGAGCACCCGACCCCGGCCCTGCTGGCCCGGCGGCTGGACCGGCTCGGCGCCGCGCGCCCGGCGGTGGTCCGGGCCGCGCGGCCCACTCCGCTGCCCATGTCGTCCGCGCAGCAGCGCATGTGGTTCCTCGACCGGCTGGAAGGCCCGGAGAGCGTCAACAACATCACGCTGTGCCTGCGGCTGAGCGGCGCACTGGACCCGGCGGCGCTGGCGGCGGCCTGGCGCGACACGGCCGCGCGGCACGAGGCGCTGCGCACGGTCTACGGGGAGGCGGACGGCGGCCCCTACCAGCAGGTCCTGGCGGAGGCCGCGGTACGGATACCGACGGTGGACGTGTCCGAGGACCGGCTCCAGGACGCGCTCGCCGCCGAAGCGGGCCGGGGCTTCGACCTGACGGCCGCGCCGCCCTGGCGCACCACCCTGTTCGCGACCGGACCCGGCGAGCACGTCCTGCTCGTGGTGCTGCACCACATCACCGCCGACGGCTGGTCGCTCGGCATCCTCGCCCGGGACCTGTCGGCCGCTTACACGGCACGCGTCGAAGGGCGCGCACCGGACTGGGCGCCGCTGGCCGTCCAGTACGCGGACTTCACGCTGTGGCAGCGCGCGCTGCTGGCGGACGAGGAGGACCCGGCGAGCCTGTTCGGCAGCCAGCTCGCCTACTGGACCGGGGCCCTCGCGGACCTGCCGGACGCGCTGGACCTGCCCGCCGACCGGCCGCGCCCGGCCGTCGCGAGCCACCGGGGCCGGACGCTGGCCGTCCGCACGTCGGCCTCCACGCACCGGCGCCTGCTGGAGATCGCCCGGGAGTGCGGCGCGACCCTGGCGATGGTGACGCAGGCGGCGTCGGCGGTGCTCTTCTCCCGGCTGGGCGCGGGGGACGACATCCCGTTCGGCGCGCCGGTCGCGGGCCGGGTGGACGAGCCCCTGGACGACCTGGTGGGCTGCTTCCTCAACACCCTGGTGCTCCGGACGGACGTGCGCGGCAACCCCACGTTCGCCGAACTGGCCGCCCGGGTCCGCGAAGCCGACCTGGCCGCCTACAGCCACCAGGACCTGCCGTTCGACCGCCTGGTGGAGGTGCTGAACCCCGACCGGTCGCTGTCCCGGCAGTCGCTGTTCCAGCTCGGCTTCGCCTTCCAGAACACCCCGGGCACCGCGCTCTCCTTCGCCGGGCTCACCACCCGGGCCGAGCCGTGCGCACTCTCCTCGACACGGTTCGACCTGTCGCTCCTGCTGCGCGAGCGGCACGACGCGGACGGCGCCCCGGCGGGCCTGGCCTGCCACCTGGAGTACGCCACGGACCTGTTCGACGCGGACACTGTACGGGCCGTGGGCGACCGCCTGGTCCGCGTGCTGGAGCAGGCCGCGGATGATCCGCACACACGGATCGGCGACCTCGACGTCCTGGACGAGGCCGAACGGCACCTGCTGGTCGAAGGATGGAACGCCACCGAGCGCCCGCTGCCCGACGGCACGTTCGTGGACCTCTTCCGGGCGCAGGCGGCCCGGACCCCGGACGCGGTGGCGCTGCGCTGCGGCTCCGAAGCCGTGACGTACACCGAACTGGACGCCCGGACCGACCGGTTGGCGCGCTTCCTGGCCGGTAAGGGGGTGGGGCCCGAGACCCGGGTCGGGCTGTGCCTGCCGCGCGGGGTGGACATGATCGCCGGGCTGCTGGCGGTGTGGAAGGCCGGCGGCGCGTACGTACCCCTGGACCCGGACTATCCCGCTGACCGGCTCGCGTACATGGTGGCCGACAGTGGCGCGGCCCTCGTCCTGAGCACGGCCGGCACCTCGGCCGGCATTCCGCCCGGACCGGCGGTGGTGGCGCTGGACGACGCGGCGGGGATCATCGACGCCGAGGCCACCGAGCCCGTTCAACTTGAGACTGCGCTCGACCAGTTGGCGTACGTGATCTACACGTCCGGTTCGACGGGACGGCCCAAGGGCGTGGCCGTCCCGCACCGTGGCGTGGTGAACCTCGCCGCGGCGCTGCGGCCGGTGCTGGACGCGGGCGAGGGAGTGGCCGCGCTGCAGTTCGCGTCGTTCAGCTTCGACGCGGCGGTGATGGACGTGGCGGTCACCCTGGCCGCCGGGGGCACCCTGGTGATCGCCACCGGACCGGAGCGCGCCGACCCCGTGGCGCTGGCCCGCCTGGTCGTCTCCCACGGCGTCACCACGGCGTGCATGGTGCCCTCCCTGCTCGGCATGCTCGACCCGGCGGCCCTGCCGGGGATACGCAACCTGGTCGTGGGCGCCGAGCGGCTGACCGCCGGCCCGGCGAGCCGGTGGGCGGGGCGGACGCGGATGTGGAACACCTATGGCCCCACCGAGGCCACCGTGATCAGCACCGCCGCCCGGGTGGCCCCGGACACCGGCCCGCGGGACAAGCCGCCGCCGATCGGCCGCCCGGTCGGCAACGTCCGGACATACGTGCTGGACGACGCCCTGCGGCCGGTGCCGCCCGGGGTGACCGGCGAGCTGTACACCACCGGCCCCGGCCTGGCCCGCGGCTACGCCAACCGGCCCGCCGCGACCGCGGAACGCTTCGTGGCCTGCCCGTACGGCGGCCGGATGTACCGCACCGGCGACCTCGTGCGCTGGACCGCGGGCGGCGAGCTGGAGTTCCGCGGCCGGGCCGACGACCAGGTCAAGATCCGCGGGTTCCGGGTGGAGCCGGGCGAGATCGAGGCGGTGCTCACCGCGCATCCGGCGGTCGCCCAGGCCGTGGTGACCGCCCGTGCGGACCGTACCGGCGACCGGCAGCTGATCGGCTACGTCGTCCCCGAGGAGCGCGCCGACGGCGGGCCGCCCCCGGACGCGGACCCGCAGCTGCTGCGCGACCATGTGGCCCGGTTCCTGCCCGGCCACCTCGTCCCGGCCGCCATCGTGCCCCTCGACGCGCTCCCGCTGACCCCGAACGGCAAGGCCGACCGGGCCGCCCTGCCCGCCCCGGACCGGATCCGCCCGCCCGCCGACCGCGGCCCGCGCACCGCGACCGAACACGCCGTCCACCGGATCTGGTGCCGGGTGCTGGGCCGCCTGGAGTTCGGCATGCGGGAGAAGTTCTTCGACGCGGGCGGCACCTCGCTGAAGCTGATGGCCGTACGCGGCGAACTCGCCCGGTTCAGCGGCCGGGACCTGCCGGTCGCGCTGTTCTTCGAACACTCGACCATCGAGGCGATGGCCGAGACCGTCGACCGCCTGCGGCTGGTCCCCGTGGACGACGACCACAGTCACGAGCTGTAGCCCGCACCGGCCGGACCGCCACGAGCATCGGAGAGACACATGAGGACGGGTGACGTCGCGATCATCGGGGCTGCCGGGATCTTTCCCGACGCGGCGGACCCGGAGACGTTCCACGACAATCTGCGCCGGGGCCGCGACAGCGTCGGCGGGCCGGGACCCGCCCGGCTGCACGCCGGCGACGACCCCGGCGAACGGTACCTCGCCATGGGCTACCTGGACCGCATCGACCTGTTCGACCACGAGCTGTTCGGCATCCCGCGGCGCGAGGCCGAGCTGATGGACCCGCACCAGCGGCTGCTGCTCCAACTCACCCACCAGGCCATCGAATCCGCGGGCTACGCCCCGGCCGCGCTGCGCGGTTCGGCCGCCTCGGTCCTGCTCGCCGCCGTGGAGACCGGCCCCGAATGGGCGGCGGAGACCGACCGCGACGTGGTGCAGATGCTCGGCACCTCCACGGCCGCGCTCGCCGCCCGCCTCAGCTACCTCTTCGACCTGCGAGGGCCCGCCCTGGTGGTGGACACCGCGTGCAGCAGCGGACTGACCGCGGTGAGCCTCGCGGTCCGGCAGCTGCGCAACGGCGAGACGCCGCTGGCGATCGTCGGCGGCGTCAACCTGCTGCCCCCACCGGTCAGGAAGGCCGACTGGACACCGCTGCCGGGCCTGGAGTCCAGCGACGAGCGCTGCCGCCCGTTCGACGCGGACGCCAACGGCATGACCGCGGGGGAGGGCGGCGGCATCGTCATCCTGAAACCCCTGTCCGCGGCGCTCGCCGACGGCGACAACGTGCTGGCCGTCCTCAAGGGCGTCGCCGTCAACCACAACGGCTACCGCGCCGCCACCATGGCCGCGCCGAGCCAGGCGGCACAGGCGGCCGTGCTGACCGAGGCGTGGCGGGACGCGGGCGTCGAGGCGGGCACCATCGGCTACGTCGAATGCCACGGCTCGGGCACGCCGCTCGGCGACGTCGTCGAGGTGGACGCGCTGCGCCGCGCCTTCTCCGCCGCGGGCGTGACCGGCCGGCAGTGCGCGATCGGCTCGGTCAAGGCCAACATCGGGCACCTCGGCAACGTGGCGGGCATCGCCGGCCTGTTCAAGGTCATGGCGGCGCTGCGGCACGGCGTCCACTACCCGGCCGTCAACTTCACCGCCCCCAACCCGCTGATCGACTTCAGCGGCCCGGTGTACGTCAACGAGCGGCCCCGCGCCTGGCAGCCGGACGCACCCGCCGTACGCCGCGCCGGGCTGAGCAGTTGGGGCATGACCGGCACCAATGTGCACGCCGTGCTGGAACAGGCGCCCGTCCTGGCGCCGCAGGCGGCCCCCGCGCCGGACACCGAACTGGTCACGGTCTCGGCCCGGTCGGCCGGCGCTCTGGACCGCTACCGCACCCGGCTGGCCGACTTCGCCGAGCGCACCGACCAGCCGCTGCCGGCCGTCGCGCACGCGCTGAACCGGGGCCGTGACGACCATCCGTACCGGCTGGCGGTGACCGCCACGACGACCGGCGAACTCGCCGCGCGGCTGCGCGCGGTGGCTGTCCCCGGGGCCCCCGCGGCCGACGCGCCGCGGCCCGTCCTGCTGTTCTCCGGGGACGCGCTCCTGGACGACGCGGCCTGGGCGCGGCTGTGCGCGCAGTTCCCCGTCCCCGTCACCTGCGCGGAACTCGACGCCGCCACCCCCGACCCGGCCGGCCGCACCGTCGTACGGCAGTACGCCCTCTACCGCGTGGCCGAGTCGCTGGGGCTGACGGACGTCGGCCTGATCGGCTCCGGGGCGGGCAACCCGGCCGTCCGCGCCGCACGGGACAAGGCCGCGCTCGCCGACGCGGTCGCCGAGGCCGTCCGGAAGCAGCCCGACGCGGCGCCCGACCGGGCCCGGCTGGAGCCGGTGGCGGCCGGCCTCGTCCGGGACGGCGCCCTGCTCGTGGAACTCACCGGCGGGGGCGTCCTCGCACGCGAGATCGGCGCCCTGGCCCCGGATCTGCCTGTCGTGGACCTGGCCGGGGACGGGTCCCGCGCCGGAGTCCTGGCCCGCCTCGGCCGCCTCTACGAACTCGGCGCCGCCCTCGACTGGGAGCGCTACTACCGCGACACCGGCATCCGGCGCATCGAGGCACCGACGTACCCCTTCGCGCCGACCCGGTGCCGGTTCGGCCGCCCCCGCGCCGAGCGGCCCGCCACCTCCCGCCCTGTCGAAAGCGCGCCTGTGGCGCAGCCCGGCCGCGCGGAGGCCGAACGGCGCGTCGCCGCGGTCTGGTCCGACCTGCTCGACCAGCCCGCCGTCGGGCCCGACGCGGACTACTTCATGCTCGGCGGCACCTCACTGGTCGGCGTCGGGCTGCTGCGCCGCCTCCAGCAGGAATTCGGCGTACCGGTCACCTTCGCCGACCTCTACGCCCACCCCACGGTCCGCGCCCTCGCCGGGCGGCTGCACGAACTCACCACCGAGGCGCGCGGGGCCGACGAGCCCGCCACCGCGCCGGACGACCGTCCGATCCCGCGGATCGGCCGCGACGGCCCGCTGCCGCTCTCCTTCGGCCAGGAACCCCTGTGGTACCTCGACCAGGTGAACCCGGGCAGCCCGCTCTACAACGTCCCCGCGCCCCTGCACCTCACCGGCCCGCTGGACACGGCCGCCCTCCAGGACGCGCTGGCCGACATGGCCGGGCGGCACGAAGTGCTGCGCAGCGCCTTCCTGACCGACGAGAACAGCGCGCCGTACGTGGCGTTCACCGCCCCCGAACCGCTCCTGGCCGTCCTGGACGTCAGCCGGCTGCCCGAGGAACAGCGCGGCCCCCGCGTCCGCACCCTCATCCGGGACGCGGTCGCGCAGCCCTTCGACCTCACCCGGGACACCCTGCTGCGGGTGCTGCTGATCAAACGGGCCCCGGAGGACCACGTCCTCGTCCTGACCTTCCACCACACCGTCTTCGACGGCGGCTCCACCGCGCTGTTCACCCGCGACCTCGCCGAGTTCTACCGGGCGCGCAGCACCGGCACCCCGGCCCGGCTGCCCGAACTCCCCGTCCAGTACCAGGACTACGCCGCCTGGCAGCGTTCCCTGCCGGGCGGGCCCCGCTGGCGGCGCAGCCTGGACTTCTGGCGCGCGGAGCTGGCCGGGCTGAGCCGCCCCGAACTGCCCCTGGACCGCCCGCGCCCGGACGTGCAGTCGTACCAGGGGGAAGTGCTCCCCTTCCTCGTCGACGCCGAGCGCGCCGAGCGCGTACGGGAGTACAGCCGCCGCAGCGGGGTCACGACCTTCGTCACCATGCTCGCCGTGCTCGACGCGCTGGTCCACCTGTGGTCGGGGCACCGCGACATCGTCATCGGCGTCGCCACCTCCGGCCGCGTCCACCCCGACGTGCAGGACGTCATCGGCTACTTCAACAACCTTCCGCCCTTCCGCACCGACACCACCGCGGAGCTGACCTTCGACGAGCTGGTGCGGCGGTGCGCGGGCACCGTCGCGGGCGTCCTGGACCACGAGGAGATCCCGGTCAGCCAGATCGTCTCGGCGGGCGGCGCGCGGCGCGACCTCGCCCGGCACCCGCTGTACGACGTGACGTACACCTACCAGAACGTGCCGCAGTACGAAGGCGGCCTGGCCGGTGTGGACATCTCCCGGTACGCCGATACCGACGTGGGCGGCGTGGTCCCGGGCACCGCCAAGTTCGACCTGTCCTTCGGGATCGTGGACGCCGGGGCCGGGCCGATGATCGGCGAACTCGACTACGCGACCGCCCTCTTCGACCGGGCCACCGCGGACCGCCTCGTCCGGTGGTTCCCCGCCCTGGTCGCGGCGGCCGTGGCGGAGCCGGGCCGGCCGCTCGGCGAACTGGGGCGGGAGCGGGCGGCGCGGGCGGAGCGGCCCAGCGCGCCGCAGACCGTACCGGAGCCCGCCCCCGAGGCGCCCCGCGCCGCCGAGCCACCGCCGCACACCGCCGAGCCACCGCCGCACACCTCCGAGCCCGCCCGCGTGCCCGCCGCGGAGCCCTCACACGTGCCCGGACCGCCCGGCGACGCCGAAGCGGTCCTGCGCAAGCTCTTCGGCGACCTGGTGGGCGCCGCCACGGTCCGCGCCGGCGACGACTTCTTCGCCATCGGCGGCGACTCGGTGATGTCCATCCAGCTCGTGGCCCGCGCCCGCCGCGCCGGGGTGATGATCTCGCAACGTGACGTCTTCGAGCACCGGACGGCCGCGGCGATCGCGGCGGTGGCCACGGCCGGGGCCGCACCCCCGCGCGCCGAGCCGGACGACGGGACGGACCAGCGGACCCCGCTCACGCCCGTGATGCGGGAATTCGCCGGACGGGCGGGGATGCCGGGCCGGTTCGCCCAGACCGTGACCGTGGCGGTCCCCGCCGGAACGGACCCCGCCGCGCTGACCGCCGCCTTCCGGGCGGTGCTGGACCACCACGCCATGCTCCGGGCCCGGCTGACGGGGGAGGAGGGCACCGACCCCGCCACCTGGTCGCTGACCGTGCCGGGGGCCGCCCCGGACCGTACGGACAGCGCGGCCGACGCGGGTGCCACGGGCAGCGCAGACGGCACGGCCGACCGGGTCCGCCGGGTGGACGCGGCGGGGCTCGGCCCCCGGGAGCTGGCCGGTCTCGCCGAACGGGAGGGCCGGTCGGCGGCCGGACGGCTCGACCCCCGCGCCGGTGTGACGGCGCAGCTCGTCCTGCTGGACCGGGGGACGGCCGAGGAGAGCAGGCTGCTGCTCGTCGTCCACCACCTCGTGGTCGACGTGCTGTCCTGGAAGGTCCTGCTGCACGACCTGGAAGCGGCGTACGAAGCGCTCGCCGCGGGCCGTCCCGTGGCGCTTCCGCCCGTACCGACCTCCTTCGGGCAGTGGGCGCGCACCCTGGCGTCGCTCGCGGGCACGCCCGCGTGGCAGGCCGAACTCCCGGTGTGGCAACGCGTCCTCGCCCCCGGCGAGCCGCTGCCCGGCGGGCGGCCCCTCGACCCCGCGCGCGACACCACCGCGCACGCCGGACAGGTCTCCGTACCGCTGCCCGCCCCGGTGACCGCCGGGCTGCTGACGGCCGTCCCGGCGGCCTTCTACTGCGGCACCGGCGACCTCCTGCTCGCCACGCTGGCCGCCGCGGTGGCCGAATGGCGCGCGGCGCGCGGGGACGGCACGGGCCCGGTGCTGATCGACGTGGAGGGCCACGGCCGGGAACCGCTCACCGACGCCATGGACCTGTCGCGTACGGTCGGCTGGTTCACCTGCGCGTACCCCGTGCGGCTGGACCCCGGCACGGCCGATCCGGCCGAGGTCCGGGCCGGCGGGCCCGCCGCCGGACAGCTCGTCAAACGGATCAAGGAACAGCTCGGTGTCGTGCCCGGCAACGGCCTGGGATACGGAGCCCTGCGCTATCTGCACCCCGGAGCCGGGCGCGCACTGGCCGGACTGCCCGCTCCGTCGATCGGCTTCAACTATCTGGGCGGACTCCTCGGCGACGGCACCGCCGCGGACGGTGCCGCCCCGGACGGCGCGGCCGGCCGCTGGCGGCTGCTCGAACTCGGCGGCGAGGTCGCGGAGCACACCGCCCTGGGCCACGCCCTGGAGGCGTCCGGCTCGGTCGTGGACGGGCCGGACGGACCCGAGCTGCACCTGTCCCTGTGGTGCTCGCGCCACCTGATCGGCGACAGCGCGGCGCGCGAGCTGTGCCGGGGCTGGGCGGCGCTGCTGACCGGGCTGGTGGCGTATGCGGACCGGCCCGGCGCGGGCGGTCACGTACCGTCCGACTTCCCGCTGGTCGCGCTGAGCCAGCGGCAGATCGAGCAACTGGAAGCGGGGATCGGGGAATGAGCGTCGCCCTGCACACCACGGCCACCCACCTGCCCGGCCGCACCGCCGTGGCCGGCCTGCCGGAACTGGCCGAACTGGACGCCCCGGAACGGGCGGCGTGCCTGGCCCTCGGCATCGAGCAGGTCGCCGTCGGCGCGGACCTGTCCGCGACGGACCTGGCGGGCCGGGCCGGGCAGCAGGCACTCGCCAGGGCGGGGCTGAGCCCGGACCGGCTGGACGGCCTGATCCTGATCGAGCCCCGGGCGCCGGAGGCGTTCGCCACCTCCGAGGCGACCCGGCTCCAGGCGCTGCTCGGCGCCGGCCGGGCCTGGGCGTTCTCGGTGGGCGGCCTGGGCTGCGCCTCGGTGGTGCCCGGCCTGCTCGCCGCGGCCGGCCGGCTCGCCACCGATCCGTCCGCCGCCCACGTCCTGGTCGTGCACGGCAGCAAACCGGTCACCCCGCGCCGCTACCGCCACCCGGTGACCGTCAACGGCGACAGCGGCCAGGCCGTCCTGGTCTCCCGGGACGGCCCGCTGCGCGTCCGGGACGTCCTCCTGGAGACCAGCGGTACGTACTGGGACCTGTTCCACGTCGACTACCGGGGCCGGGCACCGGAGCAGTGGCGCGAGGAGTGCACCGACGTCCCCACGTACGCCTTCCGGCTCGCGGTGGAGTCCAGGAAGCGGATCGCGGCGCTGACCCGCCGGCTGCTGGAGCGCAACGGCCTGGACCGGGACGCGGTCGCCTGCTACGTCGGGCAGAACCTGTCCACCGCCGCGCACCGGATCGTCGCCGAGTCGCTGGACGTCGAGCTCTCCGACGCCTGCGCCGACAACCTGCGGGACAACGGCCACCTCGGCCCCAACGACGCCCTGCTCAACCTCACCACCGCCATGGACCGCGGCCAGCTGCCCGAGGGCGGACTGGCCGTCGTCCTCAACATGAGCCCGGCCGCGGCGTGGAGCGCGATGCTGGTCGAACACGGGCCGGGGGAGGGCGGCGCGGTCTGCCTCTAGTGCCCCGTCGCTCAGTCCGTGAGCTGCCGCGACGGATCGTCCCGCAGGTCCTTGCCGTGGCGGTGGAGGTCCTCCAGGGCGTTCAGCAGGACCGTGCGCCGGTGCCAGTCGAGCCATCGGCCGGCTTGGACGGCCAGCCCGTCCACGGCGGTGGCCTGGGGCCGCGTGAGGTCCTGTCCGGCCCGCGGGAGGTGGAGGGAGAACACACCGACGGTACGGTCGGCGGCCGACAGCATCGGCACGCTGTGCGCGGTGCGGCTGCCGACCGCCAGGATCATTTCGCGGGCGGGTTCGCTGATCGCCGCGTCGGTGGCGATATCGGCGACGACGCGGACCCGGCGCCGGGCGGCGAGCGCGCAGGACGTGCCCTCGCCGACCACGGCGAAGAAGTCCAGGAACTCCGCGCTGAGCCCATGGTGGTGTTCCATCCGCAGCCCGACCGCGGGCTCCAGCGTCTGGAGGTCCCCCATCTCGGCGTCGGTGAACGTGAGCGCCTGGTGCAGCACCTGCTTCAGCACCGTACTGCGGTTGACCTTGTCCGGCCGGTGGCCGGGCAGGAAGCGCAGCGGGGGAGGGGTCCGCCCGGTGCGGCCCGGGAACCACGGCCCCCGCTCGTCGTCGGGACGCGGCACCGACACCACGGCGGACGCCAGGGACCGCAGTTTCAGGTTGTGCTGTTGTGAACAGTGCTTCAGCAGCGCGAACGCGGTCTGCGCGTCCGGCAGCCGGTAGCGCTCCTGGAGCATGCCCTGTGCCTGCGAGATCAGCGGATGCGCCAGCAGCTTGCCGCGCAGGTCCCGTACTTCCCGGCGGAGCCGGTCGAGCTCCGCCTGCCCGCCGTCCGCCTGCCCGCCGTCCCGCGGCCCGCCGTCCCGGGTACCGTCCGCGCCCGACGGCGCGGCGGCCGCCTCGGGACCGTGCGCTGCCGACGGCGGCTCCACTGGCTCTTGCATCGCGTCTTCTCCCGGGTAGGACCGTCACCAGGGCGCCGCGAGCGGACAGCGGACAGCGAACCACAGATCACCGGCCACCCGGACGGCGCCTCGACTTGTGAACCTAACCCATACGCCGACGGCGCCGCGCACGGCGGGGGATGCGCCGTCAGGGCCTCGGGTCGGTGTGGCGCAGCCGGTGCGGGAACGCCTCGACGAGCGTGCCCCAGCCGCCGAGGGGGAGGAACACCGTCACCCAGGACCCGTCGGCGAAGCCGATCTCGTGCGTACCGTGCCGTACGTCCTTGCGGTCGCGCAGCCAGGTGACGTCCCGGCGGGCGACGGCGCAGGCGTGCTCGGCGGCACCGGCCGTCTTCTTCCCGTCCGAGGTGAGCCGGACGCGCACCACGTGCAGGCCGCCCTCGGTGAGCAGCAGCACCGACAGGTACTTCTCCTCGGTGCGCGGGCGCAGGGCCGCCGCCAGCCGCCCGGCCGCGCTCTCCCAGCCGCCGTGCCACTGCGCGTCGCGGTCCTCGCCGCGCCGGTCCCACGCGTCCAGCGCCGCGTTGAAGGGGTTGATCCGGTCCAGCGCCAGGTCGACGCGCTCCGCGCCGTTCAGCAGCCGGCCGCCGACCGTGGGCCGGTTGCCGAAGGCGTCCACCCGGTACGGCTTCGGCGGCTGCGGCACCCGCTCGCCCGGCTCGACGGTGTGCCCGTCCACCACGGTCTCGCCGGGCGGCAGCAGGGCCGCCGCCCGGGCCCTGGCCTCGCGCGCGACGGCGTGCCGGTCGGGCGGCGACAGCCATGCCTTGAAGCCGGACCAGGAGGTGAGCACTTCGCCGATCTTCATCCGAAAGCCTCCCGCACGGACTTCTCGGCCTGGTCGGGGCCGGGCCCCATACGCTCGTCGAAGCTCTGCGACGGCGGGCGCCTGCCGTACTCGTACGCCTCTTCCGCGAGCCCGGGGCCGTTCTCCGCGACGGAGCCCGTCACCGCACCGCCCGGGTCGACGCCGAGCATGCCTTTGGCGAGGTTCTTGCCCTGCTTCCACGCCAGGTACTGGGCGATGTCACCCGCCGCGGGCACCTCACCGCGCCGCAGACTCCCGACGATCTTCCACTTGGCGCCCTTCCACTCCTTGATCTTCGCACGGTCCAGCCCGCGCAGGTACCGGCGCAGCCGGGAGAGTTTCGCCAGGGCCTGCGTCTGCCGGGCGATGTCGGCGAGCTTGTCGGCCAGTTTCGCCGCGATGCGGGTCGCCTTGGCCGCCCGGTACGCCACGTTCGCCGCGCCTGCCAGCGGACCGATCGCCGCCGCCGCGCCTGCCGTCAGTACCGACAGGATCGCCGTGGTCGCGGCGGTGACCATCAGCGCCTCGACGATCTCCACGAGCAGGTCCGTCATCGCCTGCTCGGCGATCGTGCAGGCCGCCGCCGCCATCTCCAGCAGCTCGGCGACGGTGTCCATGTCGTCTGCCTCGTCGAGCAGCGCCTGTTCGAAGTCGGTCATGGTCCTGCTGAAGCCCTGGGCGGCCTCGCTCTCCCACACCCGCTCGACGGACTTGCGCTCGGCGACCAGGTCCGCCACGACGTCCCGCAGGTCACGGGCGGCGCTCCGCCACTCCTGGGCGGTCTTCTCCAGCAGTTCGCTGTCCCCGGTGACCCAGTCGAACCAGTCGTCGGCACCGCACTGCTTGAGTATGCCCTTGATGACCTCGTCGAGGGTGGCGGCGAGCGGATTGCTCCAGTCCAGGACGTAGTTGACGCGGTCGAGCGCACTGCCCGCGGCCTGGCCGGCACCCATCAGGCACCGCCCCCGAAGCCGCGCGCCGTCCCGTCCTCGTTGGCGTCGTAGTTGTCCGCGGACCCGCGGACCGCCTCGGCGACGGTGCGCAGCATCTCCGCGCTGTCCTCCAGGTCCGTACCGGACTGGTCCTTCTGCTCGGTGTAGTCGGCGCGCAGGCTGTTGGCCTCCGGCAACTGGCCGAAGGTGCCGTCCGACAGATCCAGCCCGGTCGTACGGCTGCGGATCTTCGCGATCCGGTCGGCCGCGCTCTCGGCGGCGCGTGCGTAGGTGCGCAGCGCGTCGCTCTCGACGTTGGTGCCCTGACTCATGAGACCCCCGTTGCCATTTCTTTGCCGAGTCATGACACACGAGCCCCCGGCGTACGTCAATCCGCTCCCTGGCCGACGGTGGTGTTGGCCCCTTTTTCGGCGGATGTGGGAGCGGAAATCGGCTCCGCGTACGGCATCAGCCGACCGTCTCGCCGGATGCCATCAGCCGCGCCAGCTCGGTCCGCGAGCGGACGCCCAGTTTGCGGTAGACGCGGGTGAGGTGGGCCTCGACCGTCTTGCGCGAGACGAACAGGGAGGCGGCCGCCTCGGTGTTGTTCAGGCCGCGCGCCACCTGGAACTCCTGCGGTGTCAGCTGTTGCAGGGCGCCGTCGCGGGCGTCCGGCGCCGCCGAGGGGGCGCCCGTCGCGGCCAGTTCACCGGCGGCCCGGCGGGCCCACGGTACGGCGCCCAGGCTCTCGAAGCGCGCCAGTGCCGAGGTGAGCGGCGTGCGGGCGGCGGTGGGACGGCGGTAGCGGCGCAGCAGTTCCGCCTCGCACAGGAGCGTACGGGCCTGCTCGAACGGGTCCCGGGCGCGCTGGTGCGCCACGAGCGCGGCGGCGAACGCGTCCCGCGCCGCCTCGTACGACTCGGCCAGCAGGCCCCGGCAGCGGGCGGCGGCGGCCTCCGGCGCGGCCAGCCCGGTGGCCCGCGCGCGCTCCTCCAGCCAGTCGGTGACCTCCGCGGCGCGCGCGGTGTTGCCCGCCCGCGCCTGCACCTCCGCGAGATCGGCAGCACACGGCACCACCAGCGGATTGCCCACCCCCTGCGCGGTGACCAGCGCGAAGCTCTGCTCCAACTGGTCGGCCGCGGCGCAGTGGTCACCGTGCGCGAGCGCCGCCAGGCCCAGCGCGGCGGACAGGTGCATCTCCAGGCAGCCGATGCCGTACCCGCCGACCTCCCGCCGCGCCCGGCTCACCTGCTCCCCGCAGCGCACCCGGTCGCCGCGCAGCGCGTCCAGCCGGGCGAGGCACGCGAGGCCGTAGCCGGCGCAGGAGATCTGGCCCAGCTCCTGCGCCCAGTGCAGCGCCTCGGTGGCGTCGCCGTACCCGGCGGTCCAGTGCCCGACGCGGGCCTCCAGGTCGCTGCGTACGGCCAGGGTGAACGGCAGCACACCGGGCGCGCTGTGCCGACGGGCCTCCTCCGCCGCCTCGGCCAGGGCGGCGGCGGCCTGCTCGTCCGGGCCGGTGGCGGCGGCAGCCCGGTACCAGGCGCGCAGCGGCCCGCGGGTGACCTCCGCGAGGGCGCCGAACGCGGCGAGCCGGTGCGCCAGCGGCGCCCTCCCGAGGACCAGCGGACGCAGCACGGGGTGGCGGAAGTCCAGCCCGTCGCCGGTGGCCGTCACGAGCCCGTCCTCCTCGGCCGGGCACAGCGCCTCCAGCGACAGACCGAGCACCGCCAGCGCCGCGCACAGCCCGGTCAGCTCCGTCGACCGGTGCGCGGCGAGCACGGTGAGCGCCTGCCGGGTGGCCTCGGGAAGCGCGCGGATCCGGGCCGACCAGGCCCGCTCCAGGTGCCGGCCCAGCGACGGCGGGTCGTGCATCGGCTCCTCGCCGCGCCGCTGTTCCGGGGTCAGGTGGTGGGCGGCCTCCAGGAGGGCGAGCGGGTTGCCGCCGCTGATCTTCACCAGCTCCGCCTCCACCGCCGGCGCGGCCACGATCCCCTGCTGCCGCAGCAGCTGCCCGCACTCGCTCCGCGACAGCCCGGTGACCTCGACGGACGGCAGGCTGTGCGGCGCGCCCGGCTCGCCGTGGTCGTCGCGCGAGGTGAACGCGAGGGCGACCCGCTCGCCCGCCACCCGCCGCGCGATGAACAGCAGCACCCGCTGGGAGGACGGGTCCACCCACTGGAGGTCGTCGACGAGGACGGCGACCGGCCGCTTCTCGCCGAGCGCGGCCAGCACGTTCAGCGCGCCCATGCACGCCGCGTACGGATTGGCCAGCGGCTCGTCCGACAAGGCCGGACACGATTCCAGCGCCGCGCGCTGTACCCCCGGGAGTTCCCTGAATTCTGAACGAAACGGGAGCAACAGGTCGGCCAGGACCGCGAACGGCAGGACCGTCTCCGACTCGATGCCCCGCGCCCACAGCGCGTTGTCCCCGGCCTGCTCGGCCGCGTACTCCAGCAGCGCCGTCTTGCCCACCCCGGGCTCGCCCCACAGCAGCAGCGCCGCGCCCCCGTCCGCCCCCGCCGCCAGCAGGTCGTCGAGCAGCCGGCGTTCGCGCTCGCGGCCCACGAGGCCCGCACTCGCCGGGCGGGGGAGCCGGGACCAGCCGGAGGTCCGTTGCCTGCCGTCCATGTCGCCCCCTGGGCGCTCAGGTGCCGTGTGCGGCCCGTACTCGGACGCCGGGGACCATCATGTTCCCCGGGAGAGCGGCCCTGAAGAGCCCGCGCGCACCGGGGGCACATGTGGGGA
This sequence comes from Streptomyces sp. NPDC018019, assembly GCF_044327805.1. NCBI lineage: Bacteria > Bacillati > Actinomycetota > Actinomycetes > Kitasatosporales > Streptomycetaceae > Streptomyces > Streptomyces sp. NPDC018019. Next base: position 93,470 of record NZ_JBIRGD010000020.1, on the reverse strand, counting down.
CATCCCCGAAGCGCGGGCGCGGTGAACGGAGTTGAGTGGCAGCACGCGCGGACGGAGGACACGGGGGGCACGTGATGACAGGCTCCGCAGGACCCGGACCCCGGCTGGATGCGGTCGGGATCAAGGTCACGTTCTCCGACGCGCGGGCGGAGGTGGCCGCCAAGGCTCTGGCACCGGGCGACGGGGGCGTCTGGTGCCAGGTCTTCTTCTGCGAAGGTCCCCGCCGCCACCGGCCGGGAGAACTTCCGCTGCTGGAGGCCGGGGTGATCCTGCGGCTGCGGTCACGCCAGGGCAGGGCGGGTGACTCCACGGTCCGGCTCCGGCCCTGCCGCCGGGCCCGGGTGGCCGGCCACTGGCTGGACTTCCGCCGGAGCGGCGACGACGAACTCCGCCTGGAGAGCGACTGGTCGGGCGAGGGCCGGGTGCTGTCGGCCTCGCTGACCCGTACCCGCGACCGCCACGACATCGACGCGGTGGACCGTCGGGCACCGGCCGCCCCGGAGTGTCCTGGAGGCGCTGACAGCGGACACGTGACCGTACGTCACTCGTTGCCCGCCCTGGCCTGCGTGTCCGGCACCCGCCGGCGCGCGGTACGCCGACCGGAGAAGGAGACCACCATGGCCTATCCGCCAGGTCCGCCCGGTGAGGACTGGGGCGGCGACACCCCCTGGAACGGCCGGCCCCAGCCACCGCCCGCCGGGCCGCCACCGCAGTACCAGCCGCAGTACCGGCCGTACGCCGAACCGCCCCGGAGCTACCTCGTCCCGGCGGTCCTGGTGACGCTGCTGTGCTTCCTGCCCACCGGCATCGCGGCCATCGTCTTCGCCACCCAGGCCAGTGCGAAGTTCCACGCGGGTGACCACGCCGGTGCCGAGCGGGCGTCGGCAAGGGCGAGGCTGTGGACGTTCATCAGTCTGGGGGGCGGTCTGGTCCTCCTGCTCCTTGTGCTCATCCCGGGTGCGGCAGGGGGCGGCGGCCGCTGACCGTGCCGCCGTGGCCGTACTGCTGGGGCAGACAGGTGAAACCCGTACCGCTGGTGTGTCTTTTCCCGGCTCGCGGATAGTTCTGTGGCATTCGTCCCTGGCGGTGGGGTGCCGTCGCGCCGCGCGGCGTTCCGGCCCCGCGGCCTTCCGCCGTGGGCGGCGCCCGCCGACGCGCCGCGGACGAGCCCGGACCACCAGCGAGGTGCAGGAGTGCCATGACGACGACAGCCGACGACGCGCCACGGGAGAAGAGCCCGGACCCGGCGGGGGAGGAGACGGTCGCCTTCGCCTTCCCCCCGGCCGACGGGACGGAGGACGCGGCCCGGCGCGCCGTGCAGCGGGCCGCGGGCCACTTGCTCGCGCGGCAGCACGGTGCGGGCTGGTGGAAGGAGGTCTTCACGACGGACGTGAGCTATGACGCGCACGATCTGTTCCTGCGGCACCTGCTGGGCACCCTGGACGAGCGGGTGGCCGCGGCGAGCGGCCGGTGGATCCGTACGCAGCAGAGTGCCGACGGCTCCTGGCCCCTCGTCTTCGACGGAGCCGGCCACCTGGGCACCACCGTCCAGGCATACGTGGCACTCCGGCTCGCCGGGCACCGTCCGGACGAGGAACACATGCTCCGGTGCGCGGCATGGGTGCGCGAGCAGGGCGGCGTCGCGGCCGCCCAGCTGGAGCCCCGGGTGTGGCTCGCCATGTTCGGCCTGTGGAGCTGGGACGACCTTCCCGAGGTCCCGCCGGAGATCATCGCCCTGCCCTCGTGGGCGCCCATGAACATCCACTCCTTCAGCGCCATCATGCGGGTGGCCCTCGTGGCCCTCGGCGTCATCAGCGCCCACCGGCCCGTGCGACCGGTCCCCTTCGGCATCGACGAGCTCTTCGCCACCTCCGACGGCACCGACGCCCCCGCGCGGGGACCGGCACCGCTCCTCGGCTGGGAGGGCGTCTTCCGGCGTGCGAACGCCGTGCTGCGCGGGTACCGCAGGGTCGCCCCCCGCCCGGTGCGCGGGGCCGCGCTGAACGCGTGTGCCCGCTGGCTGCTCGAACACCAGGAGGCGGACGGCAGCTGGGGAGCCTGCACCCCCATGACCACCTGGGTGCTCATCGCCCTCCACCTGCACGGTTATCCGTCGGACCACCCGGTGTTCCAGGCCGCGTTCAGGTACCTGGACGACTGCGCCTCCTGGCCCGAGGACGGCGTACGGAAGCTGCAGACCGTGCACAGTCCGGTGTGGGACACCTGCCTGTCCATGACCGCGCTGCTCGACGCCGGCCTGGCCGCCGGCCACCCCGTGCTGGTCAAGGCCGCCGACTGGCTCCTCACCCGGCAGTCCGACCGCCCCGGCGACTGGGCCGTACGGCGCCCCCGCCTCGCGCCCGGGGGCTGGGCCTTCCAGTTCCACAACCGGAACTACCCCGACCTCGACGACACCGCCGAAGCGGTCCTCGCGCTGTACCGCGTCGACCACCCCGACCGGGACCGCCTCGACGGCGCGGTGGACAGGGCGGCACGGTGGAGCATCGGCATGCAGTGCGCGGACGGCGGGTGGGGGGCCTTCGACGCGGACAACACCAGCGGCCTCCCCGGCAAGCTGCCCTTCTTCGACTTCGGCGAGTACTGCGTCGACCCGCCCACCGCCGATGTCACCGCCCACACCGTGGAGATGCTGGCGGCCCTCGGGAGGGAGCGCGACCCCGCCACCCGGCGCGCCGTGCGCTGGCTGCTCGGGCAGCAGGAGGACGACGGCGCGTGGTTCGGGCGCTGGGGGGCCAACCACATCTACGGCACCGGCTGCGTCCTCCCGGCCCTCGTCGCCGCCGGGACCCCGCGGGATCATCCGGCCGTCAGGCGCGCCGTCACCTGGCTGACGTCGGTGCAGAACGAGGACGGCGGCTGGGGTGAGGACTGGGAGTCGTACGCCGATCCCGCGTACCACGGCCGTGGCTCCTCCGCCCCGTCGCAGACCGCCTGGGCACTGCTCGCGCTGCTCGCCGCGGGGGAGCGCGACAGCGCCGCGGTGCGGTCCGGGGTGCGCTGGCTGACCGAACGGCAGACGGACGACGGCACCTGGGAGGAGCGGCGGTTCACCGGCACACTCGTGCCCCGGGCCGTGGCCGTCCACTACGACGGCTACCGGCACGTCTTCCCGGTCATGGCACTGGGCCGCTACACCCAGCGCCGGAGCCCGGGGGACACCCGCTAGCGGGACCGCCGGCAAGCGGTCCGTACGGCCGCCTCCGGCGGGCCGGCCGCGGTCACCGGTGCGTGCACCCCGGTGGCCGTGGCCGTGGCGGTGGCGACCGCGCAGTGGGAACGGGTGCGCAGATGGAAGACGAGCAGGGCCAGGGCGCTGGCCGCGACGGACCAGGCGAGCGAGAGCAGCGCGTGGGCCCACGGGGTGCGGGACGTGAACGCCGCGGCCAGCGTCAGCTGGTTCGCGCCGTACAGGGGGAGTATTTCCAGGCCGGTCAGGTCGACCACGTTGAAGACCGGGTTCTGCAGACCGGTGTCGACCAGGCTGAGCATGATGACGAGGAAGAAGCCCTCCAGCTCGCCCCGTACCAACGAGCCCAGCAGCAGGCCGATGCCGCCGTACGCGAGGCCGGCGCCGAGGACGCCGAGGGCCAGCGGGCCCAGCTGACGTACGGGTACCGAGGCCCACAGCACGGCCGTGGTGTACAGGGCCAGGAGCGCGGCGATGAGGGCGACGGCGGCGACCTTCGCCAGCAGCATCGGCAGACGCGGGTAGCCGGCCAGCAGCAGCCGGCGGTCCGTCTCCCCGGCCTTGAACGTCTCCATGAACATCACGAACCCGGTGACCAGGGTGACGGCGGCCAGGCCGTTGACGACCTGACTCACCTGACTCGCCCGGGAGACGGTGTCCGTGCCGAGGGAGCCGAGGAAGAAGCGCACCGGCCGGTCCGAGGCGCACAGCCGCGCCACGGCGATCCACACGGGGATGAACGCGACCGCCAGGAGCAGGGCCATGCGGTTGCGCAGCTGGCCGAGCAGCGTGCAGCGCAGCATCTCGGTGAACGCCGCAGGGTGCCGCCTCATCGGGTGCGCTCCTCGATGTCCAGGCGGCCCTCGCGCAGATGGCCGACCGCGTCGAAGTGGTGCAGGTCGTGCAGCAGGTGCGAGACCACGACGATCGACCGGCCCGCGTCGCGCAGCCGGGCGGCCAGCGCCCAGAAGCGCTGGTGGGTGTCCCAGTCGAACCCCTGGTACGGCTCGTCCAGCACCAGCAGCTGCGGGTCGTGCATCAGCGCGAGCAGCAGGTTCAGCTTCTGCCGCGTCCCGCCGCTCAGCTCCCCGGCCCGCCGGCGCCCGCAGTCGGCGAACGCCAGCAGGTCCATCAGCTCATGGGCCCGCGTCAGGTCCGGCAGCCGGTAGGCCACCTGGAACAGCCGCAGGTGCTGCAGGACCGTGAACGAGTCGTTCAGCACGGCGCGCTGCGGGCAGTACCCGACGGCCGCGGTGCGCACCACCGTGCCCCGGTCGGGCGTCAGCTGCCCCACCGCGATGCGCAGCAGCGTGCTCTTGCCCCCGCCGTTCTCGCCGACGACACCGACCAGCGCCCCGGGCGGTACGTCGAGGTCGGCGCCGCGCAGCACCTGTCTTCGGCCGTACGCCTTCCACACGCCGTCGATCCGCAGCCGTGACTGCCGTTGCGTACCCTCTCCCGGCACGTAGGGCCCTTTCGTCAGCGGAGTGTGTAGATGGAGGCGGCGAGGGCGAAGGTGTACCACTGTTCCACCAGGCGATAGCTGCGCTGGTCGGGCTCCGGGCCGCGCAGGAGCAGCACCCGGGCCGCCAGCAGCAGGCTCAGACCGCACAGGAACACGTCGGTGGCGACGAGCCACCAGTGCGGGCCGGCGGGCGCCATCAGGAAGGAGTGGATGAACACGGGGCCGACGGCGAAACCGGCGCACAGGAAGATCCGGGTGGGCAGTTCACCGAAGACCAGGGGCATCGTGGAGCGGCGGACCGCGCGGTCGCCGTGCATGTCGCGCAGGTCCTGGACGGACATGAGGAAGGTCACCGTGATCGTCAGCGTCCAGATCCAGCGCCAGGCGTCCGGCGTGAGGGCGGTGACGATCTCCCACGCGGCCGCCAGCTGGGCGATCACCCCGATCCCGGCGTAGAGGTTTCTGCCCAGCCAGTGGCGGCCCCAACCGTACTCGTGCTGGAGCAGGGAGAGGATCTGCCACATCAGGGCCCACTTCAGGACGCCCAGGCAGTAGCCGTACGCGGGGAAGGCGATCCGTACGGCGATCAGGCGCAGCTCGGCGCCCCGGATGGTGCTCTCGCCGGTGACCAGCGGCCGGAAGGGCTTGTTGAGACGGTCCTCCTCGACGCCGACGAGCTGGTTGGCCAGGGTGTGCTCGTAGATGAACAGCCAGAAGTACACCGCCCCCAGGGCCACGGTGGCCAGGGCCTGGGGCAGGGACAGGCGGGCGTGGACGGTGGCCGCCGCGACGAAGCAGGTACCGGGGAAGACCGTGGTCCAGCGGTCGACGCGGATGAACAGCCAGCTCAGGCGGATCTCCCGCCAGACGGTCTGCAGCGCCGCCACGGGAGCGCTCGTCGTCGTGGTCGTCATGGGGTGGCTCCGTGTGGTTCGGACGGCGGTTCCCGGCCCGTTCGCGTCCCGGTGCCGGCCGGTGGGCGGGACCGCCGGCGTCATGCCGTTCGATGGACGGCCGCCTCCGCGACGGCCTTGAGCGTGCGGACCTCGCTCGGGGTGAAGGGCGCCACCTCCAGGACGTCCAGGGCCCGGCGGTAGCGCTCCTCGATCATCCGCTCGACATCGGCCCGGGCTCCGGTGCTGGTGAGGATGTCGCGGACCTCCGCGGCCTCCGGCTCCCCCAGCTCGGGGTCGCCGATCAGCGCCCGCAGCCGGTTCGCCTGGGCGGGGGCGGCGGCCCGCAGGGCGCGGACGATGAGGCTGGTGCACTTGCCCTCGCGCAGGTCGTCCAGGCGCGACTTGCCCATCCGGTCCGGGTCGCCGAACACCCCCAGGACGTCGTCCCGGAGCTGGAACGCCTCCCCGAGGGGCACGCCGTAGGCGCTGCACGCGTCCATGACCCGCTGGTCCGCGCCGGCCAGGGCGGCACCGACCTGCATGGGCCGTTCGATGGTGTACTTGGCCGTCTTGTAGCGGACGACGGTCAGCGCCGTCTCCATGCTCACGTCGAGGTCGCCGGTGGTGAGCAGGTCCAGATGCTGGCCGGCGATCAGTTCGGCCCGCGCGAGATCGACGACGCGCAGCACGGCGACCCGGTGGGCGTCCGGCATGAGCGTGGTGTGCAGCAGTTCGTCGGACCAGACGAGGGCGAGGTCGCCCACCAGGATGGCGCCACTGGTGCCGAAGCGTTCCGCCATTTCCGGCAAGGGGTGGCGGTCGGCCAGGAGCCGGTGGACCGAGGGCCGCCCGCGCCGGCTGTCGGCCGCGTCCATGATGTCGTCGTGCACGAGGGCACAGGCGTGTGCCAGCTCGATGGAGGCGGCCAGCCGGACGGCCTGCGCGGGGTCCCCCTTCCCGCCCGCCGCACGCCACCCCGCCACGCACAGCAGCGGACGGACCCGTTTGCCCCCGTGGATGAAGTCCCGCAGCAGCAGGACGAGCGCCGACTGGCCGGGTACGGCGGCGCTCTGCGCCCGTTCCGTCAGAAACGCGTTCAGCAGGTCGTCGATGGCCGCGCGGGGTGCGAAGAAGTCGGATTCGACCGGAAGTGTCTCAGTACGCATCAGTAGGGGGCGTTCCAAAGCTGTGGCGAGGCGCGGACACCCGCCCGCCAAGGCGGGGGCCCGGTGGGGGCAGGGGCGGCCGGACATGCTTCTTGTTCATTCATCCCATCCTTCGATCGTCATCGACCCGTGCGCACGGACGAAGTGCAGGCGTAGTTGATGTACACCGAAGTCCACTATGAACCTCCATGAACACGCGTTTTTTACCTATTTGTCGTAGTCCTTTAGGGGGAGCGGCCGTCGGGGAGGCGCGCGGCCGGGCGTCCGGTGCGGTGCCGCGGAGGCGGGTCCGGCCGGTGCGCGCACAGGGGCGTCGCGGTGATCGGTGGCTGCTGCGGTCGGCTACTCCAGGCCCTCGCCCAGGGCGGCGATCGCCTCGGGGGTGTGGCCCGCCGCGAGGAGCGGGGCGCGGACATCGCGCTCCAGGTCGGGGAGGTAGCCGAGGAGCACGTCGGCGGGGCCGTGGACACGGACCCCGCGGACCGCGGCGGCAGGCAGCAGGAGCGTCTCGGCCGGGCCGACGGTTTCCCTGACCGCGCCGCAGGTCACCTCCGTCGCGGCGCCGATGTTGCTGAGCACCACGCAGGTGTCGAACGCCGGCATCGCCGACCCCGGCGCCCGGACCCGCCAGTTCTCCAGCGCGAAGTACGGCCCGGCGCACAGCATCCGCCGCGCCACGCCCTCCTCCGCCGGCAACCGCAGCCCGGAGTGGAAGTCCGGCCGGTGCTCCGGCCGCCACTGGCCGAGCAGCGCCTCGATGTTGGCCCGCCACCGCGCGTCGTCGATCGGGGCGCCGTCCTCCATGCGGTGGCGCATCGCGTGCTGTTGCAGGTCGGAGGTCTGCTCGATCTCGTACACGAGAGTGCCGGGGCCGAAGCTGTGCGGCGTGCCGCCCGGTACGTACAGGGTCTGGCCCGCGCGTACCGGCAGGCGCCGCAGCACGGCGTCGAAGTCCTGGTCGAGCAGCGCCTGCCGCAGCCGGTCGTGGTCCACGCCGGGCCGTACGCCCGCGAGCGCGGTGGTGCCGGGCGGCGCGTGGAGGATGTGCCAGGCCTCCGTCTTGCCGTTCGGCTCGCCGTCCTGCTCGCGGGCGGCCGTGTCGTCGGGGTGCAGATGCACCGGCAGCGGCCGGTGGGCGTCGATGAACTTGGTCAGCAGCGGGAACCGGGGGCCGCGCCAGCCCCGGCCGACCAGGTCGTCCGGGTGGCCCAGGGCCAGCTCCCGCAGCGTGTGGCCGGCCAGCGACCCGTTGAGCACATGCGCGTGTTCCCCCTCGACGTCACTGATCTCCCATGTCTCCGCCACCGGCCCGGCGGGCAGCCCGGTGCGGCCGAGCCGCTCGGCGACGGCCCGGCCGCCGAAGACGTGCTGCTTGACCGGCGTGGTCAGCCGCATCGGGTACCAGTTCACCGTTCGAGTACACCGTGCCGCGCGACGTTCCCGACGCATTACGCCGACCACGGCGCGCCCCGCGTCCGGCCGCGCCGAGGCCGTGCGGAACCCTGCGGAATCGCCCCGTTTACGGTCCCGGTGTACGGGCACGCGATGCACTGTCAAGGAAACGGCTCGACCGAAAAGGAGCGCGACCATGACTGCCGACAAGAAGGCTTCCACGAAGACCGAGCGTGCCAAGGGCGCGGTGAAGGAAAACGTCGGCCGCGCGATCGGCAACGAACGCATGACGGCGGAGGGCCGCGCGGAACGCGCCAAGGGCGACATACGTGAGGCCGGCGAGAAGGCCAAGGACGCTTTCAAGCGGTGACCGTGCCGATGTGACGCATCGTGCGCTCATCCAGGATTCCGGGCGGTGGTCCGGCGGAATTCCCGCCGGACCACCGCCCGGCCCGTTGCTTCCGCATTCCCGGGTCTCGTCATGGCACCGGACCGTGCGGCCTCAGTGGCGTGCGTACCGTCCGGCCATCGTGCGGAAGACACGCTTCGGTCGCCAGCGGGTCGCGTCGAGCATGCGGACCACGCCGTACGAACTGATGTCGTCATCGCCGGTCTTGTCGAAGCCGGCGAAGGTGAACCAGAGCGCGGTGTCCACGCCTTCTTCCTCGAAGACGTCCAAAAGTCCGGTGAAATAGCGGACCTGTTCGCCCTCGTCCGGCTGTGCGTCCGCGGGCGGCTGCCAGGCCATGCCGCCGCGCTCCCCGGCGCCCCGGTACGCGCAGGTGCCGAATTCGGTCACCGCGACCGGCTTTCCGTGGGCCAGGTGCCCCCGTATTTCGGACCGGAACCTGTCGGCGTTGTAAGCGGCGCGGTAGGCGTCCACGCCGACGAAGTCGAAGGGCCCCCAGTCGACGCTTTCCCACGGCCCGGCAGCGTAAGTGATCCGGCCGCCGAACCGCGTGCGGACCAGCGCGGCGACTTCGGCGAGGAAGGTATTGAGCCGTTCCTGAACCGGGCCGAGGGACATCCACCACTCCCGGTCCGCGGTGGCCATGGTTTCGAGCCGGTCGGAATAGGCGGCACCCGGCAGGAACCCCTGGCAGAACGCGCTCATTTCGCAGCCGGCGACGAACACCACCTCCGCACCGGCCCGGCGTACCGCCTCGGCCCGTTCCGCGCAGTCGGCGAAGAAGGGCAGCAGCTCCCCGGGCGCCAGGTCGACGGGAAAAGGCGCGAACCAGACTTCGAGGCCGGCCGCCGCCGCGTGTCCGGCGGCGATGCTCAGCCGCTCCGGGTCGCCACCGGATATCCGTACCGCATCGCAGTGCAGGGCGTCCGCGATCGTGGCCATGTCGTCCCGTACGGATCCGGAACAGAAGACCTTGCGGGAGCACTGCTCCGCGGGGAGGAATCCGGTGTCGTAGTTGATACCCCGTGCGCGCATGTCAGCGTCCCTTTCCGTGGGCCTGACCCAGGCCGTGTTCCAGCAGGTCGAAGGCGAGCTCGACGTCCGCGGCCAGACCGCGGCGGGTGTCCTCCAAGGAGGCGCCGCCGGCCAGCCGGTGGAAGAACGTCTCCTGGAGGGTGAGCAGCGACGCGGCGATCTGGGCCGCCATCAGGGGGGCCGCCGCATCCCCGTACTCCTCGGCCAGGACCGCTGCCAGGGCTTGCCGTTGCCGGTAGAGCAGGCCGCCGGCCGCATTGCCGAGCGTGGGGCTGTCGAAGATCACCCGGATACGGGAGACCAGCGTGTCCCGGTCGAGGCCCGCCGTACCGTCGGCGGCGAACGCGCGGTAGTGGGCACGCAGCGCGGCCAGGGCGGACGTGCCGGACGGCCGCCCGGCGACGATACCGGCCAGGTCGTCCTCGCCGACGCCTTGCAGGGCGAGCGACTCCTTGGTGGGGAAGTACGTGAAGAGCGTGGCCTTGGCGACCTCGGCGGCCTCGGCGATCTCGTTGACCGTGACGGCGTCGAAGCCGCGGTCGGCGAACAGCCGCCAGGCCACCGCCGCGATCCGCTGCTTGGTCTGTTCCTTCTTGCGCTCCCGGAGGCCTGTCATGGGGGGACGGTAGCGCAAAAATCATACCGAGTTCAAACCTGAACCTGGTATGAAATGCGGTGCGGCTTTGCCGGGCCACCCGCGGCACCGCGTCCATGACCGGGCGTGGTGCCGTACGCGTACCCGTCAGCCGCTGCCTCCGACGTCGACGCGCAGCCGCACCTGCTCCTCCAGGCGCTCCAGGCTGCGGTCCAGTGCGGCGTTGACCGCCTGCTCGCCCGGGTCGTGGCGGGCCTCGAAGAAGGACAGATGGACCGTCACCTCGCTGGCGCCGCTGCCGATGCCGGACACCTGGAGCCAGCCGGCGTAGCCGCCGGTCTCCCTGGTGCCCCACTCCAGCCGCATCTGATCGGGCTCGGCGCGGAACAGGGCGGGCGCGTCCTCGCCCGTACGGTCCTCGTGCACGGTCACCGCGGGCAGCTCCTCCGCACGGACGTGCAGCTCCTGGGGCAGCCAGCTGTCGAGCTGTCCGACACTGCCCGCCTGGTCGAATACGTGCTCGGGCAGCGCGGGCATCGTACGGGAACGCTCGTATTCGCTCATGCCTGATCCATCCTCGTCATCAGCCGTGCAGGCCCCTTCGGTAACCGTCTGCCCGCGGACGCCGCCGCAAGGCCCGCAACCACCCGTTCGCCGTGCCCGGGTCCGCCCTTCAGCCCTACCGGGGCCACCGGCCCGGCCGGACGCCGGACGCCCTCCGCGCGGCGCACTGATCGCGCGGAGGGCGTCCGGGGAGCGCCGGCCGTCGGACGGGACGGCCGGCGCGGGCCGTGCGGATCGTGCGTCAGTCCTCCCAGCCGTCGGGGAGGGAGACGTTGTAGACGACGCGTCCGTTCAGCTCGGGGTGCGGACGGACGTTCGCGCGGTACGGGGACTCGTTGGAGACCCAGAGCCGTTCGGTGGCGGGCCAGTACGAGAGGTTCTCGGCGGCTGCCGGAGTGCGGCTCCAGACCCGTACCGGGCCGCCGGAGTCGCCCTGGAACAGGCAGTACGGCTCACCGAACCGACGGCGCGCGTCCGGGCACATCGCGGTGAAGTAGAACCGGTTGCCCAGCTGCACGACACCCTGCGGACCGGCCAGCGGCACCCGGTACCCGGCGGTGGCCTGCACCAGGCCGCGGTGGCCGGTGCGCAGGAGGTGGCTGGTCGGGCTGAGCGGCCACCGCACCACACGGGACGTGGGCCTGCTGGTCTCGACGGTCACCAGCGACGGCGAGAGCGACGAACTGTGGTCGATGGAGGCGCCGCTGAAGCAGGGCGTCTCACCCGGACTGCTGCCGCACCCGTTGCGGCCGACGAAGGTGTACTCGCCGACCTGCGGCAGCGCGGCGGCCTGCCAGTTGGCGCTCACCGAGCCGCGGTGCACGCCCACACGCGCCGAGGACCTGTTGGTGGCCCACAGGTGGCGTACGTCGAAGACGCGCAGCCGCTCGCTGCTGTAGAGGAACAGGTAGGGGCCGTACCAGGAAAGGGTGTCGCCGTGGCCCTTCAGCGCCGCGAAACCGCCCCGCTGCGGGGCGACGAGCAGGGCGCTGCGGTAGCGCGGCCGGCCCCGGTCGGTGACGTCCGTGAACGACACCTTCATGAAGTGGTCGATCTGCTTGGCGCCGCGCCAGGGGCGGTTGTCCGGGCTGCGCGGGGCGCTCGGATGGCTGTAGCTGGACGCCCAGCTCGCGGCGACGATGCTGCGCCCCTGCCAGCGGCCGGACCGCGGCTCGGCCTCTCCCGAACCGGTCAGGCCCTGCGGGACGTACGCCCAGCCCAGGTCGTCCGACGAGCCGCGCTGCCAGCAGAAGCCGTCCGCGCCGGGCAGCGGCACCCTGGTCGGGCAGCGCGACAGGTGGACCGCCGGGTGCGCGCGGGTGTCCAGCCAGGAGGTCAGGGACACGGGGCGCAGCTGGCGGTGGCGCCGTTCGAGCGAGAGCACGCGCCCCCGGTCCGAGCCGTCGTAGCGGAGGTGGAACCCCTGGTGGCCGATGGGCGTGATGACCCCCCTGGACCTGCCGCCGGGCATGGCGCTCTGCGGGAGCTGCTCATGCCGGAAGGCCCGCTGCTCACCCTCGTGGGAGTAGCGGGACGAGTCCGCGGCGACCGAAGGTGGCTCCTGTGACGTCGCCGCCGGGGCGCCGACCGTGAGAACGGCGGCCAATGAACCCACGGCGGCCACAAGTGCCGTACACCGAGAAAACTTCAATTCTACCAGCCACTCTTTCCGCAATTCCGCCCCCGGAACGCCGGCGCACCGCACCGCGCCGGTGCGCGGCGACGGGGCAAGTGGCTGGCGGGAGGCGGGAATTGCAGAGTCACGGGGCTCCCCGAATGGCAGCTCCCTGATCACAGGAAGAAAGGATTCCACCACCGGGCCGCCTTGGTGGAGTACGCCGGCGTCAACAGGCTGGTACTTCACTCGGACGAGCTATAGGGAGAGCAGTTGTCGTGCTGCCGAGAGGTTTTCGTATGGCAAATATGATGGGCATTTCATGTGGTGATGGAGTACGGCGGAGTCACGCACTCGGCATGTCCCGTGCCCTCACGCACTCGGCGCGTCCCGTGCGGAACCCCGGCGCGGCATGCCGACGGCGGCGCCCGCGGAAGTCCCGCGCGGCGCCGCCGTCGGTGCTGTTATCCGGCCGTCCCGGCGCCCGCGCACGCGGGGTGCCCCCAGCCGTCCGCGTTCTTCGAGATCGGCTCCCCCTTGCCGTACGCCTGCCCGCAGCGGCACTGGCCGGGGAACCGCGCCGTGATGGTGCCCCGCGGCCGGGTGCCCTTGCTCTGGCGCGCACCGGGGACCCGTGCGGCGCGCGGCTGCCGCGCGGACCCGCCGGACGAGGCGGCGGGCGGCTCCGGCGCCGGCAGCGCGGAGCCCAGGGCGCTGCCGATGGCCTGCTGGGTGCGGGCGGTCTCGCTGGCCGCGCCGTCCGCCGCCGCGTTCAGCGGATCGCCGTCGACCTGGTGCGCCGGTACGTACACGAAGTCCACCTCCCGCCCGGCGAGCAGCTCGTCGATCGCGACGATCAGGTCCCGGTTGGCCACCGGCTTGCCCGCCGCGGTCTTCCAGCCCTTCTTCCGCCAGCCCGGCAGCCAGGTGGTGACCGCCTTCATCGCGTACTGCGAGTCCATCCGCACCTGGAGCGGCGCGGCCGGGTCGGTGGCCGCCAGCAGCTCCCGCAGCGCGGTCAGCTCCGCCACGTTGTTGGTCGCGGTGCCCAGCGGCCCGGCCGCCCAGCGCTCCACGGTGCCCGCGGCGTCCGCGATGACCCATGCCCAGGCCGCGGGCCCGGGGTTTCCTTTCGACGCCCCGTCGCACGCGGCGGTGATCAGTTCTGCCATCCTTCGATACTGCCAGGACTTTCCGCCGCGCCCGACCAGGGCCCCGGCGGGCGTGCGGAGCCCGGTCGGGCGCGCGGCGGCCGGCCGTGCGCCCGACCGGGGCCGTACCGGCTCAGCAGGTGGGGCGCTGGGCGTGGGCCGGGTCGAGGGCGTTCAGGACGAGACGGGTCGCCGTCCGGTCGTAGGTGATGTTGATGTGGGCGGTGGTGTTGATGAGGCAGTGGCTCTGGATGGTCTCGTTGCTGACGTTGCGGGCCGGTGCCAGGAACGCCGAGGTGTACGGGGTCACCACCTCGTCGTACCAGGTGGAGACCACGGTGTAGTCGACGGCCGGGTCGGTCTCGCCGCCCGCGTTCAGCTCCTTCAGGAAGCGCGAGCCGACGATCTGCTGCTCGCAGGCGGGACAGGCCGCGCCGACCACCACGTCGGCGCCGGGGATGAGGCGGGCCAGCAGGCCGAGGCCGATGAGCGAGGTGCCGTGGTTGGACGGGACGAGCGCGACGAGCTTGTCGACCTTGGCGGCTCCGCCGAGGTTCTTGATGTAGTGCCGCGGCATCATGCCGCCCTGTGAGTGCCCGACGATGTCGACCTTGTCCGCGCCGGTCGCCGCCCGCACCCGGTCGACGAAGGCGGCGAGCTGCCCGGCCGACTTCGCGATGTCGCCGGTGCCCAGGACGGGTCCCTGGCTGCCCCCGTAGTTGAGGGCGAAGACGCAGTAGCCGGCGTCCTTGAGCTTGGGGGAGAGGGCGGCCCAGTTGGCGTACCGGTTCTCCAGGGTGCCGTGGACGAGGACGACCGGGCGGGGGTGGGCCGGGCCCGGCCTGCACGACCAGTCGTTCGCGCCGGTGGGCTGGACGGTGGGCTTGCCGACCGAGTAGAGGAAGGCGGACAGGAAGTCGTTCTGCGGCGGTCCGACGGGGTCGGCGGTGGTGGCGTTGGACCGGGTGGCGGTGGCGGCAGTGCCCGGCCTTGCGGCGGCCGGGGCGTACGGAGCGGTCTCCGACTGGACGGCGGCCGTGCGTGCGGCCGGTGCTTGGGCGGTCGCCGTCCGGGGGGCCGCCTCGCGGGCGGCGGCCGGCGCCGCGGTCGTGCCGGCCAGCCCCAGACCGGCCGCCACCGCCAGACCGGTCAGCGTGGTGAGCGGCCGGCGCGGGCGTCTTGTGCGCATGGTCCCGTTGCTGCGCATCAGGTGTTCTCCTCTTGCCGTGGTTCGGTACGGACACAAGAAGGGCGGACGTCGGCACCGAACCGCCGTTCCGGAGCCGCCTGTTGCGTGGCGGGGTCCGGGGGGCTACCGGCGCGTAACGTCGGGACCACGTTCGCGCCGTGCGGGCGGCCGCACCAGCGAATGCGGGCAGGCAGCGGGAAATGTGTCACGTGCGTGACACTTCCGCGGGCCGCCGGGTCAGCCGTCGCAGCCCCCGGCGGCGGTCTGAGGCGGCGCCGCGGCGGGCGGACCGCGGGTGCCCTGGCGTGCGCGGAGGCTGGACCGGCGGGGCCCGAAGGGGGCACGATCCCGGCCCGGGGACACGAGCGTCCCGTTGCCCACGGTCCGGAGGAGACCCGCGATGCAGCACCCGCCCGGTGATACGTTCGCGCGCGGCCCGTGGCACGAACTGCCGTCGTCCTTCGGCTCGTTGCTGCGTCCGCGGATCGATGCCATAGCTGCCGACATGGTCGAGGCGATCCGCCAGGAGGTGCCCGCCTACCGCCGCCCCCTCGACTCCTCCATGGGACGCGACCTGGTCGACTCGGTGTGCCGCGCGCTGCGTCAGTTCGCGGAGCTGACGGAGGCGCCGGAAAGCGCACAGGACCACCACGTACGGCACTTCCGGCACCTGGGGCGCGTCGAATTCCTCAACGGACGCACCACGGACGGCATCCAGGCCGCCTTCCGTGTGGGCGCGCGGGTCGGCAGCCGCCGCTACGCGGAGATCGCCCGTACGGCTTCGCTGCCCACCGAGATCGTGCTGCCGCTGCACGAAGCCGTGCTGACGCACATCAACGCCCTGTCCAACGAGGCGGTCAGGGGGTTCGTCGCCGCCCAGGCCCGCGCGGAGGGCGAAGCGCAGCGCAGCCGCCGCGCCCTGGCGCAAGCACTGCTGGAGCAGCCGCGCGGCACACCCCGCGAACCGCTCGAAGCCCTCGCCGCACGAGCCCGCTGGCCGCTGCCCGGCAAGGTCGCCTGCCTCGTCGTACGGGGTGCGGCGGGCAGCCGGTTCACGGTGCCGGGGGCGGAGCGCGACGCCCTGACGCTGTCGCGCGGAGCGGACCTCGTGGTGATCCTTCCCGCCTCGGGCGACGGCGGTCCGGCCGGGATCGACGACGTACGGAGCGCGGTCCGCGGCCGGACCGCGGCGCTCGGCCCGGCCGTCGCGCCGCACGACGCCTGGGTGTCGCTCGTGTGTGTCCGACTGGCGCTGAACCACCACCGGGACACGGGCGCGCCGGAGGGAGGCCTGCTGCTGGTCGGCGACCGGCTGGCCGACGTGCACCTGCTCGGCGGCGCGCACATCGGGCGCCTGCTGGGGGACCGCGCGCTCGGCGCGCTCGACGGACTGCCCGCGGGCCGGGCGGTCCGGCTGGCGGAAACGCTCGACGCCCTGCTCATGTCATGGGGCCGTACCGCCCCCGAGGTCGCCCAGGCCCTGAACATCCACCCCCAGACGGCCCGCAGACGCCTGCGCCACCTGGAAACCCTCTTCGACGGGCGACTGGCCGACCCGGAATTCCGCTTCGCGGCACTGCTGGCGTTGCGGACGCGGGCGCTGGGGAGGTGAGGGGCGGCTCAGGGGCTGCCCGATGCGGCCGACCGGCCACGGCAGGGCCGGGAAACAGACGGACCGCACGCCCGGTCCAGGGCATGCGGTCCGGTGGTCACTCCGGCTTGAGGGGGTCGTGGCCGATGTCCATCAGGCCGTGGCGCCAGTCGGTGCCGCCGGCCTTGCCGTCCGTGCCGGCCGGCCGCTGGCTGCGGATGATCTCGACGACCCGGCGCATGGCCGCCGCGTCGTTCTCGGTGAGGTCGGTGCGGCGCTTGCCGAGGATCTCCAGGACCTGCCGGCCGAGGGGCCGCCCGGCCCGGTCGGGGACCTCCTCGCTGTTCTCCCCCGCGGCCTCGACGCTCAGCCACTCCTGCAGCTCACGTGAGGTCATGTTGACGGCCTTGTGGAACTCGTCCCACAGCTCGTCGCCGACCTGCGCTGTCATGGACGCCTCCTGGAGATCGTTCTGGACGTACGCAGACTGGGTGTCCACCGGCCCGCCCGGACAAACCCGGCGATCGGCCGTTCCGGTACGTCGGGACGCGCCGGACGGTGCCGTACGCCGTACCGCCACGGCGGCTCACGTGGTGTGCGCGCCGCCGGACCCGCGCAGCCCCGTCAGCACCGGCCGGTGATCGCTGCCGAGGTGGTCCGGCAGCACGGCGGACCCGGTGGCCCGCAGGCCGCGCAGCAGCACATGGTCGATGCGGACGAGCGGGAACGCCGCGGGCCAGGTGAACCCGGGGCCGCGCCCGGCCTCCTGCTGGGCGGCGGTCAGCTGCCGGGCCAGCGGGGCCAGGCCCCGGTCGCGCAGGCTGCCGTTGAGGTCGCCGAGCAGCACCACACGGGCCGCCCGGTCCCCGCGCACCCGGTCGGCCAGCTCGGCCGCGCTGCGGTCGCGCGCCTCTATGGTGAAGCCCGCGTCGGCACGCACCCGTACGGACGGCAGGCGCACGGCGTAGAAGGCGGTGTCGCCGCCCGGGGTGCCGACGAGCGCCCGTACGGCGTGCGGCCAGGCGCCGCCCAGGTCCAGGCTCGCCGACCCGCGCACCGGGTAACGGGACCACAGGCCGAGGGTGTTGGCCGTCACATGGTGGGGGTAGGCCGCGCTCAGCGCCCGTTCGTAGGCGGGCATCGCCGACGCGGGCACCTTCTCCAGCGCCACCACGTCGGCGCCCGTGCCGATCACCTGCCGGGCGACCTCGGCGGGGGAGGTGCGCTCGCCACCGACGTTGAACGTCAGGACGTGGAAGTCGGACCGCGCACCGTCCCCGCCCGGGAGGTAGCCGGGCAGGAACAGCACGGCCCACACCACCGTGGGCACCAGCGCGGCGGCCGTCCCCACCACGGAGCGGCGCAGCACCGCCCACCCCAGCAGCACCGGCACGGCGGCGCCGAACCAGGGCAGCGCGGTCTCGGCCAGGCTCCCGAGGTGGCCCGGTCTGTCGGGCAGCAGCCCGGGGAAGGCCAGCAGCACGGCGAGCAGGAGCGCGGGCACGGCGATACGGAGTCCGGGACGCCGCGCGCCACGGGCGGCGGCGCCCCGGGCGGACGACCTCACCGCGCCCGGCCTTCCTCCGTACGGCGCGACAGACAGCGCCACCCCGCGACGGCGAAGCCCACCGCCGTGCAGGCGGCCCCGAGCAGCCCCGCGCAGATCAGCCGGGTGGCGCCCGGCGGGGACAGGGCGACGGCGGTCACCATCAGCGCCGGCAGCACGGTCACGGCGAGGAGGGCGCGGAGGCCCCCGGCCGTGCCCGGGACGGACTGGGGCGGGCTCGGTACGGACTGGTGCGGCTTCACGGTGATCCTCCTCGGGACGTACCGGGTGGCGCGGTGCGGAATCGCTTCGCCGGGTCCGGCTGCTCGGCTGCTAGGCGGCGTCCGTGCGGCGGTGCTCGGCGGGGAGCAGCAGCACGCGGTCGTCGGCGTCGTACTCGTACAGCTCGGCGTAGCGGCCCCAGGTGACCGCGGTGGCCAGCTGCTGGTGCGCAGCGCGCTCCGAGGCGGCGCCGCAGAGCCGGCCGATCAGATACGGCTCGCGCAGCCGGCCGCTGTCGGAGGCCAGCAGGAGCGTGCGGATGGTGGCGACGAGCGGCACGTTGGCGAGCGCGGCGGCGGCGAACAGGTGCTTGCGCGGGAGGATGTCGGCGCGCGCGAACCCGCGGCCGGTGACCGTCAGGTGCAGCCGGTTGCCGGCGACCCTGGCGTAGCCGAGCAGCTGGGCCGCCTCGACCACCGGCATCAGATCGTCGACCTCGTACGACAGCGCGTCGGCCAGCGCGGCCAGGTCCACCGCCCCGCCCCGGAGATCCAGGACCTCCAGGAGCCCGGTGAGCGCTTCCACGGTGGCGTCCGGGAGCGGCTCGGCGGCCCGCAGCGGGTCCTGCCCGGGGCCGGCCGGGGACGCCGTGCGCCGGCCGGTCAGCGCTTCGTAGGCGTCCTCGACCAGCGTCTGGAAGCCCTGGTCACGGCGGTCGCGGGGCTGCGGCAGGGCGACCCGCAGCTCGGCCTTGATACGGCCGGGGTGGGTGTCGAGCACCAGGATGCGGTCGGCGAGCTGGACGGCCTCCTCAATGGAGTGGGTGACCAGCAGGACGGTGCGGGTGGGGGAGTCGGGGTGGGCGAGCAGTTCCAGGAGCTCGTTGCGGAGGGTCTGCGCGGTCAGCACGTCCAGGGCGGAGAACGGCTCGTCCATCAGGAGCACGTCCGGCTCCACGACCAGGGCGCGGGCGAAGCCCACCCGCTGCCGCATACCGCCGGACAGCTCCCTGGGGTAGGCGTTCTCGAAGCCGTCCAGGCCGACCATGTCGATGGCGCGCAGCGCCCGGCCGCGCCGCTCGACGGCGTGCACGCCGCGGGCCTGGAGGCCGAGTTCGACGTTCTGCTGCACGGTCAGCCACGGCATCAGGGCGAAGGACTGGAACAGCATCGCGGTACCGGGGTTGGGGCCGGTGACCGGCTTCCCCCGGTAGTGCACGGTGCCGCCGGAGGGCGCCAGCAGACCGGCGACGTGCCGCAGCAGCGTGGACTTGCCCGAGCCGGACTTGCCGAGCAGCGCGACCACTTGGCCCTCGTGGAGGTCGAAGGTGACGTCGTCGAGGACCGGCAGGACGCCGCCGGAGGGGCCGGGGAACTCCTTGCGGAGGTTGCGTACGCTGATGACGGGCGTGGTGTTCATGACATGACTCCGAGGTGTCGGCGGCCCGGGGGCGCGAAGGTCCGGGTCCGGGCCGGGGGAGTGGAAGAGGGGCGGCCCGCGCGGCGGCTACAGGGCGCAGCGCCGCACCGCGAAGCGGTACAGCCGCCGCCAGAACAGCCGGTTGATGACGACGACGTAGACGCTCATCAGGACGGCCCCGAGGAAGTTGCGGGCGAAGTCGCCGTCGGCGGTGGCCTGCTGGATGTACGCGCCGATGCCGACCGCGGTGAGGGTGGTGCTGCCGTAGGTGACGATCTCGGCCTGGATCGAGGCGTTCCAGGCGCCGCCGGACGCGGTCAGCGCCCCGGTGACGTACGAGGGGAAGACCGCCGGCAGGATCAGCTTCGTCCAGCGCAGCCGGCCGCGCAGCCCCAGGTCGGCGGCGGCCTCGCGCAGGTCGCCGGGGATGGCGCTGGCCCCCGCGATGACGTTGAACAGCACGTACCACTGGGCGCCGAGCGCCATCAGCACGATGCAGCCCCAGTTCAGCGAGATGCCGGAGGCGCCCAGCACGATGACGACGAGCGGGAAGACGAAGTTCGACGGGAAGGACGCCAGCACCTGCACGACCGGCTGGGCGATCCGGTTGACCTTCGGGTGCATTCCGATCCACGCGCCGACCGGCACCCACACCACGGTCGAGAAGGCGACCAGCAGCAGTACCCGGCCGTACGTGATCAGCGCGAGCAGTGCGTCGTGGCCGATCTCGGGGAGTGGCACGTGGGCCAGGACGTAGGAGCCGGCCTGCCAGGCGATGGCCGCGACGGCCAGCGCGCAGAGCACGGAGAAGGCGAGGTCGGCCCGCTTGCGCCGGGCCTCGTCGGACTCCGTGCGGAGCCGCCCGCCGCAGGTGCCCAGCACCCGCATCGCACGGTCCAGCCGCTCGCCGGCCGGGCGCAGGGCGCGCCCCAGGCGGCCGAGCAGGGTGGAGCGGCGCAGCAGCTCCAGGAACCGGCTGCGCGGCTGCTCGGCGATCTCGCAGTCCTCGGTGCGGAACCGCTCGGCCCACGCGGTCACCGGCCGCCAGAAGAAGAAGTTGACCGACACCACCATCGCGACCATGACGACGATGGCCAGGGCCACCCGGGAGCCCTCCCCGTCGGTCAGCGCCTGGGCCACGTACGAGCCCATGCCCGGCAGGGCGTTGTCCCGGCCGTTGACGCTGATCGTCTCGGAGGCGCTGAGCGCGAACCAGGCGGCGCCGAAGCTGATCATGCCGTTCCAGACCTGGGCGATCATGCCGCTGGGCACGTCCAGCTTCCAGAACCGCTGCCAGCGGGTCAGCCCCATCAGCCGGGCCGCCTCGTCCAGCTCCTTGGGCTGGGTGCTCAGCGACTGGTAGAAGGCCAGGGCCATGTTCCACACCAGCGCGGTGAAGACGGCGAAGACCGACGCGCATTCCAGGCCCAGCGTGGAGTGCGGGAACAGGGCGACGAAGCCGGTGACGGTGATGCTGAGGAAGGTCAGGACCGGCACGGACTGCAGGATGTCGATCGCCGGGACGATCACCTTGGCGGCCCGCCGGGACCGGGCGGCCCACGTCCCGAACACGAAGGTGAACAGCACCGCGGGCACCAGCCCGGCGAACATCCGCAGCACGGAACGCGCCGCGTAGTACGGCAGGTGCCGCGGATCGGTGGAGACGGCCGGCGGATTTCCGGGGTCGAAAGGCCGGTCGGCGGTGGCACCGACGCGGATCACGAGATAGAGGAGAGCGAGGACGCCGCAGAGGATCAGTACGTCCACGGGGCGCAGGCGGGCGGCGCGGAGTGCGCCGCCGGCCGGGAACCGGCGGAATTTCGGCATGGGAGTACCCGTAAGAATTCGTGCGGGCGGGCCGGCGCGGTGGCGAGGCGGCCGCCACGGGGCAGCACTGCCCGGCAGGGAGGCGCTGCGGGCCCTCCGGCCCGGTCAGCGGGAACGACGGCGAGCGGGACTGGGAGGATCGCCGTGACGCACAACGACCACCTCCTCGAATTCTTCGGCACGGGAATGCTGCGGCCGCGTTCGGCCGGCACCGAAAAGGATGATGGCACGCAATGCGTGACGCGGTCAAAATTCCCGGGAATTCCTGACGGATCTGAAAGCGACTTCAGAATTCACGACGGAGGGCGGGCGGGTACGGGGCCGGCCGGAAATCCGCATTTCCTGAGAACGCCTTCAGGATTTCCTGAAAGCGCCTTCAGGAATGAGCCGCGCGGGGTCGGCTCCGGCGGGCCGCGGCCGGCCGGGCCCCGGGGTGACCGCCTCTTCCGGGGTGATGGGACAATGGCGGTGATGATTAAGGAAGACCACCGCAGCGAGAACCAGACCGACCCGGCCGTGCCCGAGGACGACGAGGCCGGCGCCGTACGGCAGCAGGCCCGGCTGACCCTGGCCGGCCAGGCCCGCGACGCCGACGAGCTGAAGATGCTCCTGGAGATGCTGGGCCTGCACCCCTCCCAGGAGGGCGAGAGCTGAGTCGTACGCGGGCGGGCCCGGACACCTGCCGGACCCGCCCGCGTACCGGTTCGGAGGTGCGGTGATCAGCGCCCCTGCAACGCCTTGACGTTGTTCCCGAACGACCACGCCTTCGAGCCGTCCCAGTTGACCGACCAGGTCATCAGGCCCTTCAGCCCGCCGCGGTAGGTGTTCCACGCCTGGCCCACCAGGCCCGGCGACATGTACCCGCCGCCCGCGCCCGGCTGCGCCGGCAGACCCGGTACCTGCTTGTCGTAGGGCACCTTGATGGTCGTGCCCTGGATCACCAGCCCCTTGTTCAGGCAGTCCGTCTGCGCCGTGAAGCCCTGGACGGTGCCCGCGGAGTACGCGTCGCCCGAGCAGCCGTACATACTCCCGTTGTAGTACTGCATGTTGAGCCACCAGAGGCGGCCGTTGTCCGCGTACTTCTTCACGATCGGCAGGTACGCGCCCCAGATCGAGCCGTAGGTCACGCTGCCGCCGGTGACGTACGCCGTCTCCGGCGCCATCGTCAGGCCGAAGTTCGACGGCATCCTGGCGAGCACCCCGTCGATGATGCGGATCAGGTTGGCCTGCGAGGCCGACAGGGTGTTGATGCTGCCGCTGCCGGTGAGCCCGGTCTCGATGTCGATGTCGATGCCGTCGAAGTTGTACTTCTTCAGGATCGGCACCACGGTCTCGACGAACCGGTCGGCGACCTTGCCGGAACCGAGGTCGATGCCCGCCGCCGCGCCGCCGATGGACATCAGGATCGTCTGGCCCGCCGCCTTCGCCTCGCACATCTCGGCCGGCGTCGCGACCTTCACCGTCGCGTCCATGCCGTCCTCCCACAGGACCGTGCCGTCGGAGCGGATGACGGGGAAGGCGGCGTTGATCACGTTGTAGCCGTGCTGGCGGATGCGGGGGTCGGTGATCGGCGTCCAGCCGAACGGCGGGTGGACGCCGTTGGCGGCGCCGTCCCAGTTCTCCCAGTAGCCCTGGAGCACCTTGCCCCCGGGTCTGGACTTGACCGGGCAGGTGGTGTCCCGGGGCGCGGCGTGCGGCGCCGCGGCGGCCGGCAATTGGGCGGCGCAGACCATCGCCAGACCGATCCCGAGCAGGCGGAACGCCCGACCGAACATGATGTGCTCCTTTCCGGCCGTGGCCGGCGGTGACTGAGGAGGGGGCCCAGTGGAGCGTGGGTGGGGGAGGCACGGGGGCGCGGGGGCGGACGGCGGCGTGCGGGTGGTGGCCGGAACCCGTGCGCCGCGCTGCCCGAACCGTAGGGTGACCCACCGGGGCCGTCAATAGGTCTGGACCAAGTCGGTACGGGGTGGGTGTGCCGCCCGTACATCACGCGTGGGGCAGCGCCGGTTCCCCGCCGCCACCGGCCGGCGACGCGTCGTCCGGGTGTGGTCGACTCGATGCCGGCAGGTCACGGACGCGCCGGAGCGGTGAGCAGAGCAGGAGCACGGCGGCGAGCGGAATCCCCGCCGTGGTGATCCACAGGGCCGTGCGCGGGCCGAGCGCGGAACCGAGCGCGCCGCCGAGCAGCGAGCCGAGCGGGATCGTGCCGTAGCCGAGGAAGGCCGTGCCCGCGGTGACCCGGCCGAGCAGGTGCGGCGGACAGTACCGCTGCTGGAAGCCCGCCTTGAGCACGTTCCCGGCCACCACGCCCGCGGCGACGCAGCAGCCGCCGGCCATGAAGAACACCACCCCGGCACCGTCCGTGGTCAGCGGGATGAGCAGCGCGAACAGGGCGAGGCCGAACTCGAACAGCAGCGTCGCCCGGGCCGTCCCCACCCGCGCGGCGACCCGGCGGGCGGCGAAGGCGCCGAGCACGCCCCCGGCGCCGGTCGCGGCGGCCAGCCCACCGACCATGCCGGGCGACAGGCCGACGTCCCGGACGAGGAAGACCACCTGGATCGACTGGTAACCCATCAGGGCCAGGTTGGAGGCGGCGCCGAACAGTGTGAGCGTACGCAGCCAGGGATCACCGGCGATCAGCCGCAGCCCCGCACCCACCTCACCGAACAGCGCGCCGGAATGCCGCTCGGACCAGTCGACGCGAGGCTCGCGATGCCGGATGCCCGTCAGGCACAGCACGGAGACGAGGAACGTCGCGGCGTTGGCGAACATCCCGTTCACCGCCCCCACCGCCTGCGCGATCAGACCGCCGGAGCCGAGCCCGGCGAGCTGCGCGGCCGACGCGCTGCCGTGCAGCTTGGCGTTGCCCTCGGCCTGGTCGTCGGGGGCCAGGATGCTGGGCAGGTAGGCGGTGTAGGCGGTCTGGAAGAACACCGCCGCCGTGCCCGTCAGCAGGGCGACGGCCAGCAGCAGACCCGTACTGAGCAGGCCGCACCACGCCGCGACCGGCACGGCCGCGAACAGAACGCAGGAGACCGCGGCGGCGGCGACCATGACCGGACGGCGCCGCAGCCGGTCCACCCAGGCGCCCACCGGGAGGCCGATGACCAGCCACGGCAGCCACGCGGCGGCGCTCAGCAGCCCCACCTCGAACGTCCCCGCGTGCAGCGTGGATACGGCGATCAGCGGCATCGCCACCCCGGTGACCGACGCGCCGAACTTGCCGGCGGTCTCGCCGCACCACAGCAGCCGGAAGTCGCGGTGCCGCCGCAGCAGGCCACCGCGTATCCGACCGGTCACGTCTCGCCGCGCTCTCTGCGCGGGAAGGACTGGAGCTGGACGACGACGGGCAGCGCGTCCGGTGCCGCCGCGGCGTCCGGAGGCGGGGTGTGACGGGCGATGACGTCGAACAATTCCGCGTTCAGCGCCGCCAGTTGCTCCGGCGTCAGCCGGAGCCCGGGCCAGTCCGCGACCGTACCGGCGCGCCGCCAGGTGTCGTCCCAGTCCTCGTTCACATAGTCCGTGACGCGGTTGAAGTGCAGCCGCACCAGTTCGTGCAGATAGACCGAGAGCGGGCCCCGGCTGCCGGGGTCGTCCCGGAAATCGGCGGTGTACAGGTCGTTGTCCGCCTCGGTCCGCCGCCACCAGCGCTCGCGTCTGGTGCCGCGTCCGGTCTCCTCCTCGATGAAGCCGTGCTCGGCGAGGTGGCGCAGGTGCCAGCTGATGGTGCCGGTGTTCTCGCCGAGGCGGGCGGTGAGGCGGGTGGCGGTGGCCGGCCCGTCGAGGGTGAGCAGTTCGAGGATGCGCATCCGCAGCGGGTGCGCCAGTCCGCGCAGGCCGCGGGCGTCGAGACGGCGGGAAGGGCGGCCTCCGGGGGCGTGGTGAGCGGGGGTTGGGGTCTGTTCCGGGTCATCGGCCATGGCGGCAGCGTAAGTTGCAGAGGACTGTTTGCATAGTGTCCTCTGCATGGCAATCTCTGCAGAGAAGACTCTGCCAATGGTGTCCGTCGCCATGGTCACCGGCCAACCGGCCGGTGACCATGGCGCGTTGCGTTCGGTGTTCCGGTGCCGGTTGTTCTGTTCCTTCGTGGCCGTGGCTACTGTCGCCTGCCCCATCGGGAGCTACCGGAAGGGCAGGAGTGACGCATGACGGACGGACAGCACGGAGACCGGGGACCGGCCGGAAGAGCGGAGCAAGGGCCGGGCCGCAGGCAGGTGTTGCGGTACGGAGCGGCCACGGCGGGTGCCCTGGGGGTCGCGGCGCTCCCCGACGCCGCGCCGGCGGTCGCGGCCGGGCGCCGGCCGGGCCGGTCGGTGGCCGTACTGGGCGCCGGCGTCGGCGGGCTGACCGCCGCACACGAACTGGCCGAACGCGGCTTCCAGGTGACGGTGTACGAGCGCAAGGCGCTGGGCGGCAAGGCACGCAGCATCCCCGTACCCGGTACCGGCACCGGCGGGCGGCGGGACCTGCCGGGCGAACACGGGCACCGCGGGGTGTTCGGCTTCTACCACAACCTCCCGGACACCCTGCGGCGCATCCCGTACCCGGGCAACGCCCACGGCGTCCACGACAACCTCACCTCCGTTCCGTGGATCGCCTTCGCCCGCGACGACGGACGGGCCGACCTGCCGATCCCCACCACCCCGTTCGAGGGGCGGACGCTCGACGTGGACGCGCTGCGGCGCATGCTGGTCGGTGCCGTGCAGCAGCTCTTCCACCTGCCGTTGCACGAAGCCGCCTTCTTCGCCCGCCAGCTGGCCATCCTGATGACCAGCAGCAGGGAGCGCGCGTTCGGGCAGTGGGAACACATCAAGTGGCTGGACTTCCTCGCCGTCGAAGGCAAGTCCGCCGAGTACGCGAAGCTGTTCGGCGGCGGCGCCCAGGTCATCCAGGCGCTCAAACCCGAGGACGCCAGCAGCCGCAC
Organism: Streptomyces sp. NPDC018019; assembly: GCF_044327805.1. NCBI lineage: Bacteria > Bacillati > Actinomycetota > Actinomycetes > Kitasatosporales > Streptomycetaceae > Streptomyces > Streptomyces sp. NPDC018019. The sequence goes on along the minus strand of NZ_JBIRGD010000020.1, from coordinate 67,256 downwards.
CTGCGGGCAGGGGGTGGAGGCGATCCTCTTCTCGCTGCTCCAGCGCGGTACCGACGGCCCCTCCAACAGGATCTTCAACGGTCCGACCAGCGAGGCGTGGATCGACCCGTGGGCGCGACACCTGCGCGGCCTCGGTGTGCGCTTCGCGATGGACCACACCGTGGACGCCCTCGAACTGAGCGGCGGGCGCATCACGGCGGCCCGCGCCGCCACGCCCGCGGGTCCGGTCCGTATCGAGGCGGACTGGTTCGTGGCGGCCGTACCGGCCGAACGCGCGCGGGCGCTGTGGAGCGCGCCGATCCGCGCGGCGGACCGGCGGCTCGCCGGCATGGACCGCCTGCGCACCACCTGGTCGCACGGCATCCAGTACTTCCTGCGCCGCCCCGTCCCGGTGGTGCAGGGGCACGTGGCGTACATCGACTCGCCCTGGTCGCTGGTCTCGATCAGCCAGTCGCAGTTCTGGCGGAGCGACTTCCCGCGCACCTGGGGCGACGGGCAGGCGCGGGACTCGTTCTCCGTCGTGGTCTCCGACTGGGACGCCCCGGGTGCCCTGTACGGCAAGCCCGCCAAGCAGTGCACGCGCCAGGAGATCGCGGCCGAGGTGTGGGCGCAGATGAAGGCGGCCCTGGAGGACACCGGGCGCACCTACCTGCCGGACGACGTCCTGCACTCGTGGTTCCTCGACCCGGCCGTCTCCGGGACCGGCGGGCCCGAACCGGCCAACGACGAGCCGTACCTGCTCAACGACGCCGGGTCCTGGGAGCACCGCCCCGACGCGGCGACCGCGATCCCGAACCTGTTCCTGGCCGCCGACTACGTCCGGACGTACAGCAACGTCGACTTCACGTCGATGGAGACCGCGAACGAGGCCGGCCGGCGTGCCGCGAACGCGCTGCTGGGCGCCGCGGGATCGGGCGCCGACCGCGTCCGGCTGTTCGCCGGGTACCGGCCGCCGGAATTCGAGGCGGCCAAACTCCTGGACGCGACCCGCTACCGGCTCGGCCTGCCGCACATTCTCGACACCCCATGGCCGCTCCCGTAACGGCGCCGGCGCTCACCGTGCCCTGACACCGGCACTCCGGCAGCCCTTGCTTCCCGCTCTGCCCGTCCGGCGCTCCGCGCCCGAGCGCACCACCGTTCCCGCAGCTCACGCCGGGTACCCGGAGAAAAGGAAATACCCCGGACCGATTGACGGCCGGGGTATTTCTCTGAGTATATTGGGTGTTTCCATGTCTAGCGGAGTTCTTGAACATGGCCCACCCGATACAGCACACGATATCCGAGCGGAGCTGAATTGTCAAACGAGGAATTGCGGCAGGAGCAGGAATTCACCGACCTGCTCTACGAGTGCCTCGCCGAACTGCGGGCCGGAGCCGAATCCGCCGTCGAGCGGGCGCTGCCGCTGGAGGGGAACAACTTCCAGGCGCGGCTGGAGCGCGACGTGACGGTGGCCGAGCAGTCCGGACTGCTGGCCGCCCTCGACGCGGGGGAGAACGGCCTGTGCTTCGGCCGGCTGGCGTTCCGGGACGGCGCCGACCACCACATCGGCCGCATCGGCATCCGCCGCGACGACGCGGACCGTACGCCGATGGTCATCGACTGGCGCGCCGACATGGCCCGCCCGTTCTACCTCGCCACCGGCCACACCCCCATGGGCCTGCGCCGCCGGCGCCACATCACCACGCAGGGCCGGCGGGTCACCGCCCTGCACGACGAGATCCTGGACCTGACCGACACCGAACGCACCGGCCACGAGGGCACCGACGCGGACGCCGTGCTCCTGGCGGCCCTGGACGCCGCCCGCACCGGCAGGATGCACGACATCGTGCAGACCATCCAGGCCGAACAGGACCGGATCATCCGCGCCCCGCACCGCGGCGTCCTGGTCGTGGAGGGCGGTCCCGGCACCGGCAAGACCGCCGTCGCCCTGCACCGCGCCGCGTACCTGCTGTACGCCCACCGCGAGCAGCTGGCCCGCCGCGCCGTGCTGATCGTCGGCCCCAACCCGGCGTTCCTCGGCTACATCGAGGAGGTGCTGCCCTCGCTCGGCGAGACGGGCGTGCTGCTCGCCACGCCCGCCGAGCTGTTCCCCGGCGTGACCGCGACCGGCACCGACACTGCGCGGGCCGCCGAGGTCAAGGGCGGCGCGGCGATGGCGGACGCGGTGGCGGCGTACGTCCGCGACCGCCAGTCCCTGCCCGACCCCGCCCTCGTCATCGACCACGAGGACGGCGAACTGCTGCTGGACGCGGACATCGCCGCCGCGGCCCGGGAGCACGCGCGCGCCACCCGGCTGCCGCACAACCTGGCCCGCCCGTACTTCGCGTTCCACGTCATCGACGCGCTCACCGCGCAGCTGGCCGACCGGATCGGCGCCGACCCGTACGGCGGACCGAACCTCCTCGGCCCGGACGACATCGCCCAGCTCGGCAAGGCGGTGGCGGCCAGCCCCGAGGTGCACGCCGCGATCCAGGAGCTGTGGCCGGAACTCACTCCGCAGCAGCTGGTCGCCGACTTCCTCGCCGACCCCGTGCACCTCCCGGAAGCCGACGCCGACGCCATCCGTCGCGCGCCCGGCCACCACGGGCCCTGGCCGGCCGAGGACGACTGGACGCCCGCCGACGTGCCGCTGCTGGACGAGGCCGCCGAACTGCTCGGCGAGGACGACTCCGCGGCCCGCGCCGCCGAGGAGGCGGAGCGCCAGGAGCGCATCAAGTACGCGCAGGGCGTCCTCGACCTCTCGTACGGCTCCCGCACCCAGGAGTTCGAGGACAAGGACGACGAGGACTCCGAGGTGCTGGCCGCGCACGACCTGATCGACGCGGACCGGCTCGCCGACCGCCAGGAGGAGGCCGACCACCGCAGCGCCGCCGAGCGGGCGGCGGCCGACCGCACCTGGGCGTTCGGGCACATCATCGTGGACGAGGCGCAGGAGCTGTCCGCGATGACCTGGCGGCTGCTGATGCGGCGCTGCCCGACCCGTTCCCTGACGCTGGTCGGCGACCCGGCGCAGACCGCGGAGCCGGGCGGCTGCGGCGCGTGGGAACCGATCCTCGCGCCGTACGTGGAGGACCGGTGGGAACACGTCCGGCTGGGCGTCAACTACCGGACACCGAGCGAGATCATGGAGATCGCCGCGCAGGTGCCGCGCTCCACGGACCCCTCCTTCGAACCGCCGCGCTCGATCCGCTCCACCGGTGTGCGCCCCTGGTCGCTCGGCACCACCGACGACGACCTGCCGCGGGCGGTCGCCGACGCGGTCGTACGGGAGACGGCCGACGGGGCGCAGGCCCGTACCGCGGGCGGGAACCGCGGTGCCGACGGTGCGGCGGAAGGCGGTCCGGTGGAGGACGGACCGGTGGAGGACGGTCCGGCAGGGAGCGGTGCGCCGGAGGGCCGGCTCGCGGTCATCGCCCCGCGGGCCCACCACGCGGCCCTGTCCGCCACGCTGTCCGCCGCCGTGCCCGAGCTGTCCGCCGGCCCGGACCTCGACCTGACCCGCCCGGTCGTCCTGCTCGACCCGCGGCAGGCCAAGGGCCTGGAATTCGACACCGTGATCGTGGTCGAGCCGGCCGAGTTCGGCACCAGTGACCTGTACGTCGCGCTCACCCGGGCCACCCAGCGGCTGGGCGTCGTCCACGCGGCGGCGCTCCCCGCGGCGCTGCGGTCCCTGGCGGAGGCCGCACCGCACCGGGAGGCGGAGGCGGCCGGCGCCGGCCGCTGACCGTACGGCACGTCCGCCTCCTCGGCCGGCGACCGTACGGTCCGGGGCGCCGCACACCGTGCGCGGCGCCCCGGACCGCCGGACCCCGGGCCGTTTGCCGAACCGGCAACAACCCTTGGACGGGGCGTGGGCCGCACTGGATGATCACACCCGATGACGTGCGGAGACCGTACGCAGATCGTGTGGAGCCGTACGGCGCCGGACGACGGAACGAGGAGACCACGATGCATCAGCACGCCGACGCAGCCGCTCCGCCCGCGGACCGGGCACCGCACCGTGCCGGACACCGGGCGGAACACCGGCTGGTGGAAGTCCCCGGCGGCCGCATCCACCTGGTCGAACAGGGCACCGGCCCGCTGGTGCTGCTGCTCCACGGCTTCCCGGAGACCTGGCGCTCCTGGCGCCACCAGCTGCCGGCCCTGGCCGCCGCGGGCTTCCGCGCCGTCGCCGTGGACGTGCGCGGCTACGGACGCTCCTCGAAGCCGGCCGATGTCGCTGCCTACCGGATGACGGCGCACGTGGCCGACAACGTCGCGGTCGTACACGCCCTGGGCGAGCGCACCGCGACCGTCGTCGGCCACGACTGGGGCGCCACCATCGCCGCCGACACCGCGCTGCTGCGGCCCGACGTCTTCACCGCCGTGGGCCTGCTGGGCGTGCCGTACGCGCCCCGCAACGGGTTCCGGCCGTCGGACGCCTTCGGGATGATCGGCGGGGACGAGGAGTTCTACGTCGGCTACTTCCAGCGGCCCGGCCGCGCGGAGGCGGAGATCGAGCCGGACGTCCGCGGCTGGCTCCAGGGCTTCTACGCCAGCCTGTCCGCCGACACCATGGCCCCCGAAGGGAGCCCCAGCTGCTTCTTCGTCCCGCCCGGCGAGAAGATGTCCGCCCGGTTCGTCCAGGGCGTCCGCCCGGCGTGGCTGCCCGAGGCCGAACTCGACGAGATCGCCGCGGAGTTCGAGCGCACGGGGCTCACGGGCGGACTCAACCGCTACCGCAACGTCGACCGGGACTGGGAGGACCTCGCCCCCTGGGACGGCGCGCCGATCACCCAGCCGTCCCTCTTCATCGGCGGGGACCGCGACGCGTCCGCCACCTGGCTGGCCGACGCCATCGCAGCCTTCCCCACCACGCTCCCCGGCCTCTCCGCCACGCATCTGCTCAAGGACTGCGGCCACTGGATCCAGCAGGAACGGCCCGACGAGGTGAACCGCATCCTGACCGGGTGGCTCCGCTCACTGACCTGAGGAACCGGCGTTCCACGGGGCCGGTGCGGGCGGTACCGGGCCCGGGGCGGTTACTGCACGTATTCGGAGAGGGCGCGCACCAAGCCTGCCCACCTGCCGGCCCGACCGCCAAGCGAGCTGCTGCCCCTGGCCACCTGGCCAGGGGGGCAGCTCGCTTGGGACTTCAGCAGAAAACGTCCAGTGGGACCGCCAGGTCGTGCGGATCCAGACCCCGGTCCGTCCAGGCCTTCATCTCGTCCCAGCCGCCTTGCCGGTCCCGACGAGCCCCGGCGCCGCACAACGCGCCGCTCTCGTCAAACTGCACCGCAACTTGCCCATGCCTTTGCCCGATTGGCCGGCGTAGCCCGAACACAGCATGTCGCGGCGGAGCCGCGCTGCCCATCTGGTGTGCGCCCGTCGGGCGTCAGTGCGGGGGAGTGGCGCGGAGTCGCCCCTGCGGGGGTGTCTTTTCGGCCGGTTGCGTACCGGTCGGCGCACCGGCCGCGTCCGGGGCGCTTCGGCCTACGGCCCGACCGGGCAGCTTCCCCGTCTACACCGTTTGAACACGTGCTGTACGGGAGTGCTGGTGGGACGCGACAAAGATCTCATGACGGCTCTGCTCAACGTCCGCAAGGTGCTCGGCGAAGAGATCTCGGGACTGGGCCGGCGTCTGGACGACTCGCGGCGCGAAGTGCTGGAGCGCCTCGGCGCGGAAACGGCGGACCTGCGCGATGAGGGACGGGAGACCCGGGACCGCGTGAACCGCGGCGCCACCGCCGCCGCGGAGGCGGAGCGGTCGGTGGTGCAGCTGCGACAGGAACTCGCCGAGGTACGGCAGTCGATCGCCGGACTCCAGCAGACGCTGGACACTCTGGCGCAGCATCCGAGGTTCCGTACGGAGCCCCCTGCTCACCAGGGCGAATCCGGTGAGAAGGGCGAGTCCGGCGAGAGGGAAGAGCCCGGCTGGGACGATCCGGAACCGGTCGATGCCGGGCAGGTGACGCCCTTCCCGCCACTGGCGAGCGGCGCCGAGGACGAGAACGCGGGAGCGGACGAGGCCACCGACGCAGATGACGAGGACGGAGGCGGTGACGACGGAGATGACCAGGACGGTGTCGGCCCGGCCGCCGACGCCGATGACGACCCCGGCACCGACGGCGCACCCGTGGGCGACACGGTGAGCGTCCCCCTCGGCTACCCGCCCCGGTCGCACATCCGCCGTGAGACGCAGGAAGACATCGACCACGGCGTGCTGCTGCTGAAGGCGGCCCAGGCCGGAACGGTGGTCCTGGTCTGCCACCGCGAGGCGTGGGAGTTCTTCACGGCCTGTGCGGCCGACAACGAGCACTACCGCGCCGCCCACGAACTCGCGGACGAGGGCGACGGCCGGGTACGGGCCGTGCTGTCCGGCCGCTCCGTCATCGGCGCGCTCATCGCCCTGCGGCAGACTCGCGACGACCGTCAGCTGGACGGTACTTGGGCCCTGGCAAGCGCCTTCTACTCCCGTATCGCCGAGGGGCTGCGCACCACGGGCCGGGGCGGCGGGCGGCCGCTGACCGTGGTCTTCGACGACGGTGTGGGCGGCGGGCCGGACTGACCGCCGCCCGGGCCGGCCGGCTCCAGCCGCAGGTCGACACCTACGGCGCCCTGCCCGGCGGGCAGTTCGTCTAGTCGGCCGTGTCGGCGTACTGCGCCAGCCCGTGCCCGAAGGACCAGTCGGCCGACCCGTTCTCGGTCACGGTGACGAACACGTTCCGCGGCTCCGCGCCCGCGTAGGCGTGGGCGAGTTCGGCGATCCGCCGGTACAGCGCCCGTTTCTGTACGGGCGTCCGGCCGGACCGCATCGTTATCGCGATGTAGACGATGCCGTCGTCGCGGTCCGGGCCGAGGTAACCGCCGTAGCGCAGCGTGCCGTTGGTGCCGTCGTGGTCCGTGAGGACCTGGAACAGGTCGTCCGGCGGGATGCCGATCGTCTCTCCGAGGGCGTCGTGCACGGCGCGGCCGAGCGCGGCGAGTCGCTCGGGTCCGGCCCGCAGTGCGTCGATACGGACAAAAGGCATGGTGGTGGCTCTCCTTCCGGTGTGCCGGTCCTGTGTCCCGGCCGGAATGATCGTACATACCAGTAGGTACAGAAGGCTCCGCGGGTTCGGCGAGTGACGCAGGTCACTTCCGGTTCTGTCACATCAGGGCGAGCCGTCCCGTCATAGGTGTGCAGTCAACGACAACGGCAGAAACGGCAGAGGAGCCACCATGGACGCCCGTTTGAACCTTCTCGGCAACGCGACCGCAGGCAAGTTCCTGAAGCACGTCATCTCGGCCGGGCGGGTCCTGTCGGACTCGGCGCTGCCGGCCGCGACGCAGGAGCTGGTGAAGATCCGCGCGAGCCAGATCAACGGCTGCGGAGCCTGCACCGACATGCACACCAAGGAAGCCGCCGCTGCCGGTGAGACGTCGGTGCGCCTGAACCTGGTCGCGGTGTGGCGGGAGGCCACGGTCTTCACCGAGGCCGAGCGCGCCGCGCTGGAGCTGACGGAGCAGGGCACCCGCATCGCGGACGCGGCCGGCGGGGTCCCGGACCACGTCTGGGCGAACGCCGCCAAGCACTACGACGAGGAGCAGCTCGCCGCGCTGGTGTCCCTGATCGCCCTCATCAACGCCTTCAACCGGATGAACGTCATCGTCCAGCAGCCCGCGGGCGACTACCGGCTCGGCCAGTTCGCGTGACCGGCGCCGGGGGGCGGAGTGCGTGCCACTTTGCCCCCGGCGGCCGTCCGCGGTCGTTCGCGGATCAGTCGTCGACGGTGTGCAGCACGTCCCGCAGGTCGACGAACTTGAAGTCCGTCGAAGGGCGTTCTCCGTCCCCGGGGGTGTCGTGCCCGTCCTGGACGACGAGCAGCCCCTTCGGGTACTTGGCGCCCAGCGGCGCCTTCAGCGCGGCGGCGCCGTCGCACTCCTCCGAACCGTCCAGGGCCGGTGAGGCGGCGGTGACGCGGAAGCCGCCCTCGTACTCGTTGTCGTCGGACATCTCGCGGTCGTAGGCGACGAAGGTGTCGTCGCCCTGACTGGAGGCCAGCAGGTAGCCGTCGCCGTCGGGCTCGGTGACCAGGGTCAGGCCCTCCACGTCGGCCGTCAGGTGCCGTCCGCCGTATCCCGGGTCGGCGCCCGCGACGCACTTCTCGGTCGCCTCGTCGTAGGTGGCGGGGACACCGTATTCGCGGACCTTGTCGACCAGTTCCGGTGTACCGGTCAGATCGGCGCGCAGCCGCCAGATCCCGACGTCCTCCTGCCCCGCGTACAGCGTGCCGTTGTCCTGATCGACCACCATGCCCTCGACCTGCGGGAGTTCGCCCGGTTCGGCGCAGGGGGACCAGGACCCGCCGTTGGGGAGGCGGAAGGCGGCGGGCAGGTCCAGGGTGCGCACCGTGCGGTAGCCGACCGTACCGCCGGCGCCGGGGGTCAGCTCCAGAAGGGCGAGGGTCGTCCGCTCGCGGCGGCTGACCAGGGCGTACGAGCGGCCGGTGGTCCGGTCGGTCCAGGTGGCCAGGCCGTACGCGGTGCGCTGTCCGTCGATCTCCTGCTGGGAGGCGGAGAAGACCGGCGGGGCCGCGGGGTCGGTCACGTCGGTGAGCGGGCCGCCGGGGCGGTCGCGGTCGATGCGGTAGAAGCGCAGCCGGTCGCCGCCGCGGTCGCTGACCACCGCGAGGTCGGCACGGCCCGAGGGCAGCCGCAGGCCGGATATCAGGTCGACGTTGTTGAACCGGCCGGCGGCGTGGCCGGGACCGGGTGCGGCGGGCGCGGGCAGCGACTGCACCTCGCGGGCGTCGAGGTCGTAGACCCGCAGGCCGCCCTTCTTCGCGGTGGCGATCACCAGGCTGCGGCCCGGGTCGGCGGCGTTGCGCCAGATCGCCGGGTCGTCGGCGTCGGCCTCGCCGCCGGCCGCGTCGTCGTGCAGGGCCGCGGTCTCGGCCCGCGGGGTGACGGCGGGCGGCGCGGCGGACGAGGCGGCTTGGGCCGGCAACGGCACGGCCGCGAGGCCGAGTGCCGTCAGTGCCGTGGCGAGCGCGAGCCGTGCCGTCCGGGCGCTGCGGGGGGTGGCCACGTAGGGGCTCCTTCATGTCGGGAGGATGGTGGAAGGGGAAAGCAGGGGGAGTCTGGGACGCTCGGGTGACGGTTTACCGGCAGGTAACGTTTCCGGGGTGCGTGCGACAGGTGAACGGCCCGTGCTGTGAGGGGAGTTGGGGCCGTTCAGTCGAGGACGCCGATGTCCAGTCGCCGGAGGCGTGCCGGGGCGGCGAAGACCTCGTAGCCGGTGATCAGGTCGTTCTCGATGGTGAAGGTCAGCGCGTACCGCAGACGGCCGTGCGGGGCCACGAGGAGGCCCACCGTGCCGTTGACGAGGGCCGGTTCGGCCTGCCGGGAGCGGTGGGCGAAGAGGAGGGTGCCCTCGGCCACGGCCCGCGCGCCGCGGAGTTCGGGTGCCACCCCCGGTGGCAGCGCGGTGGGGTCGGCACGGCGTACGACATCGGGGTCCAGCAGCGCGAGGACCGCCGGGAGGTCGCCGGCGCGGACGGCGGTCAGGAACGCCGAGATGACGCGGCGGTGCCGGGCGAGGTCGGCCGCCGGGACGACGGGCGTGCCCCGTACCTTGTGGCGCGCGCGGCTGGCGAGCTTCTTCGTCGCGACCGGCGTGCGCTCCACGAGGGGGGCGATCTCGTGGAACGGCACCGCGTACATGTCGTGCAGAACGAGGACGACACGTTCGGCGGGGCCCAGCCGGTCCAGCACCACGAGCAGCGCCCGGCTCACCGAGTCGGTCAGGAGGGCCGTGTCCTCCGGCCCCTCAGGGCCGTCCGGCGCGACGGAAGCCGGGACCTCGTCGAAGGCCGGTAGCTCGGCCAGGTCTTCCCGGCGCGACGTCCGCGTACGCAGCACGTCGAGGCAGATGCGTGTGACCACCGTCCGTAGCCAGCCGTCCAGGTTGTCCACCGCGTCCGCGTCCACGCGGCTCAGGCGCAGCCATGCCTCCTGTACGGCGTCGTCGGCCTCCTCCGGGGAGCCGAGCATCCGGTGTGCGACCGCCCGCAGCCGGTCGCGCTGCCCCTCGAAACGTTCCGCCAGCCCCTCGCGCGCGTCCACCGGTCACCTTTCCTCGTTGTGCTCCGTCACAGGTGATGACGGACGCACCGCCCGAGAAGTGACAGGAGAACCGATGACGTCCCTGCTGCACCTGGATTCCAGCGCCGACCGCTCCGGCCGGTCGGTCAGCAGGCAGCTGACCGCCCTGTTCGCCGACACCTGGCGCGCCGTGCACGGCACGGCCGGATACCGCTACCGGGACCTGGCCGCCGACCCCGTGCCCCCGCTGGACACCGCCTACTGCTCACTCGGCCGGCGGGTCGAGGAACGCGGCCTCGTCCCGCCGGACGAGGTGGACGCACTGATCACCGACGCCGCCGAGCGACGGGCGTGGGCGCTGACCCGCCCGCTGGTCGGCGAACTGCTGGCGGCCGGCACCGTGGTGATCGGCGCGCCGATGTACCACTACTCGGTGCCCGCCGCGCTGAAGGCGTGGATGGACCGGGTGGGGTTCCCCGGGGCGTTCACCGGCCAGGAGACCGGGCAGCGCCTGCTGCACGGGACCCGGGTCGTGGTGATCAGCTCGCGGGGCGGGGCGTACGGGCCGGGCACCCCGCGGGAGGGGTGGGACGTCCAGACGCCCTGCCTACGGGCGTACTTCGGCGAGCTGGGGGTGGCGGCGGACGACATCCGGTTCATCAGCGCCGAGCTGACGATGGCCGGTCTGGTGCCGCGGCTGGCGCGGTTCCGGCCGCTGGCGGCCGGCTCGCTCGACGCGGCGCGGGCCGAGGTGACCGCACTGGCCGGTGCCGTGCCGGAGGCGCCGGCCGCCGGACGGGCCGCCCGCCCGGCCACCCCGTCCGCCCGGCCCGCCTGACCCGGTCCCGGGCCCCGTCCCGTGCGGGGCCCGTCTCACCCCTTCCGGGCCGCCGTCTTCCCGAACCAGTCCAGGCACAGCACCAGCGCGTCGTCCACCGACTCCGCGTCGCGGTGCTCGGTGAGGTCGCGCAGGATGGCGCGGGGCACGCTCGCCGCGGGGAGCAGGCTGGTGGCGTGTATCGCGCGCGCGAGGGCGTGCTCGCCGTACTCCTCGCCCGGCGGCGAGACCGCCCCGTACACGCCGTCGCTGACGAACAGGAGCCGGTCGCCGGGCAGCACCTCGAATTCCTGGACGACGTACTGCGTCTCCTCGAACATGCCGAGCGGCAGCTGCGGCTCGAAGGGCACCCGGTCGATGGTCCGGCCCCGGCGCCGCCACAGCTGCGGGGAGCCGGCGTCCACGACCTCCACCCGCCCGGTCGCCAGCCGGAAGCGCAGCAGCAGCGTCGACACGTAGGCGGAGCCGCGGTACTGCCCGTAGAGGGCCTGGTCGGCGAGGGCCGCCTGGTCGGCGATGCCGATGCCGGCGCGGCGGGCGTTGCGCAGCGCGTTGACCGTGAGGTGGGTGAGCAGGGACGCCTCGATGCCGGTGCCCATGCCGTTGGTGACGGCGAGGGTCAGCTCGTCCGCGTCCGAGGCCCAGTCGTAGTTGTCGCCGTGGATCGCGTAGGCCGGTTCGAGCTGCGCGCCGATGGCGTACTCCTCGGCCACGCAGGCCCGCGCGGGCAGCAGCTGCCACTGCATCTCGGCGGCCAGGGTGAGCCGGGTGGTGCGGCGGGCCCGCTGGTAGACGTCGGTGTCGCGCTCGGCGACGAGCAGTTCGTGGCCGAGCAGGTCCGCGGCGTACACGAGGTCGTCGGCGACCCCCGGCCCGTTGCGGTCGCCGGGCAGCCGGACGGTCAGGATGCCGAGCCGTTCGCCGCGGACCGTCACCGGCAGGTGGTGGTCGACGGCGCCGCCGTGCCGGACCTGCCGCTGGTGCGGCTCCTGGCTGCCGAAGGCCCGCCCTTCCGGGGTGTTGGAGATGGACAGGGCGCCGGGGCAGTCCTCGCCGAGCGAGGCGAAGGGCCTGAGCACCGTGCCGCCGTAATCCGCGAGGAACAGTTGGACGGACGTGGCTCCACAGGCCGCGGCGAGTGCCTCGCGCAGCGTGTCCACCAACGCGTGCGGTGCCGATGCGCGCACGGCTCTTTCCACATCACAGCTCAGGGTCACGGGCTCTCAAACATTCTGGTTCCGGTGGATTTCGACATGGCCGGGCTGACGCGAGCGGCCGGAGGGTGACAGAGTGGTCGGGTGTCCCGTTTCCCCGGTCAGTCGTACCAACGCGAGCAGGTGACCGAGGCCACCCTTGCCGCCTCCGAGTTGCTGGAGGTGCTGTGGGGGCGCGGTCAGGAGACGGCACGGTCGGCGCAGGTCTCGCCGTCCCAGTTGCGGGCTCTCCTGGTGATCGAGGAACACGAGGGCACCAACCTGCGGGCGCTCGCCGACGACCTCGGCTCGCGCCCGCCCGCCGTGAGCCGTCTGTGCGACCGCTTGGAGGCCATGGGCCTGGCCGAGCGCTGTCCGAGCGCGACGAGCCGGCGGGAGGTCGAACTGCGGCTGAGCCTGCGCGGGCGCGCGTTCCTGGAGGAGTACCGGGCCGCCCGCAAGAGCGAGGTGGCCGCCATCGTGGCGCGGATGGATCCGGCGCAGGTCGCCGATCTCGCGTCGGGTCTGGCGGCGTTCCGCAGAGCGGCCGCCCTGCACCGGACGGCCGAGGGCGGCCGAGCGGTTTCCGCCCGCCGCGCGCTCGACGCGGACAGCGCGGACAGTGCGTGAAGACATTGATGGCCCCGCTTCTCGATCCGAAGTCACTCCGGGCAGAGCCGTGTTGCGCAGTGACGGGGACCAGATTGTTGCCTTTCTGGAATATTGTCAAACGGCAACAATCCCTCTATTGTTGATCACTGCATCCGGCCGGGCGGCAGCCCGTCCCGGCCGCCGACCCCGCCACCGACCGAGGATGACCGTGCACCCACAGCCCAGCGCAGACCGGCCGACACGGGTCGTGGTGCGGGAGGGCCACCGTGCCGAGGACGCGTTGGTCGTCACCGTCACCGGGCCGCTCGACATCGACACCGTCGCGCCGCTGGAGGAGGCCCTGCGCACGGCGGGCGCCGCGCGGCCGGACGGTGCCGGGACGGGGGACGGTGCGGCGCGGCCGGTGGTCGTCGACCTGGCCGCGGTGGACTTCGCGGACTCCACGACGGTCAACGTGCTGTTGCAGCAGCACGCCGCCCTGGGCACCCGGCTCCGCCTGGCCGCCCCTTCGCCGGGCCTGCGCCGGCTCTTCGAACTGACCGGCCTCGACGCCGTTCTTCCGCTCTACGCAACGGTGCCGGAAGCGGCGGCGGCCGACGGCGTGGCGGCCGGGGAGCCGGCCGGGGAGTAGACGGCGGGGAGAGCCGCGGCGGCGCCGGAAACGGAAGGTGCCGGAGCGCCGCCGGGACCCGGCGGATCAAGCCGCCGCGGCCGTCTCCGCGAGTTTCCGGAATTCTCCCAGGTCGTAGTTGGCGAGAGTGGAGTCCAGATTCGTCAGGGCCCCCAGATGCTCCACGAAACCTTGCGGTGCGTACTCTATTTGCAGCGTGACACGGCTTGATGTGTCACCGAGCCGGTGGAAGGTGACGACACCCGCGTGATGGACGCCCCCCGTTGTTTTCCAGGCGATGCGCTCCTGGGGTTTCACCTCGGTGAGTTCCGCCACGAATTTCTTGTCGGCCCCCGGCAGCGACAGCTGCCAGGAGAAATGGGTGTCGTCCAGGCGCTCGACCAGCCGTACATGGCTGAGGAACTCCGGCCACCGCGTGACGTCCGACCACAGCGCCCAGCTCACCGCGACGGGCGCCTCGATGTCCACACTCTCCAGCAGCGAGGACGACATGGGATGAACCTCCTTGCTCTCGTGAGCGGATGGGGACGGCCACTCGCGCGCACGGCCGCCTCCGGCGGTATTCGTGTACGGCCGGGAATGCGGTCCGGCCGTATCCGCGAACGGCCCGGAGTTGCCCTTGTACCCCGCGCTCTTCCGGGTACCCGGGTGGTACGGCAGCCGTTACCGACTGCCTGCCCGCCCGGTCGCCACCCCATCGGGAACTCGCTGTTCCGTATGTGACGGTGTGATTGCCCGGTTGCCTGGCGGGCAAGCTGCCTACTTGTACGCCTTACGGTCGAACGGGAAACGAGGTGAGCCCCGATGAGCAGCGCCACGGCCCCGCACAGGGTTTCCACAGCGCCGTCGCTGACGGTCACGCTGGAGAACTGTCCCGAAGCGGCAGCCGTCGCCCGGGATGTCGCCGGTGACCTGCTGAGGGGGCTGGGCCCGCCGCCGGACCGGGACGCCGCCGACGCCGTCGTGCTCATCGTCTCCGAACTCGTCACCAACGCCGTCCGGCACACCGGGACCCGCACCTGCACCCTGCATCTCACGGCCGGCCCCGACACCGTGACGGTGAGCGTGGCCGATTCCAGCACCCGGCCGCCCTGCGAGCGGAATCCGGACGTGCGCGGCGAGGGCGGCGGCTTCGGCTGGCCGATGGTCCGCCGCCTCGCCGTCTCCACCTCGGTGGAGACCACCGCCGGGGGCAAGACGGTCAGCGCCGTCGTCGCCCGGCGGGGCCGGACGTCAGCGTGAACGCGGCGACGGCCGGACGGCCAGCGCCAGTGTGTCGTCGGAGTGCAGGATGACGGTGTGCATGTCCTCGGCGATGGCGCCGGGGATCTCCCCGATGGGCCGGTGCCGGTGCCGCCGGGCGCTCTCGGCCAGGCGCTGCTCGCCCTCCCTGGGGTCCCGCCGGCTCTCGGTGAGCCCGTCGGTGTACAGCACCAGCAGGTCGCCGTCGTCCAGCTTCGTGTGCAGCAGCCGCTCACTGCCGGGGAGCGGGTAGCCGACCCCGCGGCCGCGCACCTCCAGGTATTCCTCCTCACCCGTGCCCCGCACCACCAGAGCCGGCGGATGGCTGCCGTTGGCCAGTTGCAGATCCCCGCTGACCGGGTCGATCCGCGCCAGCAGCACCGTGGCCATCAGCTCGGGATCGAGCGGCGCCAGGATCTCGTCCGTACGGGCCACGATGGATTTCAGCGGGTGGCCTTCCAGCGCGAGCGTCCGCACGGCATGCGTGACGTTCAGCGCACTGCGCGTACTGCGTACGCCGTGGCCGAGCGCGTCGACGACGGTGATGTGGACCGTGCCGTCCGGCAATGTGAACCAGTCGTAGAAGTCGCCCCCGGTGGGTGCGTCGGTGCCGGCCGGCGCGTAGTGCACGGCCAGTTCCAGCCCGTCCACCGCGATCGGCGGCGGGCGCAGCGCGTCCTCCAGCTCGCGCAGGATGTGGCCGTACGCCGTCCGCAGTTGCTCGTCGCGCTCCTCCAACTGCACGTAGAGCGCCAGCACACCGCTGTTCGTCTCGGCCAGTTCGTGCGTCAGGCGGCGCTGGTCGGCGGCGAGGGAGTCCACCCGGGCCAGCGCGACCCGCAGTTCCTCCTCCAGGAGCCGGTTCTCGGCCACCGGGTCCGCCACCCCGTCGGACCCGTCGCCGCCGGACGCGCCCGCGAACGTGCTGCCGGGGCCGCGCAGCCGTCCGCCGCCGGCCGTGGCGTCGTCCGGCGACCGTCCCGCGGGGATCCGGAACTCCGGGGTGCCGGCCGGGAGCGGTACATGCCAGGTGGCCGTGTCGGACGAGACCTGGGCGGGCAGCGGCAGTTCGGCGCCGGCCGGCGGGGTGAGCACGGGGGCCGGGATGCGCAGCGTGACGGCCAGGAAGCCGGTGTCGGCCGGGTCGGCGGCGGCATCGGCCGGGATGTGGGACGCGGCATCGGCCGGGGTGACCGCGGAGCCGTCCCCCCGGCCGCTCCCGGGACCGTTGCCGTTGCGGGAGGCGGACCCGTCGCGGGAACCGGCCGGCGGCCCGGCGGCGTCCGGGGGACCGACGCCGGCACCGGTGGCGTCCCCGGGCGCCCCGACGGACCCCGGGGTCAGGGTTCCGGCCGGGGCGGAACGATCCGTCGCACACGTACGGGCCGACTCCAGCGTGACCCCGTACCCGGCCCGGAGCACCGAGTCGGCCAGTGTGCTCACGGACAGCACGAGTCGCGCCCGTGTCTCGACGGGCAGGGCGTTGGCCGCGCCCAGCCGGCGCACGGCGTGGCGCAGCGCCGGCAGCGCATGGAAGGTATGGCGTCTCACGAGAGTCTCTGGTGGAGGTTGGCGGCGAGTACGGTCGCGTCGTCCCGGCTGCGGCGGTGGCCGTGCACGAGGGCCGCGGCCTGCAACGGCGCGGGCAGACGCAGGAAGAAGGGGTCCGGGCCGTGGGCCCAGCGGTGGTCGATGCCGTCGGTGTGCAGCAGGGCGGTGAAGCGCGGTTCCCACGGGATGTCGCGGGCCAGCGGCTGCGGTATCTCCAGCCCCGCCACCCCGGGTTGACCGGTCAGCCGGTGCTGGACGTCCCGCTGCGTCAGCGTCAGGCACCGTACGTTGCCGATGCCGCAGTACTGGGCCCGTCCGGCGTGCAGCCGCAGCAGCCCGACGGCCGCGCCCCGGCTGCGGCGCAGCGCACGGTGCAGGGTGCTCAGCAGACCGGGCAGCGGCTGGTCGGACACCCTGGCGAAGGTACGCAGCGCGATCTGCGCCGCCTCGGCCGCCGGCGGCCCGTGCCCGAGCCCGTCGACCATGATCGCGGTCAGCCCCTGCTCGGTCTCGGCCACCGCGCAGGCGTCCCCGCTGACCTCCTCCCGCTCGGCGGGCACGCAGATGGCGCCGACCGCCCGGCGCGCGGCCGTCGCCTCCTCGGGCGGCGCGAGCCGGGCACAGGCCACGGTGCCGCCCGGCTCATGGGTGCGGACGGTGAAGCTCGTGGCTATGCGGTTGACGCCGCCCAGGCCGGCGCCGAGCGTCTCGGTCGTCGTGTACCCGTCGGCCAGACAGCGCCGGAGCTCCGGCATGCCCGGCCCGCGGTCCGCGGCGATGATCTCCACTCCTTTCCCCAGCGGCAGTTCCTGCACGTACAGCGCCCCGTCCACCGCATGCTTGGCGAGATTGCTGCCCAGTTCGGACGCGATCACCGCGGCCTGATCGGGCAGCGCTCCCTGGAGCCCGCAGCGCTCCGCGACCGACCGCGCGGCCCGTGCGGCCAGGTGGACGGCGCTGTAGTGGTCGACGGGGATGTACGCCGACGGGTACGCGGCGGGCGGCAGAGTCAACGCGCGGCCCACCGGGTCGCCGTCACCGTCGTGCCGCCGCCCTCCCGGGTACGGATCTCGAACTCGTCCATCAGGCGCTGCGCGCCGCCCAGCCCGTGCCCGAGGCCGGAGCCGGTGGTGTAGCCGTCGGTGAGCGCCGCGTCGATGTCGGCGATGCCGGGTCCGGCGTCGTCGACCGTCAGCCGCAGGCCCACCGCGCCGGGCCGGGTCGGGTACTCGATCCGTACCGTGCCGCCGCCTCCGTGGACGTAGGCGTTGCGGGCCAGCTCGCTGGCGGCCGTGACCACCCGGGTCTGGTCGACGATGCTGAAGCCGACCTGGAGGGTGGCGTCGCGGACCGCGTGCCGGATCGCGAGCAGGTCCTGTTCGCTGCGCACGGTGAGCACCGTCGGTTCGGCCGGGCCGTCGGCCCGCTCCGTGCCCGTGCCGTCGAGCGTCGTGGTACCGGCGCCGCCGGTACGGCCGTATTCACCGGGTCCCGTCATGCGGTACCTCTCCGGAGGGACGGGGACTCTGGTACCAGCCCAGGGCCGCCATGCCGTGTTCCGCGTTCAGGGCGGTCTCCACACCGGCGAGGCGCAGCCCGAGCTCGGCCAGGGTCATGGCCACAGGGGGCCGCATGCCCGCGACGATCACCCGGGCTCCCAGGAGCCGCGCCATGGTGGTCAGTTCCATCAGCGTCCGCGCCACGAAGGAGTCGATGATCTCCAGGCGCGAGATGTCGATGAGCACACCGCGCGCGCGGTCGGCCGTGATACGGGTGGTCAGCTCCTCGGTGAAGGCCACGACCGTGGCGTCGTCCAGCTCGTTGAGCAGCCCGGTGACCAGC
This sequence comes from Streptomyces sp. NPDC018019, assembly GCF_044327805.1. Lineage (NCBI taxonomy): Bacteria > Bacillati > Actinomycetota > Actinomycetes > Kitasatosporales > Streptomycetaceae > Streptomyces > Streptomyces sp. NPDC018019. The sequence goes on along the minus strand of NZ_JBIRGD010000020.1, from coordinate 49,282 downwards.
ACGTCGCCCAGCCTGAGGATGGGCACCGAGGGCGTCGGGCGGGCGTTCACCGGTTCTCCTGCGCGCCGGCCGACCGGTGGGTCGTGGCCTCGTCGGTGAGCTTGACCGCGGTGGCCAGCGCGTCGGCGAGGGTGGCGCGGGTCAGGATGGTGGACAGGTCGATGCCGAGCTGGGCGATGGTCTGCGCGATGGACGGCCGGATGCCGCTGATCACACAGTCCGCGCCCATCAGCCGTACCGCGTTGACGGTCTGCATCAGGTGCTGGGCGACCGCGGTGTCCACGGTCGGCACCCCCGTGATGTCGATGATGGCGACCAGCGCCTCGTGCTCCTGGATGGCCTCCAGCAGGTTCTCCATCACCACCTGCGTACGGGTGGTGTCGAGGGTGCCGATCAGGGGTACGGCCAGGACCTGCCGCCACAGGCGGACGACCGGGGTGGACACCTCCAGGAGCTGCCGGCTCTGCCGCCGGATGATCTCCTCGCGGCCCTCCACGTAGACTTCGAAGGAGAGCGCGCCGGCCGCGTCCAGCAGCCGGTTGATCAGCACGGCGATGGTGAACAGCTCCTCGGTGTCCCGGGTCTGCCGTTGCACCGCCTCCAGGAGCGCTTCCTTGAGCGAGAGGACGGCCAGGGACGTGACGGTCGGCATGGCGCCGCCCCGCGCCCGGCGCATGGAGAGATCGGTCACGGCCTGGCGCAGGGCCTGGTCGGTGGCGATGACGCGGTTCGCCGGGACGTCGCTCTCCAGCCCGCGCAGGAGGGCGTGGAGCAAGGCGTCGGCCTCCTCCCGCAGTTCGCCCTCGCTCACTATGCCGTGCATCTCCTCCTGGGCCAGCTGGAGCTGTACCCAGCGGTCGGAGACGGTCTCGGTTTCCGCGCGCAGCGCGCCGATGACACGTTCGCGTGCCGCGGCCTCGGTGAAACTCAACCCGGGGTCCTTTCTTGGTGATTGGCTGGAGCACAAGCGCGCTTGTTGTGCTGCTCGTGCGGTGTGTGCCCAACCGCACGCGATCTTCGATTGCCGTCCGGCAAATGTTACCGAGCGCGGGCAAGGGCACGAAGCCGGACCGTCGCGGCCGCCTCCCGGCCCCGGCCGCCGCGCCGATCTTCCACCTCCCCATGAGCAACTGTTTCCCACAGGCAAGGGTTGAACACCTAAGAGTCGGGCAGGTGCACCTGACCGTACGTACCGCGAAGGGTGAAGATGTGACCATGCTTGCCGTACCAGGATGTGCAGCGGAGGCGAAGACGACGGTGCCGGCGCGGCGGGAGCCGCAGGCGCCCGAGCTGCCGCGGGTGCCGGACGCGACCAAGGTGGCGCCCCGGGACGCCCGGGAGCTGTCGAAGCTGTTCCTCGCCCGGCTCGCCACCCTCGAAGAGGGAACGCCCCAGTACCAGTACGCACGCAACACCCTCATCGAGATGAATCTCTCACTGGTCCGCTTCGCCGCCTCCCGGTTCCGCGGCCGGGGCCAGGACCTCGGACACTCCGAGGACATCATCCAGGTCGGCACGATCGGCCTGATCAAGGCGATCGACCGGTTCGACCTCGCGCGCGAGGTGGAGTTCTCCACCTTCGCCGTCCCGTACATCGTCGGTGAGATCAAGCGCTTCTTCCGCGACGCCACCTGGGCCGTGCACGTGCCCCGCCGGGTCCAGGAACTGCGGGTCGAGCTGTCCCGGGCTGGTGAGCAGCTCTCCGCCGACCTGGGCCGCGAGCCCACCGTTGCGGAGCTCGCCGCCCATCTGGAGATCGGTGCGGACGAGGTCGTCGACGCGATCGCCGCCAGCAACGGTTACACGGCCGGTTCGCTGGACACTCCCGGCGACGGCTCCGGCGCGGCCGGCGAAAGCCGCGCCATCGCCGACGTCATGGGCGACGAGGACCCCGCGATGGAGCTGGTCGAGAACCTGAACGCGCTCGCCCCGCTCCTGCAGGAGCTGGACGACCGCCGGCGCCGCATCATCGAGATGCGCTTCGTCCAGGAGATGACGCAGGCGCAGATCGGCGCGGAGCTGGGCATCTCGCAGATGCACGTCTCGCGGCTGCTCTCGCGGACCCTGGAACACCTGCGGAAAGGGATGCTGGAGCAGTAGCCGTGGCGGACCGGAATCCCGACGCCCGCCGCGCGCTCGGACGGTGTGCCGGGAGAGTACGTCCCGAACCGGTCGGGGGAAGGAACCTCATTGTGACCGGTGTACCCGCTTCTCACCCTCGCCGAACCGCCGTCACCGGCCTCGTGCGGCGCTGTGGTCCTTCTCTCGTCCGCGCCCGGCCCCCGCGCGAACCGGATGCCCGGCCACGGGACGGCGGGCGGTCCTCTGGGGACCGCGGGAGCGGTAGACGATGTAGGGCCGCACCAGATAGCCGACCGGGGCGGCGAAGGCGTGGACGAGCCTGCTGAAGGGCCACAGCGCGAACAGCGCCATGCCGGGCAGGGCGTGGAGCTGGTAGACGAATGGCGCGTGCGCCATGGCGGACACGTCCGGGTCGAGGGTGAACAGCGAGCGGAACCACACCGATACGCCCTGGCGGTAGTCGTACGGACGGGCGCAGGTGGTGGTTGCGGTGGCCGCCAGCCGCCCGGCCGCCGGCAGCCGCTCGGCCGCGTCCGCCGCGACACGTCCGCCTTCGCCCTGCCACGCCGCATACGACGGCTCCTTCCGGGGCCACGGTGGCGGACTCGTTCGGGCACGCCACACAACGAACGTCCCCAGATTCCTCCCGCCCCGGCAGTTCGCAGGGGCGGATTTCGCCAGTTGGGCAGCTTTGGAAGTTATTTTTCTCCGGCTTTGCCGTGGCTGCTCCCCGGCCACCTGAACGACACCATTCCGGCCCTCGGGCGGCGTGCCCGCACCGCGCGGCGAACCGCCGGGCAAGGGCGCCCGGGACCACCGGCCGGCCTGCCGGTGGAAAGCGGGAATTTCCCGCCGGGACGGGTGGAAGCCGGGCGGATACAATGGGCGTCAGGCACTTGTAGGAATGTGCGAGGCGCCCGTGGCCGCTTCGCGCATTCCTGATGAAGGCGTGTGGTTTCCATGTGCGGTCTGGCCGGCTGGGTGAGTTACGAACGCGACCTCACCGCGTATGCGGATACCGCACGGGCGATGACCGCGACCATGGTCTGCCGAGGCCCGGACGCCGGCGGGGTGTGGGTGTCGGAACATGCGCTGCTCGGCCACCGCAGGCTGGCCATCATCGACATCCAGGGCGGTCGCCAGCCGATGGACGCGGCGGACGCCGGGGAATCCGGGAAAGCGCCGGTCATCACCTACACCGGCGAAGTCTACAATTTCCGGGAACTGCGCGACGAGTTGTGCGGCCTAGGACACACCTTCCGGACGTCCAGCGACACGGAAGTCGTCCTCCGCGCCTACCTGGAGTGGGGCGAGGGCTGCGCCGAACACCTGAACGGAATTTACGCCTTCGCGCTGTGGGACCCGCGCTCCGAGGAACTGTTCCTGATCCGCGACCGAATGGGCGTCAAACCCCTGTATTACTGTCCGACCGCCGATGGTGTGCTCTTCGGTTCCGAGCCGAAGGCGATCCTCGCCCACGACGAGATCGAGGCGGCCGTGGACGCGGAAGGCCTGCGCGAGATCTTCAGCATCGTCAAGACGCCCGGCCACGGCGTGTTCCGCGGTATCCACGAGGTCCTGCCCGGAACGGTACGGAAATTCACCCGGCACGGCAGCGACGTGCGCACCTACTGGAAACTGACGGCCCGTCCGCACACCGACGACCTCGACACCACGGTGGCCACCGTCCGCTCGCTCCTGGAGGACACCGTCGAGCGCCAGCTCTTCGCCGACGTCACCGTCGGCACGCTGCTCTCCGGCGGACTGGACTCCAGCGCCGTCACCGCGCTCGCCGCCGCGTCCCGGGCCCGGCGCGGCATCCCGGAACCGGTCCGCGCCTTCTCCGTCGACTTCACCGGCCACCAGGAGCGCTTCCGCTCCAACGTGCAGTGGGAGGACCCGGACACCCCGTTCGCGATCGAGGTGGCCACCCACGTCGGCGCCGAACACATCATCGTGGAACTGGACAACGAGGACATCCTCGACCCGAAGGTCCGCGACGCCGTGCTGCGCGCCCAGGACCTGCCGGTGTCCACCGGCGACATGGAGTACTCCCTGTTCCTGCTCTGCCGGGCGCTCAAGGAGCGCATGACGGTGGCACTGTCCGGCGAGGCGGCGGACGAGCTGTTCGGCGGCTACACCTGGTTCCACGACCCGGAGGCGACCGGCCTCGACAGCTTCCCCTGGCACCACCCGTTCGAGAAGGCCGGCGGCATCGGCGCGCTGCGCGAACTGGGCCTGTGGGACCGGCTGGGCCTCACCGAGTACATCGAACGGCGCTACGCCGAAGCGCTGGCCGACGTGCCGCGGCTGGCCGGCGAGACCGGCCACGAGGCCCGGATGCGCGAGATCACCTACCTCAACCTCACCCGCTGGGAGAACTTCCTCCTGGACCGCAAGGACCGCATCAGCATGGCGGTCAGCCTGGAGGTGCGCGTCCCCTTCACCGACCACCGCCTGGTCGAGTACGTCTACAACACCCCGTGGGCCATGAAGTGCTTCGACGGCCGGGAGAAGAGCCTGCTGCGCGCCGCGATGCGCGGCCTGCTGCCGGACTCGGTCCTCGACCGCAAGAAGAGCCCCTATCCCTCCACCCAGGACCTGAAGTACGAGCACGCCCTGCGCCGCAAGGTCGCCGGCCTCCTCACCCCGGACGCGCCGGTGCTGCACCTGGTGAGCGAGGACGGCATCCGCCGCCTCCTGGACCGGCCGGAAGGCGCGTACGGCGTAGGCGGCCCGTGGAGCGCCCGCGCCGTGCTGGAACGGCTGGTCGAGTTCGACACCTGGGTGCGCGAGTACGGCGTACGGGTCACCGTCTAGGTTCGCTAGGGCACCGGGCCCTGGCGCTCGGCGGTACGGCCGCCCGTCCGGGTGACGTTTATCCGGCCCCGGAGCCGGTCCACCAAGCGGTACTTCTCGCGCTGCTCACGGGACTCCCGGTCCAGCTCCTCGATCAGCCGCTGGGTGCGTTTGTCCACGTCCAGCTCGTCCAGGATGCGGTCGACCTCGGCCAGCAGCGCACCGTGCAACTGCCACTGCCGAGGGTGCTCCTGCACGCCGTCCAACAGCAGGTGCGCGACCACGTCGCGGCTGGCGCGGCTGCGGGCGAGTTCCGTGACGAGCCGCTCCTCGGCCTCCTCCGCGTTGGCGCTGACCTGCGTGGTGATCAGTACGGCGAAACTCTCGACCGCGCAGGCCAGGTGGTGGAGCACATCGTGCAGGGCGGCGGCGATGTGCGGAGCGAAGAGGTGCTCCTGTGTCCGGGCCTTGGCCAGGTCGGTCAGGGTGCGGCACAGCGTTCGGAGCACCACCGCGGAGATCTCCAGGGTGTCCAGACCGGTGCGCAGCACCACACGGAATAGTGTGCCCTCCTTGACCCGGGGGTTGAGCCGCAGGCTGTCCTCCGCCTGCCGCAGCGCGGCGTCCACCTGCACGATGTCGTGGTCCAGGCGGCGCGCCTCGTGCAGCCGGGCCGCGGCCTCCCGCACCGGGATGTGCCCGCACACCTCGTCCCCGAGGCACACGAGCAGCCGCCGCATCCGGCTCGCCAGGTCCTCGATGGCCGCGCCGGCGGGCTGCACCCACACCGGCGGCACGAACAGCACGTTGAAGAGCAGCCCGACGACGGCGCCGATCAGGGTCTCCAGCACCCGGTCCCAGGCGGTCTCGGCCACCCGGGTCACCCCCAGCACCAGCATGGCGCTGATCGCCACCTCGGGCACGAACTCACCGGCCCGTACGAAGCGGCCGATCACCAGCGCGGCGAGGATGATCAGGCCGAGGCTCCACCAGGTCAGCCCCACCAGGGCGCTGAACCCGATGGCGATCAGCACGCCCACCACCACCGCGTTGACCCGGCGCATCCCGGTGGTGAGCGTCGCGTAGAGCGTGACCTGGACGACCAGGAGCGCGGTGAGCGGAGCGGTCAGCGGCGCCGGTTCGCTGCTCAGCGCCAGGGCGACGGCGTACGAGATCACGGCGGCCACGGTCGACCGGACGGTCTGGACGACCACCGGCTCACGGCGCCGCCGGACGAGATCCAGCAAGGGGTCGGTAACTTCAGCCACGGTTGGCTTGTTCCCCCTCTTTCGCACCACAGGCACCATCGGCCGGCTGATCACCGGTCTGCTCGGCGGGGAAGGGGGCGCGAGCCGGGTGGTGACGACTGATCAGGTCACCCGGTGGCGGCAGGTGTCCGTGGCGGTGGTCAGCCGGCGGGCGGAACCGGGTACCGCGCCGGGGCGGGCATGAGCATGTCGAACGAGGCGGCGGCGAAGCGGAGCCGGGCTTCGGCGCGGTGGAGCGCGGGCAGCCGCGCGGACCACTCGGTCACCCGGAGCGAGGCGGCTGCCGGCCGGGCGCGGAACCGCGCGGTGATGACCGTCCGGGCCCCGTCGAGGGTGCCGAAGCCGGTCATCGGCAGCGGAAGACGAGGTAGCGGCGGGCGCTTCGCCGTCACTTCGAGGGCGGCGACCAGCCCTTCGCGGTCGCGGACGCGGACGTGCGGGCCGTCCCAGTGGAACGCGGCCGACTGCTTGGGGACGCCCCAGATGCGCCGGCCGCCCCGCAGCGACCGCTCGTCGTCGACCCAGATCCACTGGACGTACAGGCCGATGCGCCGGCCGCGGCGGACGGGCGTTCCGATGATCAGCTCGTCGTAGCGGAGGGTGCCCCCGCGGTACCGGATGAGGAAGACGGCCAGCCCGCGAGGCAGCAGGCGTGCGAGGTCCGGGGGCGGAGCCGGGGCCGGCTCCGCGGCGAACAGGCCGCCCCACAGGTGGCCCGTCAGATGCCAGGGCGGGGGCGGGTACGGGGCCGGGTCCGGGCCGGAGTCGGTCACTGCGGTTCCTTCCCGCGCCGGACCGTGCCGTGCGCCCATCGGGCGGATACCCCCGTGGGCCGTCGTCCATGCGGAGCCGGCCGCCGTCAGGACCTGTCCCGCTCCGCGTCCTCCTCGCGCTCGCCCTCCGCCTGGGAGGGGGTGGGGCGGGGCGCGTCCTCGCGGTCCCGGGAGGACGCGCCCCGCCGGCCCGCCGTCTTCGGTTCGTCGTCCCGCTCGCCTTCCGCCTGGGACGGTGTCTGATCACTCATGTGCGGTGCCTCCAAGGGCTTCGAAGATCATTTGCGGTCCGCTGGGTACCCGTATCGAACCATGACAAACACCGACTTTCCGCACAGGCAGGCGAGGCGGCCGGGATCGACTGACCGCGGGCCCCGGGCGGAACGCTCCGCCCGGGGCCCGTCCGGCAGCCGGGTGTCAGCCCTTCGACGCGACCGCCGCCAGCCGCTCGACGCCGGCGGCGAACTCGTCCGGCTCGAAGGACTGGAACGGCAGCCGCAGGAAGACCTCGCCCTCCGGCGGCGCGGCGTCGGCCGGGTAGAACCCCGAGCCCCGGGTCAGCTTCAGGCCGTCGGCCGCCGCGGCCTTCAGGAACGTGTTCTCGTCCGTGGCGACGGGCAGGTGCACGCTCACGTAGTAGCCGCCGTGCGGTTCGGTGATCAGCGCGTCCGCGCCCAGCAGTTCGCGCACGGCCCGCACCGCGCCGTCGTGCCGCGGGCCGAGCAGCTCGCGGACCCGCGCCACGTTCTCCTGGGCCAGACCCGCGGCCAGCGCCCGCGCGGCGACCGCCTGGAGCAGCGGGGCGGGCGAGAGGTAGGTGCCCTCGGCGAGCGCGGCCAGGGCGCCGAGCGTGGCGGGATCCCCGATGACGTACCCGACGCGCAGCCCGGGGCTGAGGACCTTGCTCAGCGAGCCCATGGTGAGGACCCGCCCGGCGGGCGCCAGCTCGAAGAAGCCGGCGGGCGCCGTGCCGCCGTACCGCAGCTCCCGGTAGGGGATGTCCTCCAGGATCAGGAAGTCGTGGGCCTCGGCGAGCCGCACGAGACGGCGGCGCTTGTCCTCGCTCATGGTGACGCCGCTGGGGTTCTGGAAATCCGGGATGACGTAGACGACCGCCGGCACCCGGGACGCCAGCCGCGCTTCGAGCGCGTCCAGGTCGAGACCGTCGGGCCGGAGCGGGACGCCGGAGACCCGCCCGCCGTGCCGCTCGAAGATCTGCACCGCCCGGTCGTAGGTGGGGGCCTCCACGTAGACGTCCTTGCGGTCGCCCGCGAGGAGGTGCGCGGCGAGCAGATCCAGCGCCTGCAGGGAACCGTTGGTGACGAATATCCGGTCGGCGCCGACCGAGTGGAACGCCGCGAGCTGCTCCCGCAGCGCCGCGTCACCGGTGTGCTTGCCGATCGGCGCGTACTGGAACACCCGGTCCTCGTGGTCCCGCAGGACGGCCGCGGTGTGCTCGGCGAGCTGCCGGGAGGGGATCGCTTCCTGCGGGGGAATGCCACGCGAGAAGTGGAACATGGTGGGTCTCCGATCTCGGAATGTCGTCATGTCGGTACGGCTGGACGGTTGGTGGGCGGGGCGGCTGGCCGGCTGGAGGGCCGTACGCTGGACGGCCGACCGGGGCCCCGGGGGTTTTCAGGCCGCCCCGGCGCCGGCCCGGGTCACGAAGTCCGGCCCCAGCTCGTCCACATCCGCGGCGCCCAGCTGCCGGAGCGTGTCCTCGATCTCCTGGCGCAGCAGCCGCAGCACGGCCTCCACCCCTTCGCGCCCGGCGATCCCCAGGCCCCACAGGTACGGCCGTCCCAGGCAGACCGCGTCGGCGCCGAGGGCGAGGGCCTTGACGACGTGGACGCCGGAGCGGATACCGCTGTCGAACAGCACCGTGCTCCGGCCGGCGACCTCGTCCGCCACCTCGCTCAGGGCGACCACGCTGGGCACCGCCCCGTCCAGCTGCCGCCCGCCGTGGTTGGAGACGATGACGCCGTCCGCGCCGCTGTCCAGGCACCGGCGGGCGTCCTCGGCCCGCAGCACGCCCTTCACCAGGAGGGGGAGCCGGGTCCGCGCGCGGATCCACAGCAGATCCGCCCAGCTGAGCGGCAGCCGGTCGATGCGGGCACCGGCCGGCACCTCGCCCTCCAGGATGCCGAGCGCGCGCAGCGTGCCGAAGTCCACGTGGCCGGGGGTGGCGAACCCGGCGCGCCGGGCGTGCACCCGCAGGGCGGCGTGGCTGGCGTCCACCGTCACCACCAGGGCCGAGGCGCCCGCGGTCTCGGCCATGTCGATCGTCGCGGCGATGTCGTCCCGCGACCGGTAGGCGTACAGCTGGAACCAGCAGGCCCCGCCGGACGACTTGGCGATCTCCGGGAAGGGGACGTGGCTGTCGGTGCTGACGACGGGCACGACCCCGGCCGCCTCGGCGGCGAGGCACGTGGCGATCTCCGCGTCCTCGTGCAGCAGCCGCTGCGGGCTCGTCGGAGCGAGCAGGACGGGCATCGCCATGCGGTGTCCGAGGACGGTCACTTCGGTGCGGGGCTCGGTCGCCGTGCCGGCGAGGACCCGCGGCCGGAGCCAGATGCCGTCGAACGCCGCGATGTTGGCGCGCACGGTGCGGTCGGTGCCGGCGCCGCCGGCCACGTACGCCCGGCAGCCCCGGTCGAGCACCTGGTCACTGGCTGCCTCGAAGTCGGGCAGGGTCAGCAGTTCATCGAGATTCCGTGCGGTGTCCAAGGCTGGCCTCCGGTCTCTCGTCACGTGTGTGGCGGATGAGTTCTCTCGTCGTTCCCATCAAGTGCTGGACGTGCTGAAGTGCTGGCAGAGCTGAATTGCCGGCGGTGCGGAATTGCCGGCGGTGCGGGAACGCCGGTGGTGCTGAATTACGGGTGGCGCGGGACCCGAATGCGTCGCGCGGTCATGCGAACTGATCGAACGCCATCTTCGTCACCATGCCGATCACCACGAGCACCAGCACGGTACGGACGAATCCGGACCCCTTTTTCAGCGCCATGCGTGAACCGATCAGCGCGCCGGTCACATTGCCCACGGCCATACCGAGCCCCAGCGCCCAGAGCACATTTCCCTGGATCGCGAAGACGGCCAGGGCGCCGAGGTTGGACGAGGCGTTGATGACCTTCGACATCGCCGCGCTCTCCAGGAACTGCGTCGCCAGGAGCGTGGTGAAGGAAATGATGAGGAAGGTGCCCACGCCGGGCCCGAACAGGCCGTCGTAGAAACCGACCACGCAGCCGCCGAGGAGTACGGCGACGACGCGCCGCCGCCGGGTCACCTCGCGCGACAGCGGCTGGGTGCCGAAATTCGGCCGTAGCGCCACGAAGAGGGCGACCGAGATCAGCAGGACCATGATGACCGGCCGGAAGTACGCCGTGGGGACGGTGGCCGCGGACAGCGCGCCGAGCGCCCCGGCCGGCACCGCGCAGGCGGCGGCCGGCACCAGGATCTTCCGGTCCAGGGCCGTACGCCGCGCGTACATGGCGGCGGCGGTCGCCGTCCCCGTGATCGCGGCGATCTTGTTGGTGCCCAGGGCGGTTGCCGGGGGCAGGTGGGGGAAGCTGAGCAGCAGGACGGGGATGAGCAGCACCCCGCCCCCGCCGACCACGGCGTCCACCCACCCGGCGGCCACGGCGGCGGTGAGCAGCCCTATGACGTCGAAGAATTCCACGGTATTCCGGTCCTCGGTCCGAAGGCGCGCAGTCCGGGGCGGCTGCGCGGAATCCAGGAGCCGGCGACCGCGCACGGGGCGGTCGCGCTCGGCGGGGTGCCGCGATCACGCGGGCAGGGCGGGCCTCAGAGCACGCCCTGGATCTCCTCCATCGGCGGGATGACGCGCTGGCGGGGCATCATGTGCTGCGTCCAGCCGAGGATGGAGCGTACGGAGTAGAACCGGCGCAGCCAGCGGTCCTGGCCGTCGTAGCGCGGGACGAACGCGCTGCGGCCGTGCGCCGCGACGTGGTTGTCGACCACGACGAGGTCGCCGGGCTCCAGTACGACGTTGTGGCAGACCGCCTCCAGCGCCTCGGCCAGCGCCTTGAGGGCCACGGTTGCCCCGGCGTCGGCGGCGTGCGTGGTGTGCGAGTTGAAGCGCATGAACGGCCGGTCGTCCGGCCCGAAGATCGCGGGGTGCGGGCCGGAGCGGGGCACCGGGCCGGTCCGGCCCCGGGTGAAGGAGGTCGGGTAGGAGCTGTAGAACTGCGGGGTGCGCAGGACCGCCACCTGCTCGGCCGTCAGATGCCGGACCGCCTCGCGCACCGAGGCGACGCGGGTGGCCGCCACCCGCTCGTGGTCCTGGCGCAGGCACAGCAGGCCCAGGTAGTCGGGGCGCAGCGGGTGGTGGACGTTCTCCGTGTGGAAGTCGAAGGCCACCGAACCGCTGTTCTCGATCCGCTTCTCCTCGCCGGGCACCGCGTGCACGTCGTGGATCAGGGCTCCGCCCTTCTCGTCCTGATAGCCGACGAGCGAGCCGAGCAGGTCCGCCACGAGCGTGAGCGTGCCGTCGGTGGGGTGGCCGCGGAGGGCGCCCGAGTGGTGGACGGCGGGGGTGGCGGGAAGGTCTCCCAGGGGCACGCCGCGCAGCAGGAAGAAGCCCGAGTCGCCACTGCCCTCGGCGAATTCGAGCAAGGCGGTACGGACGGCTTTCGGCAGATCCAGAAGGAGGCCGGAAAGCGCCAGCGGAGAGGCTTCGGAGGCGCCGGCGGCGAGCTGGGAGAGCTGCCAGAGTTTCTGCGTTTCGGCCTCGGACAGGCGGAGGGTCTGCTGTTCGGCGAGTGCGGGGGTCACCGTGGCTCCTTCTTCTTGAATGCTGCGTTCGAGTCGCGTGTTCAGGCCGTTCGGGGACGTGAACTGGCCGGCAAACTTCGGGAAACGTGCGCACGTGCAAATGGTGAACGGTTTATTGCCGCTCACTATCAGCTGAGAGGAGTTAGTGGGTCGGAATTTGCGCGTAACAGTAAAGAGTTGGTTTGTTGAGTGTCAACGAAAGGTTTTGGTCAGCGAAGACGGCAGGTGATTCGACTTCGGGCGGTCACGCTTGTCCGCTTGTGGTGGGGTTTGAGAGGTACGTTGACTTTGTGTCTCGTGGAGGTCGTGTGGAGCCTGTGGGGTTTCTGTGACGGCTGCTGGAGCTGCGGCTAGATGGGTTCAAGGGGGTTCCTGGGGTCCCGTCTCACCCACTGGACACCGGCGGCGCGGTCGAGCCGGGACTGCTGCTTCGCGCCACCGCAAGGCCACCTGTTTCGGTCACCTCGTCGGCAACCAGCCACTCAGGATGACCAAAACGCACCACTCCAGGGTTGAAGTCGCAGGCCGGGGACGGCCGAAGCAGGTCCCGGCGGCTCATCCGCTCACCGGTGCCCCGCCCCGCCGACCGCGCTCGCGCTCCCCGCCCAGCCGCATAACGCCCCGGCGTTGGAGCCGCGCCACGAGGAGCGTCAGGTCCGTACGGCAGCGTTCCTTCCGGACGTCCGGCCGGGCGGCCGGGCAGGCCCGGAAGGCGGACCGCGACAGCGCGCCCGCGGTCGGAGGGAGACGGACATGTACCGGAACGGCAAGGCCGACGAGGGAACCGTCGCGCAGCGCGGCGGCGGACGGTTCGCACGGCGGATGGCCACGGTGGGCGCCGCCGCGCTGCCGGCCGCCGTGACGGGCGGGGCCGGTGCCGCGGTGGCCCAGCCGGCGACGTCGGCGGTACAGCCGTCCGCGGCGGGGGCCCAGGCGGCCCGCAGCACGCACGTGACGCTGGTCAACCAGACCGGGGCGGCGTGGAACCGCAAGTGGGCCGGTCTCCAGCACGGCGAGTGGAAGGCGAACTCCTACCCGGCCGAGGTCGTCTCCGCGGACTCCTCGGCGTCCTGGGAGTCGCAGTCGGACGGGTTCGCCACCGGCACCGAGGGGATGCCGCCTACGCGAGGGGTGCCGGTGACGTCTACGTGAAGTGGAACAACCCGTACGTCGGCGGCAACTCGTACCAGTGCTCCGTCCCCGCCGGCTACCGGTGCGACCGGTCGGGCGGCTCGGGCAACAACACCTCGGTGACCTTCGTGGTGCGGTGGGGCTGACGCACCGGAAGCAGGCGGGCCGGACGGCACGGGGGGACGGGTGCCCGGCGCCCGGCTCCGGGATGAGCGGGTGGCCCGTGCCGGGCGCGAGTGGCCGGCCGGAGCCCGTCAGCCAGCGAGGGCGCGCAGGTTCCCTCCCGCCGCGCCCCCGCTTCCGGGCGCGGCGCCCTTCCGTCCGGTCGCCGGTTTCCCGTCGGGCCCCAGGGGACCGGCGAGGGCCGCCGCCTCCGCGAAGCAGCGGCGGGCCTCACCGTCACGGCCGAGGACCTGGAGCGCCTTGCCGCAGGTGTCGAGGAGCAGGGCCCGGCGCTCGTCCGACGTCTGGTCCGGGGTGAGCGCCAGGGCGCGCCGGCCGTGGGTCACCGCTTCGTCGGGACGGCCGGTGCCGAGGCAGTGGGCCGCCAGGTGGTAGAGGGCCAGCGTCTCGGTGTGCGGGTGGCCGAGGGCGTGTGCCATCCGCGCGGCCTGTTCCCGCCGGGTCCCGGCGCCGGACAGGTCGCCGGCGCGTTCCAGCGCCACCGCCCAGTTGATCAGCGCGATCACCTGGCCGCGCGGGTCCTTGGCCCGGACGGCCAGATCCGGTGCGCGGCGCAGGTGTGCCAGCGCCGCGGCGTGCTGTCCGTTCTCCGTGAGGACCCAGCCGAGCAGTGAGCACAGCCGCGACTCGGCGTCCGGGTCGTCCAGCGCGGTGGCGGCGGCGAGGGCCCGTTCGAGGGTCGGTTCCCAGCCGTCGTGCACCTGCCGTACGACCAGCGGCCACAGGTGTACGGCGATGCGCCAGGCCAGCTCCGGGTGCCCCGCGTCGGCCGCGGCGGCCACCGCCGCGGTGAGGTTGGCGCGCTCGGTGACGTACCAGGCCATCGCCTCGGCCCGGTCGGCGAAGACCGGCGGCGGGCCGGGCGGGGACACGCCCGGTGGCAGCGCGGCGCAGGGCTGGCTGCCGGGTTCGGCCGCCGCCGCGGCGGCCTGGCCGGCGGACAAGTAGTGCACGAGCAGCCGGTGCAGCCCCGCCGGGTCGGCCTCGGCCGCGCAGGACCGGGCGTACAGCCGGGTCAGGTCGTGCATCAGGTACCGGTCGCCGGTCCACTCCTCGATGAGGTGGGCGGTGGCGAGTTCGTCCAGAGCGGCACGCGTCCCGGCGGGCGGCAGGCCACTGAGCGCCGCCGCGGCGGCGCCGTCGAATTCCGACCCGACGTGCAGCGCCAGCTGGCGGAAGAGCCGCGCACCGGCCGGCGGCAGCTGCTGCACGCTCAGCCGCAGCGTCGCCTCGACGCCGAGGTCCTCACCGGACAGCAGGGAGAGCCGCCGGTGTTCGTCGACCAGGTCGTCGGCCATCGCGCGCAGGGCCAGCCGGGGGCGCGCGGCGAGCCGGGCGGCGGCCAGCCGCAACGCCAGCGGCAGTCCGTCGCAGAGTGCGGACAGTTCCTCGGCGGCAGCGGGCTCGGCCGCCACCCGGAGGTCGCCGATGACGGTGCGCAGCACCCGTACGCCGTCCCCGGGCGCCAGCCGTTCCAGGGGCAGCAGCCGGGCGCAGTCGCTGGCCACCAGCCCCTCCATCCGGTTGCGGCTGGTGACCAGCACGGTGCACCCGGGCGCACCGGGCAGCAGGGGGCGCACCTGGGCCGAGTCGCGGGCGTTGTCGAGCAGGACGAGGGCGCGGCGGCCGGCGAGCAGCGAACGGTAGAGGTGCTCGGCGGCGCGGGCGTCCGCCGGCAGGCGTTCCTCGGGAACGCCGAGCGCCTGGAGGAAGTCGTGCAGGACGCCGGCCGGTTGCGCACCGGTGCCGTCGGGTTCCATGGCGTGCAGGTCGGTGTAGAGGATGCCGTCGGGAAAGTCGGCGGCGTGCGCGTACGCCCAGTGGACCGCCAGTGAGGTCTTGCCGACCCCGGCCGGGCCGGTGACCACGCTCAGCGGCGCAGGGCCCGACCGCGCGGTCTCGGTCAGCCGGTCCAGATCCTCCGTACGGCCCACGAAACCGGCTGGCGCGCGCGGGAGGAGGCAGGGCGGCGGGGGAGCGTCCGGAGTGGGCCGGGCCGCCGGTGCTTCGGACCGCGCCGCCGCCGGAGCCGAGGCGTTCTGTTCGGCGGCCGGCCGCGCGTGCAGGATGGCGAGGTACGCCTCGGACAGCGCGGCCCCGGGATCGACGCCCAGCTCCTGGGCGAGCAGGCGTTGCGTACGGCGGTAGAGGTCGAGGGCGTCGGCTTGGCGGTCGGCGTCCTGTAACGCCCGTACGGTCGCCGCGATCAGGGACTCGCGCAGCGGGTGCCGCTCGGCGGCGGGCCGCAGCAGCGCGAGGGCTTCCGCACCCTGGCCGCACGCGTGCAGGGCGGCCGCGAACTGCTCCAGCGCGGCGAGCCGTTCCTCGGTCAGCCGGTCGGCCGCCGCCACCATCAGCGGCGTGTCACCCGTCCCGCCGAGCACCCGGCCGCGCCACAGCCCGAGGGCCTCGCGCAGCAGCGCGGCCGACTCCTTCCCGGGAGTCCCGTCCGCGGCCCGGCGCACCAGGTCGCGGAAACGCCACACGTCCGCCGACTCCGGCGGGGCGTGCAGCGCGTAGCCACCGCCTTCGGTGGCCACGTAGGCCGCGGGCTCCGGGTGCAGCAGGCCGCGCAGCGCGGAGACATGGCCGTAGACGATGGTCCGGGCGTGTGTCGGGGGCTCGGTGTCCCACAGCGCCTCGGTGATCCGCTCGGCACCCACGGGAGAGCCCTCGGCCAGCACCAGCAGCGCCAGCACGGCCCGGCGCTTGGGAGGCCCGAGCGGCACCGGTACGTCCCCCGCGAAGGCCGACACCGGCCCGAGCAGCCGGAAGTCCATCAGCGTTGTCTCCCCTGGCCAAGTGGTCACCGCGGGCATCCTACGAGGTCAAAGGGCCATGCTCACGACAGAAGCGGAAGGAAGGCCGGAAATGGGTCGTCGCATGAGGCCCGCCCTCACGGCAGGCGCGCAGGCGCGGCCGGCGTGCGGCTGCCGGACTGCGGCTCCGTCCCCTTCCGGTTCCACAGTGCGGTCGCGAGCCGTACGAAGGATCGGATCAGCGGGCCGGTGTCGCCGCTGCGCCATGCGATGACGAGCCGGCTGGGCGGCACGTCGGTCAAGGCAACGGCGGTGAGCCCTTCGGGCAGGGAGTGGGCCAGCGGTGCCAGCCCCACCGTGCCGCTCCACAGGACGGACTGGAGACATTCGTGGACGGTCCGTACGACGGGGCCGGTACACCGGGCGGTGTCCGGACGTCTGGCCCAGTAGGAGCGCCAGACGGGGTCGGTCCCCTCGGGCAGCCGGAACCACGGGCGTCCCGCGAGGTCGTCGAGACGCAGGCTGTCATGGTCGGCCAGCGGATCGTCGGCGCGCAGGACCACGCCGACCCGGTCGGAGCGCAGGACACGGGTGGTGAGACCGGAGTCCTCGAACGGCGCGCGGGTCAGGGCCACGTCGACCAGGCCGGCGCGCAGCCCGGCGGTCGGGTCGGTGAAGTCCGCTTCGCGGACGCGGACACGGACGTGCGGGTGACGGTCCCGGTAGACGGCGGCAAGCCGGGCTCCGGCCTGTTCGGCGCTGTCGGCGAGGGTGCCCACGGTCAGGGTGGCCGTACCCGCCGCCGCTGCCACCCGGTCGCGTGCCCGGTCGGCCTGCGCGAGGAGCGTACGGGCCTCGTCGTGCAGCACGGTTCCGGCAGCGGTCAGGGCGACCCCGGTGGGGGAGCGGTGGAGCAGCGTGCAGCCGAGGTCGGCCTCCAACTGCCGGATGGCACGGCTCAGCGGGGGCTGGGTCATGTGCAGCCGTGCGGCGGCCCTGCCGAAGTGGCGTTCCTCGGCGACCGCCACGAAATAGCGCAGCATGCGTAGCTCCATCCGGCAACGATACCGATGCGGTATCGGGCCGACCGGATCGGTGTTGGACGCGGCGGAGCGCGGGCGGTGGACTCGACGGCGTACCGGATCTGCCGCCGCACGAGCCCCTCGTACGAGCCCGTCGTACGAGCCCACTGCATCAGCCCGCCGCACGAGCCCGGCGGGCGGCGGGCGTCTCGCGCCGGCAGGTCGTGAACATGGGCGAACGCCGAGGAGCCGACATGACAGAGATGGCCAGGGGAACCGGGGGAGCCGGGACGGTGGCCGGAGCGCCGAAGACGGCCGAGCACACCGGGCCGGAACCCGTCGTACGCGTCAGCGGGGCCCGGGACATCGCCCACGATTTGCTGGTCATCCCCGACCAGGGGGTACAGCTCGTACCGAACATCGGGATCATCGGCGGCCGGGACGCGCTCCTGGTCGTGGACACCGGCCTGGGCCCCCGGAACGCGGAACAGGTGCTGAAATTCGCGGCCGACCACGCCCGCGGACGCAGGCTCTACCTGACGACGACGCACTTCCACCCCGAGCACGCCTTCGGGGCACAGGCCTTCACCGGCGCCGCGACGTACCTGGCCAACCGCGACCAGGCCGCGGACCTGGCGACGAAAGGTCCCGGCTACCTGGAGATGTTCCGGCAGCTCGGCGCTTCGGCCGCGCGGCACCTGGAGGGCGTCCGGCTGGTACGGCCGGACATCGTGTACGACCGGTCGTACGACCTGGACCTGGGCGGCCGGGTGGTGCACCTGCGGGCCACCGGCCGGGCGCACAGCAAGGGAGACCAGGTGGTCGGCGTGCCCGACGCGGACGTGCTCTTCACCGGAGACCTCGTGGAAGCGGGCCAGTTCGCCATCTTCCCGTGGTTCCCGCCGCACGACACCGATGTCTCCGGCACCCGCTGGCTCGCGGTGACGGAGCGGCTGGCGGCCCGGAGCCCACGCGTCGTGGTGCCGGGCCACGGCGACATCGGCGGGCCGCAGCTGCTCGCCGACACGCGGGACTACCTCGCCGCACTGCGGGACGAGACATGGATCCGCCGTGACGCGGCGGTCGGCGAGCGGACGATCGCCGACGAGATCACCGAGCTGATGATCCGGCGTCACCCGCGGTGGACCGGCCGGGAATGGATCGGGAGGGGCGTCGGCTGCCTGTGTGCTGAGCACGTGCCCAGCGGTACGTCCTGAGTCCCGTCGGACGTGCCGGAGTCGGTGTGTTCTCCGGGCGCCTCCGGCGGCGTGCGCCACGGCGTCGTACGGCGCCGTGGCGCAGCGGCCGACGACCGCCGCGCGGCCGGTGAAGCGGGCCGGCCGGGCGCCGGGGCGAGCGCCGTCGGCGGCACATGACATCCTGTGGTCTCGCAACGCGCCGGGCCGGCTCGGCGGACTACAAGGAAGATCGATGAGGCTCTGCTTCCTGGTGGAGGAACACTACCGTCACGACGGCATGCCGAATGAGGTGATCCGTCAACTGGCAGCCTGGGGCCACCGGGTCGACGTGCTGCGGCCGGGCGGTTCGCTGCTGCACATGACCGAGGCGGTACGGGCGGGCACCCACGACGCGTGGGTGCTCAAGACGGTATCCGGCGGGCCGGGGCTCACCCTGCTCGAAGCGGCGGCCGCGGCCGGCCTGACGACGGTCAACGACGCCCGGTCCATCCGCGGCGTACGGGACAAGGCGCTGGCCGCGGCGATCGGCCGCAGCCGGGGGCTGCCGCTGCCCCGGACCTACGCCGCGGCCCGCCCCGAACTGCTGGCGGAGATACCGGCGTCCGAGTACCCGCTGGTGGTCAAGCCCGCCGACGGCAGCTCCGGCCGGGCCGTCCACCTGGTCGCGTCGCCGGACCGGCTGGCCGCGGCGTCCCCCGGGCTGGCGCGGGAAGGCATGCTCATCGCCCAGCCGTACGTGCCCAATTCGGGCGTCGACGTCAAGGTGTACTGCGTCGCCGGCGAGCTCTACGCCACCGAGCGCCGCTCCCCGCTCCACCCCGAACACGCGGTACGGGAACGCCGGGTGCCGCTCTCCGCCGAGGTGGCCGCGATCGCCGGCCAGGTGGGGGCGGTCTACGGCCTCGACCTGTACGGCGTCGACGTCCTGCTGGGACCCGACGGCCCGGTGGTCGTCGACGTCAACGACTTCCCCAGCTTCCGGCAGGTCCCGGACGCGGTGGCGCGGGTCGCCCGGGCCGTACTGGGACTGGCCCGCGCCGGGCGGGGAACCGCCGGCGCGGGGCTGCCCGTGACCGGTGGTCCGCCGGAACAGCACGGTGTGGTCGCCGAACCGTCGTTGCGGGGCCGGGCCCATCCCGTGCCGGACACGGTTCCTGTACCGGACACGGTTTCCGTACCCGGCACGGTTCCCGTACCGGTCGCCCCGGCCGCCGTGCAGGTCTCCGCGGCGGCGGGGGAGGGCGCATGAGGATCGGGCTGATCACCCGCGATCCCGGTCACCCGCTGCTGGCCGCCGCCACCAGCCTCCTCACTCCTGAGCACGACGTGGTGACGCTGGACCCGGAAACGGCGGAGGCGGACCCCGACCCGCGCGCTGATATCTACCTCCTGAAAGCGCGCACGCCCCGGGCCCTCGCCCTGGCCCGCGCCCTG
Organism: Streptomyces sp. NPDC018019; assembly: GCF_044327805.1. Classification (NCBI taxonomy): domain Bacteria; kingdom Bacillati; phylum Actinomycetota; class Actinomycetes; order Kitasatosporales; family Streptomycetaceae; genus Streptomyces; species Streptomyces sp. NPDC018019. Next base: position 29,841 of record NZ_JBIRGD010000020.1, on the reverse strand, counting down.
GAGGAACGCGGCACTCCCGTGGTGAACTCCGCCGCGGCGACCGCGCTGCTCCAGGACCGTACGGCGATGGCGCAGCGCGCCCGGCGAGCGGGCCTCCCGTTCGTGGGCACCCGTACTTTCGCCACGCTCACCGAGCTGGCCGACGGGCCCCCGCTCCCCGGCCCGGTCGTGGTCAAGAGCCGGCACAGCCGCAAACGCGACCTGGTGGCCCGTGTCGACGGTGACGCCGACCTGCGCGAGCTGGCCGCCGCGCACCCGCAGGAGCCGGTCGTGGTGCAGGAGTTCGTCCCGAACAGCGGCTGGGACCACAAGCTGTGGGCGGTGGGGGACCGGCTCTTCGCCGCCCTGCGCCGCTCGGAACTCTCGCCCGAAGGGCGCGGCCCCACGCTGCCGCTCGCCCTCGCCGACCTGCCGCCCGGCCGGCCCGAGCTGGTGCGCCGGGTCGGTGAGGTCTTCGAGCTGGACGTCTACGGCGTGGACGTCATCGACGCGGGCGACGGCTCCCCGGCCATCGTGGACATCAACGCCTTCCCCGGCATCCGCGGCCAGTCGGGCGCGCCGGAAGCCCTGGCGGCACTGGCGCTGCGCCGCACCGGCCGGCCGTCGGCCACGGAGGGCGCGGCACGGGCGGACGGCGCGGCACCGGCATACGGCGGTGCATCGGCGTACGCCGGTCTCACCCCCAGGTGAGCGGATCGAGGTGCAGGTAGAACCGCTCGCGGTCACGGTCGAGGGCGATCCCGTACCGGGCGGCGAACGCCTCCTCCGCAGCCCGTGACCGCCGCTCGTCGTCGCCCCACGTCTCGCGGGCGGTGGCGAACAGGAGCGCGATGTCGGCGTAGGGGTCGGCGCGTCCCAGCCGGCCGAGGTCGATGAAACCCGCCACGGTCAGCGTCTCCGGGTCGAGGATGATGTTGGGCAGGCACAGGTCCCCGTGGCAGACCACGGTCTGCGCGGCTTCCTGCGCGCGGCGGTGTTCCAGGTGCGGAGCGAGGCGCGCGAGCAGGTCGGCGCCGGGCGTGTGCTGCTGTTCCTCGGGGAGGAAGTCCGGATTGACCGCACCCCGAGCGACGACATCGCGTGCTACGGCGAACATCTGGCCGAGGTCGCGGGAGAACGGGCACCGTTCCACGGGCAGTCGGTGCAACTGCCGTACGGCGTCCGCGACCGGCTCCCACGCCGCCCGGAGTGTCGAGGCCGGCACCCGGTCGGCAGGGATGCCTTCGACGGCGCTCGTCAGCAGCCCGGCCCCCGCGTCACCGACGCGCCAGTCGAGCACGCGCGGCCCGGGAACGCCCTGAGCGGCCAGCCAGTCCACCCGGTCCCGTTCCGCCTCCAACGCGGCCACTTGATCGGCGGTGACACACTTCGCGTAGCGCGTGCCGTCGGCCGAACGGAAGACTCCGGCACCGGACTCGCCGTCCGTCACGGGCTCCCACCCGCCGCTCCCGCCGTCGGCGCGCAGCAGCGAACGGAACGCAGACATCGGATCGCTCACGCCGTCCACCCGATCAGCGCTCCGAGCGCCGCACACCGTCTGCGAAGGCGCCCTCACCGGTGAAGGCCAGCTCGGCGAAACGTTCGCCCATGCGGCGGTGGGTGGCGGCGTCCGGGTGGAGCTGGTCGGGCAGCGGCAGCTCGACGGCGTCCGCCGTGCCGTACAGGGCGCGGCCGTCCAGGTAGTGCAGGTTCGGGTCCTGGGCCGCCCGCTGCGCCACGACCCGGGACAGCTCGTCCCGGATGACGCCCAGGGTCAGCTTCCCGCTCGCCACCTCCGCCGGGTCGCCCACGGCCCGGAACCGCAGCTGCCCGTCGCTCATGCTGGAGAAGTCCGGGGCGGACGGGCCGGGGGTGTCCTCGTGGATGGGGCACAGGATGGGGGAGACGACGAGCAGCGGCGTGGTGGGGTGGCCCTCGCGGATGGTGTCCAGGAAGCCGTGGACGGCGGGGGTGAAGGCACGCAGCCGCATCAGGTCGGCGTTGACCACATTGATGCCGATCTTGACGCTGATCAGGTCGGCGGGGGTGTCGCGCAGCGTACGGGCGAGGAACGGGTCGAGCAGGGCGCTGCCGCCCAGGCCCAGGTTGACCAGTTCGACACCGCCGAGCGACGCGGCGAGCGCGGGCCAGGTGGTGGTGGGGCTCGCGGCGTCGGAGCCGTGGCTGATCGAGCTGCCGTGGTGCAGCCACACCCGGCGGTCCCGGCCCGGTGCCGGCTCGACGGGCGCGTCGGTGCGCAGCGCGAGGAGTTCGGTGGTCTCGTTGTGCGGCAGCCAGATCTCGACGTCCTTGGCGCCGTCGGCCAGGCCGGTGAAGCGGGCGGTGCCGGCCGGTCCCGGCTGCTGCTCGGCGGTTCCGGCGGTCATGTCGATGGTCAGGACGTTGCCGCAGTCGGCGACGTCGGTCTGCGCTGCCAGGCGGCCGTCGACGACCAGGTCGTACACGCCGTCCGGACGGGGCGGGGCGCCCACGTAGACCCGCTTGGTGGGCAGCGTGTCCAGCTCGATCGCGGTGGCCCGGGTACGGAAGGCCAGCCGTACGCCCGAAGGCTGCGACTCGGCCATGGCCAGCTGCCCGTCGAAGTACTGGGCGCGGGCCCAGGCGGGCAGCCGGTGCGGCAGCACGCCGCGCTCGGTGCGCTCCACGTCGATGGCGCCGCGCAGGAGGTCCGCGGTGATGGGGGTGGTGATCCAGTCGGTGGTGGTGTCCATGACCCTTACCTGTGTCCGTCGCGTGGTGGATGGGGTGAACCGTGCGTCCGGGCCCGGGGCCGAGGCCGGAGCGGGTCCGGAACCGGGACCGGTTTCGGTTTCTTTCGGTTTCGGCCCGGTCAGGCCGCGGGCCAGTTCCGCAGCAGGGCGTCAAGGGCGTCCAGAACCCGTGACCAGGTCTCCTGCGAGTCGGGAGCGCTGTGGCTGAAGCCGCCCCCCAGCTCCAGGCTCACGTAGCCGTGGAAGACGCTGCCCAGCAGCCGTACGGCGTGCGTCTGGTCCGGTTCCGTCAGGTCGTAACCGCGCAGGATGGCCCGCGTCATCTGCGCGTGCCGGACGCCCGAGCTGGCGGCGGCCGTCGCCGGGTCGAGCCTCAGCTGGGCCGCCGCGTAGCGGCCGGGATGTTCCCGGGCGTAGTCGCGGTAGACGTTCGCCAAGGCGGTCAGGGCGTCCTTGCCGGCCCGCCCGGCCAGGGCGTCGGCGGCCCGGTCGGCGAGTTCGTCCAGGGCGAGGAGGGCGATCCTGGTCCTGAGGTCCTGCGAGTTCTTCACATGCGAGTACAGACTCGCGACCTTGACGTCGAACCGTCTGGCCAGCGCCGAGACGGTCACCTGGTCGAAGCCGACCTCGTCGGCCAGCTCCGCACCCGCCCGGGTCAGGCGCTCCGGGGTCAGCCCTACGCGTGCCATTGCTTCCTTTCGTCGTTCACCTGAATCGATTGTGCTCTTACCTAAAGGTTTTAGGCAACTTGAAGCGTGTGTTAGGTAGGTCACGTGGCGGGTATCCGGCCGGGTGGGGGACAATGGCCGCGACCGTCGTCAGTCGGCCGGCGCTCCCGAGGTGACGCAGGCGTCCTCGACGGCCGGGCGGAGGTGTGGGATGCGAGCCCCGCAGGCGGCGCCGGCCGCCCACGTGGCCGCGGCCAGCGACAGTGCTCCGGCCGGGCCTCCGTGCGCCAGGCTCCAGCCGCCCGCCGCCGCGCCCAGCGCCCCGCCGGCCATCATGGCGCCGGCCACCCAGGACTGGGTCTCCGCCTCCTCGCCCTTGGCCGCATGGTCCGCGGCCGTGCCGTACACGGAGGCGAAGCACGGGCCCAGGCAGAAGCCGACCGGCAGACAGGCGAGCGGGACGAGGACGGGGTGGACGAAGCTCGCGGCGGCCAGCAGCAGGAGACACACCGCGTTTCCGGCCAGCGGCACCGTGGGCCGCAGCAGGCGCCGGGCGGCTCGGGCGGGAAGTCCGCCGAGCAGCGCGCCGCCCGCCATGCTGGCCACCGCGATGAGGCTCAGCAGCACGCCGCCGGCCAGCGTCACCTCGCCCTTGCGCCCGTAGGAGGCCAGGGAGACCTCCAGAACGTTCACCCCGAGGAAGAAGCAGAACGCCACGCTGAAGACCCGGCGCAGCGCCGCTGACCGCAGGGGACCCGCCCGGTGCCGGCGCGGGGGCGCTTCCTTGGGGGCCCGGGCGCCGGCCCCGCGCAGGCCCAGCGGTACGGCGACCGCCACGAGCAGCCCGCAGGCCAGCACGGCCGCGTCCGGCGTGATGCCGCGCGCCAGGGCGACCGCCGCGACCGGGCCGACCATGAAACCGAAGTCCGCGAGGACGGAATCCAGTGCCAGCGCGGTCGTCCGCAGGTCGTCCGGGACCGCCTTCCGCCACATCACCCGGGTGAGGGTGCCGATGGGCGGCAGGCTGACGGATGCCAGCACGGAGAGACAGCACAGCACGGCGGTGCCGGCGTGTGCCCGGGCGCCGGCGACGAACAGCAGCAGCGTGCCGGTGTGCAGGACGAGCAGCGGCCACAGCACCGCCGCGTAGGAAAACCGGTCGAGCAGCCTGCCCCGCAGAGGGGTGGTCATCGCGCCGACCGACGCGGCGGCGACCACCAAGGTGGCCGCGCTGTAGTCGAGGTGACTGGAGACCAGGGCCAGCAGCGCCACCGGGTACATCCCCGGCTGGAACTTGCCGGTCAGGGCGGCGACGGCCGACAGGCGGAGGCCGGGCACCGCGAAGAGCAGCCGGTACTTGCGCACCAGATCCGTCGTCAACAGGAGGTCTCCTAGATCGTCGGTGCGCTGGGGCCCGCCGTACGGCGTCCCGCCGAGACCGGTTCGCGGGCCGCCCCCGAGTCACCTCGCACCGAGCTGGGCGAACAGCTCGGCCCGGGCACGCTCCGATTGCTCGAACACACCGAGGAAAATGGAGGACGACATGGTCGAGGGCGTGCGGATGCCGCGCATGGTCATGCAGAGATGTTCTCCCCGTCCTACCACGGCCAGATCGTCCGTTCCGGTGATTGCGGCGATCTCGTCCGCGATGTCGACCACGAGACATTCCTGGACCTGCAATCTGGGTGCGTGCTTGTGCGCGATCCGAGCGAATTTCGACAGGCCGAGCAGTGTTCCGCCGGACCGGTACGCCACCGTCAGATCACAGCTGAACGGCAGCAAAAGGTGTTCGCACAACGACCACACGGTCATGCCCGAGACCATGACCGTCTGCCCCAGGGTGCTGCTATCGAAGAGGGTGTCCACTTTCCCGGCGTCGAATTCCACGAACTCCTTCCATCACTTGGCATAGCGCCGTGGCGTTTCGAGAAGCCCTTCGCGGGTGGGGTCCTCGCCGATCTCGATGAGGATCTGCCGCGCCAGCTCTTCGAGCCGCGCGATGTCGACCGACACCCCGTCCGCTTCCTGCATTCCCCAGACGACTTTCATCATCACATCCCCCTGCGGTTTCCCACGCCTGCACATGGATACGGGTCGAGACGTTTCAGCGCCGAGCGACCACCGCGTCGGCGAGCAACGTCATATGACGGGACAGCGTTTCCCGGTCCTGCTTCTCCGGCAAGATCCAGACGGACTCCAGACCGTGCCGCGTGACCATGGCGTCCACCTCTTCCAGGGCCGCACTGTCGTCGCGCCGGTCGCCACCCGCACAGAGCCGACTTCACCGCGCACGAGTTCGTCGATACGGCGCTGGGCAAGGTCGAGGCCGGCGATGCCGTCCGATGCCGCCGCATGCAGAATGCGTCCCGCCGGGGTGGGGACGACACCGCGGGGATGGCGCTCCAGGAGGCGGGCGCCCGTCTCCCGTTCCAGCCGCTTCACGTGCTGGCTCACGGCGGACTGCGTGCATGCGAGGTCTCGGGCCACAGCACTCAGGCTCCCGGTCCTGCACACCGCTGCATACACACGAGGGTCATCAAGGGCACGCCCCAAGCTATCCCTTGGGGCAAACATAGAAAACCCTAGGATTGACTGGGGTTCAGTTGTTCCTCGATGCTCACCACAGGGCCCAGGGCGGCAACCCGTCCCCGCTCCCCGCACCAGGCCGGACCGAAGGCGGAGAGCGGAAACGGGTGTCGACCCGCCGAACAACGAGAGGAGCCCGATCCCGTGTCCGTACCTCCCGAAGCAGCCGCCCAGGTCGCCTCGATGCTCAGTGAGCTGGGCGCTGAGACGCTCGACCACCCTGGGGGCACGCTCCTCGCCCACCTGCGACGCGTACAGGAACAGCTCACCCGGTGGGGCGCCCGCCCGGCTCTGCAACTCGCGGGCCTGTGCCATGCCTTCTACGGCACCGACGGGTTCGCCACGACTCTCCTGCCACCCGATCGCCGTGCGGAACTGGCGGCGGTGATCGGTGCCGAGGCCGAGGCGCTCGTGTACTTCTACGCCAGCTGTGACCGAAGAGCCTCTTATCCCACACTCGCGGATCCCGAGGCTGTGTTCCGCGACCGGTTCACCGGCCAGACCTTCACACCCGGCCTTGCGATGCGACGGGACTTCGCCGAGCTGTCAGCTGCAAACGAACTCGACATCGCCCGTGTCGACCCGGCCTTCCGTCAGACCTGTGGCGCCGACTTGCTCACTTTGTTCACCCGCTTTCAACCGCTCCTGAGTCGTCCCGCATGGAGGGACTGCCGCACGGTGCTCTCCCCACGCTCCGGACTCTCCGGAGAAGCCCCAGCGAACCCGTGGACTGTGGCGGTATTGGGGCCGGGAGGCGTCGGTGGCCTCCTGGCCGCCGTGCTCTCCCGCGCCGGACACCGGGTGATCTGCGTGGGCGGCGGAGCAACGACGCAGATCTTGCACCAGGACGGCATCCGGGTGCGCAGTGGGCAGTTCGGCGACTTCTCCGCGAGCGTCGAAGCGGCCACCGAACTACGGGAGCCGGTCGATCTGTGCCTGATCACTGTCAAGCACACAGCCCTTGACGCGGCGCTTGAGCGGATTCCGCCCGCTACCCTTGGCGCCGCCCTGGTGGTGCCGTTGCTCAACGGCATCGAGCATCCCGACTCGCTGCGGGCTCGTTACGGCGCGCAGTTGGTCGCTCCGGGCGTGATCCGAGTGGAGTCGACTCGCACCGCGCCCGGCGTCATCGAGCACGGCAGCCCGTTCACGCAGATTGACCTGGCCGGTTCCCACGAACGCCTCACCCAGTTGGCCGCGATGCTCCAGGACGCGGGGGTGGACACGCGCGTGGTCCAGGATGAGACTGCCGCCCTCTGGGCGAAGCTGGCCTTCCTCGCCCCCTTTGCCCTGCTCACCACCAGATACCGCATCACCATCGGGGATGTACGGGCCGAGCGGCGCGATGAACTGGTGGCCCTTGTCGAGGAAGCCGCCGCGGTGAGCAGGGCCTGCGGCGCTCCGGCCGACCCGGCGAAGACCCTGGCGCTGTACGACTCGTTCCCGAGCGGCAGTAAGTCGTCCATGCAACGCGACGCGGAGGCCGGCCACCCGCTTGAACTCGACGCAGTCGGCGGGGCCTTGCAACGGGCAGCCAAGCGCCATGGCGTTCTCGTGCCAGTCACCACACGGCTGATGGCCGAACTGACGGCCGTGCCGAGAGCCGGCATTACTCACTCCAGCTGACGTCGGCCCGGTACTGGTTACGCGAACCGCCCTCCTGCCGGCGCAGGCCGGAGCTGAGCAGCAGCTGCACGAAGCTCGTGTTGCGCAGCTCAGTCCGCGACTCCGACCCCGGCACTCCTGTACGACCGTGGCCGCGCAGCCCGATAGTTGACCACAAGCCCCAGGCCCGCGGCGCCAGCCACAACACCCGCGAGCTCACCGAGCCCGCCGCCCGGTCCCCGCGCCGCCCCGATGTCCACCGGCAGCGGGGACCCCTTCGCCCCCCTGAACAACTTGGTGAACGCGGCCGCCTCACGGTTCAACTTCGTCCCGCGCGAACTGACCTACGACGGGCTACGGGCCGCCGATGCCAAGGACAACAGAGGCAGGCGCCGCCCGGTTGTCACGGCAGCGACGGCCGCTGCCGTACGCGCCGCATGCCTGAGGGCCCTGTCCATCGCCGGCCTGGCCCGCGACCACCACGTCAGCCGCGGAGCCATCCGTACCGCTGTCGCCGACCTCCTGCTTATCCACACCGTCGTCGACCAGGACACCTTGGCTTCGGAGCTGCCGGTCACCCTCGACATGCCGGACAAGCGCGCGGACTTCCTCCGCACCATCGACCTGGAACCCGCCGAGCGCGTCGCGCTTGACCAAGGGGTGACTGTACGACGCGGCCGGGGCTACACGCTGCACCTCACCGCAGTGCCCGCGATCCACCGCCAACTCCTTGCCCTCTGCCAGCCCCTCGACAGCACCCCGGGGACCTCGGCAATACCAGCACAGCGCAAGGCCCGCCTTGAGTACGCGAACCGAGTCAGCAACCTCGGCCAGCAACCAAGATTATCCCGTGGCCCCTTTCGGGCTTAGAGGTCCTAACAGAAGCTGTTGATCATGTGGCTTTCGGTTCGGGTGGTCGTTGGCCTGGCCGTGGGGAAACGTCAGTCGCGGCCGTGGATCGTGTCGGATGAACTGTGGTCGCTCATCGAGCCGTTGTTGCCCGAGCGGGTGCCGAAGCAGGTGGCGGGACGCCCCCGGGTGCCGGACCGGCAGGCACTCTGTGGGATCCTGTTCGTGCTGCATACCGGGATCCAGTGGGAGTACCTGCCGCAGGAGCTGGGCTTCGGCTCCGCCGATGACCTGTTGGCGGCGTCTGGCTGCGTGGAACGGTGCCGGCGTCCGGGACGCACTGCACTTGGTGCTGCTGAAGAAGCTGCGGGTCGCGAAGAAGCTGGACTGGTCGCGGGCGGTGATCGACTTCTCCCGCGTCAGGGCCGCTCGCCGGGGCCCCAAAGCGGCCCCAGCCCGGTCGGCCGAGCACGTCCGGGCAGCAAGCACCACCTCATCGTCGGCGGCCAGGGCATCCCACTCGCCGTCTCGCTGACCGGCGGCAGCCGCAACGACGTCACCCAGCTGATCCCCCTGCTGGAGAAGATCCCTCGGTCGCCGGCCTGGCAGGACGGCCACGCAACCGACCTGACAGCCTGCTCGGCGACCGCGGCTACGACCACGACACGTACCGCCGTCTCGTCCGGGCACTGGGCATCAAACCCGTGATCGCCCGCCGTGGCGTCCCACACGGCTGCGGCCTCGGCGTCTACCGGTGGGTCGTGGAGCGGACCATCGCATGGCTCCACGGCTTCCGCCGGCTACGGGTTCGCTGGGAACGACGCGACGACATCCACGAAGCCTTCCTCGGCCTCGCCACCTGCCTCGTCACCCACCGACACGTCCGACGCCTTTGTCAGGACCTCTTAGGTGTAGGCACCTTCCGCATCAGGTTCTCGGCCCGTCAATTCCCGCGCTGATCCTCAAAGGGTTCCTGCAGGGCCCGGACGATGATTTCGTGTGTTTCCAGGCCCTCATTTCTGGTGACCGCGAGTATGTCCCGTCCGCGCCAGTTCGGGTCGTCCACGCGTAGCAGGGCAATGTTTTGGGGGACGACCGGGGCGAGAATACCTGGAATAACACAGATTCCGAGACCGGCGGCGACGAGACCGAAGCGGCTGTGCCAGGCCCGCGTACGGAAGGCGATGAGCGGATCGGTCAGTGTGGGCCAGGCGCCGAACTGCGGTTCATCACGGGAGCCTTTGCCCACGATCCATGGTGCGCGGGCGAGTTCACGCACTGGGCAGGCACCTTCCATCGCGGCGAGAGGGTGCCCGCGCGGCACGCCCACCATCAGCTCGCCACCCGGCAGCGGGGCGGTCCGCAGTCCCTCCATGGCCGGCTGCGGCAGACCGGGTCCGGAGGCCACGACCGCGACGTCCAACCGCTTGCTGATGACCTGGTGCACGAGCTGCGGCGAGGACGCCTCGGTGAGCGCGAACGTCATCCTGGGCTGCTGCTTCAGTGCCCTGGCCAATGCGAAGGGGAGCAGAGCGGCGTTCGCGGCGGGAAAGGCCCCCACCCGGACCCGTACCTCTGGTCCGTGGGCCAGTTCGTCGAGCCGTTCGTCCAGCCGGTCGAGGCTGGTGAGGGTCTCGGTGGCGAACCGGGCGACGAGTTCCCCCGCGCGTGTCGTCCTGACGCCGCGCGAGCCGCGTATGAAGAGGGGCTGCCCTGCGGCTTTTTCGGCGGCCGAGACTTGGCGGGAGATGGCGGGCTGGGAGTAGCCGAGGGCGCGCGCAGCGCCGCTGAGGGAGCCGTGCGCGGCCACCGCGCGCACGACGCGGAGAGCACTGATGCTGAGTTCGGGCACGGCGCCACCGTAGTCGCCCCGGCCATGCGGCTGCGTTATGGGAGCGAGCCGATGGTTGCATGGCCCGCAGGGCTGAAAAAGAGTTCTCAGGGTCTAGCATCGAAAGCGGTGACAATGCCAATGTCCTGAGAGGATTCTCCGATGAGTGAGTTCATCTCTCCCGACGACACTCGTTATGACGAGCGGGCGCGTGCTCTGGTGCGGATCGGCCGCGAGGCGATCGCCGTGGCCGACGATGAGAAGCTGGACGCCTATTTCGCGGACGACTTCGTTTTCCACGGTCCCGACGGTGACATGACGTATGAGCAGCTCCGTTCCTTCTTCGCTGCCATGCGTGCTGCCTTCGAGGGATTCGCATGCGAGCGGCGCGCTCTTGTCAGTGAGGGCGAGTACATCAGTTCGCGCACCTGCATGTCGGGGCGTTTCACCGCGCCCTTCGAGGCATCCCCGATTGGCACGATCGCACCGAACGGGCAGCCGGTCCGCCTCGAAATAGTCAACGTCTTCCGCTACCACGAGAACGGCCAGTTGGCCGAGGAGTGGGTCCAGTACGACAACCTCGGCTTCCTGCGCCAGCTCGGCGTCGATCTCACCGAGGGGCGATGACATGGCAGTCGCAGTTCCGGTCACGGCTGGTCGGTGGAGGAGGGGGCGTTTCGTGACCTCAGTTTGAGCTGGCCGGACGCAGGCGGAGGACGGCTTGGACGAGCCAGGTCATGGGGTGGTCGAGGCGCGGAGCTTGAGTGGGACTGTCCAGGCTTGAGGGCGGTCACGGCCTGTTCGACCAGGGCTCGGATCTGTGGGCGGGAACGGTTGGCAGCCCTCGGTCCACCGCGGAGGGTCTCTGCGCGAGCTCCGGCCGGGACAGGTCACGCCGGGAACGGGCCCGGCGCAGCTCCTGTGCGAGCCGGCCGGTCCCGTGATCGGGCGTCAGAACCGGCGCCATCGGGCGCCCCTGTCGGCGCGGCATCGCCGGGCATCACGCCGGGCCGCAGGACTGCAGGGCCCGGCCGGCGCTGCGCAGCGCGGCGCCGCGCCGGCCAGGTCCTGCCCGATTCGGATCACGGTCCCGGCGAGCAGGCCCGCGCTGGCGAGCACGGCCGTCACCTCGGGCAGCGGCCTGCCGTGCAGGGTCATGAGCACCGCCAGCGCGGTGATCACGATGACGACGGTCGTCTCCCCCGAGCCGAAGCGGAACCGGGCCGTGCCGCACGCGGCGACGGGCTGCTGGACAGACATGAGCGACTCCCTGGTTCCCCACCGGCGCGCCGCGTGGCCGGGTGTGTACGGCATACGTCGGCTGGTTCCCACCAGCTGCCGCGGCGGCGGTCGGCTCCGCCGTGCCGCGGTGGACCCGATCGTGTCAGTGCGCAGAGTGTTCTCGTGTCCGCTCCGTGTGGTTCGTTTACTCCTGTCCCGGCGGAACGGGAAGGGGCCCCTTGGCACATTCCCCATGCGTTGGCCACGACCTGTGGCCGGTGCGCCGAGTGGTCCGCTACCTGACCAGCCGCAACCCGTCGGCCATCAACCGGAACATTTTGCTCCGGGCGGCGCCGCGCGTGTGCTCCTCCATTCTTGGCCCACTTCTCGGCTCATTTCCCGGCCGGCTTCTCGCCCGAAGGGGCCGGGTGGACGGGGCACTTCGGCTCCTCGGCCGGCGTCCGCCGCTTCAGCGGCTGTTCGCGGGCCACCGCGACGGCGTGCTTGCCGGGGATGAGGGTGGCGTGCCACATGCGCTGGGCCTCCGGTGCCGGGTCGGCGGGGGACAGCCGTACGTGCCGGAGCACCTCCCGAGTGATGATCTTCATCTCCATCGTGGCGAGTTGGGCGCCGACGCAGTATCGGCGTCCGCCGCCGAACGGCAGGAACGACTTCTGCGCCGGTTTGGCGTCGTCCCCGAGGAAGCGTTCCGGCCGGAACGCCCCGGGGTCCGGGTAGACCGAACGGTCCTGGTGGATCAACGAGAACATCGGGATGGCCACCCAGCCGGCCGGGACCTCGTACGCACCGAGCCGCAACGGTTCGTCCAGCAGACGTCCCATACCGAAGATCACCGGACGGGACCGCAGCGCTTCCTTGACGACCGCGTCGAGGTAGGTGTCGTCCTCGCCCCGCTCCACCTCCTCCTGCAGGCGCGCCAGTACCTCCGGGTTGCGCATCAGCCGCTCGAAGGTCCACGACAGGCCGGTGGCCGTGGTCTCCAGGCCGGCCTCCAGCAGGGTGAGCAGTTCGTCGCGGATCTCCTGGTCGCCGAGCGGGCGGCCCGCATCGTCACGGGCGCGGAGCAGCCGCCCCAGGACGTCGTCGGCGTCGACGTCCGCCTCGGCCCTGCGCCGGGCGATCTCGGCGAACAGGATGCCGTCCACCGTTCTGACGGCCTGCGCGGCGCGGGTCGTCGGCAGGAACGGCAGGCGCATCGCCAGCGGTGACCTCTGCGCCCAGGCGCGCAGCCGGGCGGGCGTCAGGAACAGGGCCGCGGAGCCGGTGGCCTTGGAGAGGTCGATGAGACCGGCCCGCAACCGGGCTCCCTGCTCGGCGTCCCGGACCCCGAAGACCAGCCGCAGGATGACCTCCAGCGTGATCGTCTGCATGTGCTCGCGCAGCGCGAACGGCCTGCCCAGCGGCCACGTCCTGATGTCCTGCGCGGCGATCTCGGCGATCAGCCCGGGATAGCCCGCGATGGACCGGCCGTGCAGGGTGGGGCTGAGCAGCTTGCGGTGCCGCCACCACTCCTCGCCGTCGTTGGTGAGCAGCGAGTGCTGCCCGAGCCACGGCACGTACCCCGCGCGCAGCGCTCCGGCGCGGTTCCCGTCGCCGTCCGTGCGGTAGATCTCCGCGGCCAGCTCCGCGGTCGAGACCACGACCTGGGGCGGGAAGCCGAGTAATTTCATGCGGAACACCGGGCCGTGACGCCGGCGCAGGGTCTCGAAGTAGCGGACCGGATCGCGCATGTGAAGGGTCTGCAGGAAGGCGGGCTGTCGCGATCCGGGGGGAAGGGGAGGCATCTTTTCTCCATTCTCCAGCGTCTGTCGAGTTTTCAGCCTGTGGTGGCGGCGCTGTGCGGCGGCGCGTCAGGGATTCGCCGGCGGGCGGCGGGAACAATGGGCCGGAAGCGGGAGGGGCGGAGGCTGCCAGGGATTCTATGCGCGCACCCATTGGCCGCCGTCGCACGGTTTACCGGTCGCTAGGGAAGTCCCTAGTTGCGCAGAGCGTCCGGCGAGGGCCGCCCGGAGCGCTGCTACGCTCGGTGAAATTCACCGAATTGCCGCTCGGGGCTGGGTGCCCGATCGGGCAATCGGCATCTCCACGTCACACGGAACGTGGTTCGAGCCATAGCGTATCGGAAAGCTTGGGGTTTCATGCGAGCCATCATCGCCGAAAGTCCGCCAGGTGAGGTCGCGCGCGCGGCGGGCGGTAAGGGGAAGAATCTTTTTGCCCTTTCGGGCAACGGGATCGATGTACCGCGGTGGGCGGTGGTGGGTCTCGACGTATTCCAGGAGTTCATCGCCGCGCTCGACGGTCAGGGGCGTATCGGGGCGCTGCTCGACGAGGTCACCCCGGACACCGCGGGACACGTCTCCGCGCGGCTGGCCGACCTCATCGAGTCGGCGCAACTGCCCGAAAGGGCAACGTCGGTCATCGAGGACGCCTACACCCGGGTGGGGTACGGCCGGGTCGCGGTCCGCTCCTCCGGAGCCGAGGAGGACGGCGCGCAGCTGTCCTTCGCCGGGCAGTTCGCCACCTCCTTGAACGTCACCGGGCTCGACGAGGTCGCGGCGCATGTCAAGAAGTGCTGGGCGTCGGCCTTCTCCGAGCGATTACTCGTCTACCGGCTGCGCCACGGGCTGCCGCTGCGCGGCGCGGGCCTCGCCGTCGTCGTACAGGAGATGGTGGCCGCCGAGCGCAGCGGCGTGCTGTTCACCGCCGATCCGGTCAGCGGCGACCGCGGGCGGTACGTGGTCAGTTCGGTCTACGGGCTGGGCGAGGGCCTGGTCTCGGGGGCGGTCGACGCCGACACCGTCACCCTCGACGCCGCCACCGGCGCAGTGGCCGAAACCGTGCTGGGCGACAAGAGCGAGCGCTATCACGCGCCTGAGGCGGGTTCCGGGTGCCGGATCAGCGAAGTGCCGCGGGCCGAGCGGGAGAAGCTGTCGCTGACCCCGAAGGAACTCGCGCGGCTGCACGAGGCCGGGATGCGCGTCCAGGCGGTCTTCGGCGTTCCGCAGGACATCGAGTGGGCGTTCGCGGGCGATGTGCTGTGGATTCTCCAGGCCCGCCCCATCACCGCGTTACCGGACCACGCCGCACCTCCGGACGACACCCGGGAGGCCGGCGACGGCGAACTCCGGATCTGGGACAACGCCAACATCGTCGAGAGCTTCTCCGGCATCGTCTCCCCGCTGACCTTCAGTTTCGCGGCCCATGTTTACGGCAAGGTCTACGAGAACTACGCTCGGGCCCTTCGCGTGCCCCGGGCCGGGCTGCGCGAGATCGAGGAATGGGCCCCGCAGATGCTCGGCCATTTCCATGGCCGGGTCTACTACAACTTGCTCAACTGGTACCGGATGGTGCGCATCGCGCCACTGTACAAACTCAACAGGAAAGTCCTGGAAATCGCCATCGGCGTCGAGGAGGAACTCGACGACGAAACGGCGGAGAAGGTCTACCCGTACACGTTCTCGCCGTCCCTGCGGGGCCGGCTGGCCCGGGCCGGGACGACCGCGGCGTTCGTGCGCCGATTTCTCACCATGAACCGCTCGGTCGAGCGCTTCATGGCGTACTTCTACGCGGCGTACCGGGAATTCGACGACGTCGACTACGACGCGATGGACGGCCAGGACGTCTACCGGCGTTTTCGCGCCCTGGAGAAGGACCTGCTGGAGAAGTGGGGTCCGATGCAGACCCTGGACGCGGCGATCCTGTGGTCCATCGGCGCCCTCGCCCTGCTGAACAGGCGCTGGCTGCCCGACGCCCCGGCATGGCTGACCTGGAGCGCCGCGAGCCCGGGTCCGCTCGTGGAGTCCATCGAACCCGCCCGCGCGCTGGCGCGCCTGGCGGCCGCCGTCCGCGCGGACCCCGCACTGGAGCGTCTCATCCGGGAGACCCCCGCCGAGGACACCCACGAGGCACTGCGCGAGAACGGCCACACCGCATTCCTCGCGGCGGTGGACGCCTACGTCGCCGCGTACGGCTACCGCAGCCTCGACGAACTCAAGCTCGAAGTCCCCGACCTGCGCGAGGACCCCTCGACGCTGTTCGCCCTGGTACGCACCGCCTTGTCCGAGGTCGGCACCGATCCCGCGGGGAAGGCCGACGCCTACCTCGACGCCCACCTGCGCGGGCCGCGCCGGCTGGTCTACGACGTCGTCCGCCGCAAGGCACAGAGCTCCCTGTACAACCGGGAGCGGTTGCGGTTCTGCCGTACCCGCGCGTTCGGTTCGGCGAAGCGGATGCTGCGGGCCATGGGGCGCGACCTCGCCCGGACGCGAGCGATCGAGCACTGGAACGACGTCTTCTTCCTGCGGCTCGACGAGTTGCGCGGCGCCTACGAGGGCACGACCGGGAACATCGGCCTGCGCGGCCTCGTGGAGCTGCGCAAGCGCCAACAGACCGAGGACCGGCAACTGTCCGCGCCATCGCGGTTCGTCACGCGCGGGGCGCCCTACCGGCCGGGCAATATGGAGCGGGCCGGTTTCACGACGGGCCCGGCGGCCCGTACGGGCGCCCAGGAGCTGCGCGGGACACCGTGCTGTCCCGGCGTGGTGGAGGCCCCGGCCGTGGTCACGGACACGCCCGTGGATGTGAACGGCGGCGTGCTGGTGACCTACCGCACGGATCCGGGCTGGGTCGCCGCACTGCCGTCCGCCTCCGCACTCGTCATCGAGCGCGGCAGCCCGCTGACGCACGTGGCGATCGTCGCCCGGGAGCTCGACATTCCGACGGTCGTCCAGGTCAAGGGCCTGATGGCGGAGCTGGAGACCGGCATGCGGCTGAGGGTGGACGGAGCGACGGGGTCGGTACGGATCCTGACCGACGCCGACGCCGACGCCGACGCCGACGCCGACGCCGACGCAACGGGCGGCGCGGCCGGACCCGCGGCCGCGAAGGACGCGGCGCGTGAGTAGTGCGCCGGCCACCCGGTGGACACGGCCGACGCGAGCCGCCCGGCGCGCCCCGGCGTCCGGCGGGAATCCGAACGACCGCCACAGGTGGAATCAGCTGCGCGCAGGCCGCGCGGAGAACGCACGCGTTCCCGGGACGGCCGACGCCACGACCAGGAGGTCCGTGTGATCCTCAGCGAGGAATACCTGCAGAACCTGTTGGACAAGACGCTTCCGCAGATCCGCTCCACGGACGGCTGCGCCGTGGTGCTGGAAGGATCGATCGCCGAGGGCTTCGGCAACTCCTCGTCCGACATCGACTTCCTCTTGATCGCCGACAGCGACGCCGACCTGCCGACCATGCCGTCCCTGCTGTTCGTGGACGGGCGGCGGGTCGAGGTCAGGACCCGTTCCGTACGGCAGATCGCGGAGCAGTTCGCCGCGGTCGCCGCCGATCGCCCGGGCGCGCTCGCGGAGGACCTGCTCAACCGCTGTCAGCGGCTGCTGCGCAGCTTCCCGCTGCGCGAGCCGGAGCTGGTGGCGAAGGTCAAGGAGCTGATGCCCTTCGACGGCTTCCGGACCGCCGTACGCGACTGGTGGGCGCACGCCGCACGCCAGTCGGTCCGGTACGCGCTCGCCCTGCGGCAGCTCGGCCAGGAACAGGAGGCCGTGGCCTGGACCGAAGCCGGGCTGTTGCAGGCCGTGAAGTCCTGGGCGGCGGACCGGGGAGAGACCTACCTGGAGCCGAAGTGGCTGCCCGAGCAGCTGGGCCGGATCGGCGACCACCCGCTGGCCGCGCGCTATCTGACGCTCGCTTCGCCGTCCGCCTCCGTTCTCGGTGCCGAGGAGTACGTCACCGAGGGCGTCCGGCTCGCGGCGGACCTGGGCGTCACGGGCGCCGCGCCCGGCCCCGGGCAGCTCACCCTGGCCGGGGCCGGGGTCACCACCTGGCAGACCGGCGAGCGCGTGCACGTCGTACGCGGCCGGCAGGACGTGTTCGTCCTCGGGGACCGGGCCGCACTGGCCTGGCGCTCCCTCGTCTTCGGCCGGACCCTGGAACAGACGCTGGCCGCGGCGGACGCGGCCGGTGCGCCCCAGGCGGGCCCGCTGATCGCCCGGTTCCTGCGGTTCGGGCTGGTACGGGTGGCGTGGCGGGGCGACGGCCCGATCGTGCCCGGCCTGCCGCTGGCCGCCCCCTCGGGCGACGTCACACCACCGCCGAGCACCGCCCGGCCCGTCGTCGGCGTGGGTGGCGCGACGGCCGGCGGCGCGGAGGCGATCGACCTCGTACCGGTGCCCGCCCGCCGGTTCAGCGCCGCCGCGATGACGCTGGTGTGGTCCAACGTGCTGGTGGAGAACGCCCGCGAGGATCTGGTCGGCGCCCTCGACCGCGGGCAGTGGAGCGTTGCCCGGCTCAGTGCCCTGAGAATGCTGCGGTTCGCGCTGCGGGGGGTGCTCAGCTCCTACGCCGTCAACCCGCTGCCCCCGGACTCCGAGGTCGTCCGCCGGCTGTCGCTCCTGCCGGCCGGGGCGGACCTGGAGGACATCCGGTCGCGGGCCGGGCAGCTCGAAACCCTCACGATCGCCTCCGCGGCCCAGGGGGAGGCCGCGCTGACGGCGCTGGACGGCTTCGTGGCCCTGGTCCGCCGCGCCACCGGCGCGGACCGCTTCCCGTCCTCCTTCGACTCCTCGGACGGATGGCGGCAGACCTTGGAGGTCGGTTACGACTGGCTGCGCCTGGGCGCGCACCTCAACGCGGACCTGCCCATCGACGAGGCGAGCGACCTGCTGTCCAGCGGAGGGGCGCAGCCCCATGCCGCCTCGGCCTGACGGAGGAACAGTGACACCACACATGACCCCGCCCCGCCCGACCGGGGCACGGCACACGGCGTACGTGGCGTACGTGGCGTACGTGGCCGCCGGTGCGGCGGCATCCCACACGGGCACCGGGCCGGCCGAACCGGTGACCGCGGTACAGCGACAGGAGGCGGCCCGATGACACAGCGGCTGAAGGTTCTGGTGACCGGTGCGTCCGGACTGGTCGGCGCGGAGGTCACCGCGCGGCTGGCGGCGGCCGGGCACGAGGTGACCGCCGTGGTCCACCACCGGCGGACCCTGGTGCGCAACGACGGCACCCCCCTGGACCCCACCACCGTCAGGTGCCTGCCCGCCGACGTGACCCGGCCCCGGCTCGGCCTGTCCGAGGCCGGATACGCCGAACTGGCCGGTGCCGGACTCGACCGCATCGTGCACTGCGCCGCGATCACCGACTTCGGCCGTCCCGAAGAGGACTACCGGACGGTCAACGTCGACGGCACCGCCCACACCGTCGAGCTGGCCCGCGCCACCGGCGCCGGCCTGGTGCACGTGGGCACCGCGTATGTGTGCGGCGAACGCGACGGGCTGATCCGCGAGACGGAGCTGGACCAGGGCCAGCGGCTCGCCAACGGCTACGAGGCCAGCAAGCTGCGCGCCGAGACGCTGGTGCACAAGGCACGGGCCGACGGGGTGCGCGCCGCGGTGGTGCGCCCCAGCATCGTCGTCGGCGACGAGCACACCGGCGTGGTGCGCGACTACAAGAACATCTACGTCGTCCTCAAACTGACCACCGAGGGCAGGACCCGATCCATCCCCGGCCTGTACGAGGCGCGTCTGGACCTGGTGCCGGTCGGCCACGTGGCGGACGTCGTCACCCGGGTCACCGAGCGGTTCGACGAGGCGGAGGGCCGTACCTTCCACGCGGTGGGCGCGCCGCTGACCCTGCGGGACTTCTCCGACGTGATGGCCGAGTACCCCTCGTTCCACGTGCCGCGGTTCGTCCCCCCGACGAGCTTCGACGCCGGGCGCCTGCCCGCCCGGGAACGCCGCTACTACGAGCGGATCGTCACGCTCTACGAAAGCTACTTCCGGCGCCGGATGACGTTCGACGCCACGAACACCGCTGCGCTGGGCCTTCGCGGAGCGCCCGGGAACGGGCCCGACTTCCTGCGCAAGCTCATCGACCACTGCCTGGAATCGGGCTATCTGGGCGCCCCGCCGGCCGGCACCGGTCCGGCCGCGCACGACGCGAGCGGAGCCGGCCGATGACCTGCGACACCGCGGCCCCGCGCCCCTTCGGCGACGACCTTTCCCCCGCCCTCAGCTGCGATCCGCGCAAGCGCGCCCTGTTCGCCTCGGACACCTACTTCCTGGAGAGCTACGAACAGCTCGGCGCCCTCACCGCCGACCCGGACGCCTTCCTCCACCGGCACGCCGCGCTGCTGCTCAAACCCGACGCGGTGGTCAGCCGGCAGATACCGGTGACGGTCGACTGGCTGGCCCGCAACGGACTGCGGATCGTGGCCGCCGAACGCACCCGGCTCACCCGTACCGCCGTACGGTCGCTGTGGTACTACCAGTGGAACCTGGCCACCCCGCAGCGGCGCCGGCTGGCCGACATGTTCATGGACTCCTGCGACGCGGTGGTGCTCCTCGTCCGCCCGGAGGCGGACGAGCCCGGCGCCGCGCCGGCATCGGTCGTCATGACCGAGCGCAAAGGCCCGACCGACCCCCTGGCCCGGGTCCCCGGCCAGCTGCGGTACGAGATCGGCCGCTACAGCTATCTGCTCAACCTCGTCCACACCCCCGATGAACCCGCCGACGTGGCAAGGGAGTTGGGCATCCACTTCGACACGGCCCTGCGGGAGCGGGTCTACACCAGTGCTCTGGCGGGCGACGACCGGTCGGCGCGGGCGCGCGAACTGGCCGGGCAGCTGCACGCGGAGGTACCCCGGCGGGACCTCACCTTCGAGCCGGCGGCGGAACGGCTCAAGGAGGCCGTGGCGGAAGCGGAGGAGTCGCCGCTGCCCGGCGCGGTCCGGGACGAGCTGCGCGCGGCCCGGCGTGCCGCCCGGTCACCCGAGGGGTACCGGCGGCTGCTGGAGGCCGTCTGGCACGCCGGGCTGCCGCTCGACCCGTGGGACGTGGTGATCGTCGGCACCCATGTCCTGCCGATGAAGCGCAAGGGGCTGGCTCCCGTACTCGACGGGGCCGGCGTGCACGACTGGGAGCGCCACACGGCGCGGCTCGCGGCCAGGTGACACGGAGGAGAATCATGGAAACGGTGGAATTCAGCCGTACGGTGCCCCGGGAGCTCGTCCATCGGTCGAGCATCACCGAGGTGCTGGTCACCGGCGCACTCGCCCGGGACGAGGACACCCTCGACGTGGGGGTCCAGATACCCCGCTCGCACGCCTTCTACCGGGACTCGGCGGGCTGCGGGCACCTCTACGACCCGATGGTGCTGGTCGAAGCGGCCCGGCAGACGCTCATCATGCTGGGGCACGACCTGTTCGGCATGCCCTTCGGCACGAAGTTCATCCTGCGCGAGATCGCCCTGCGCGAGACGGACCCGGCCCCGCTCGCGGTGAGCGTCATACCCACCGAGGTGGTGCTGCGCTGCCACATCCTGCGCCGCTTCCGCGACCGCACGGGCGGCGTACGGGGAGCACGGCTGCGCTACAGCGCGCTGATCGGCGACCACGTGGCGGCGACACTGGAGTGCAGCATGTCCTGGATGCCGCCCGAGCGGTGGCAGGCGATGCGCGAAGAGGGACGGGTGTCCCTGGGGCTGCCGGCGCACCCGGGGCCCGAGGCCCCCGAACCGCCGCCGCGGATCGAGGAGTCCCTGGTCGACCGCCGGGACGCCGCCAATGTGGTGCTCTCCTCGTTACGGGTGCCGCCGGGCGCGGCCGGGACGGGAAGCGCGCGGCTCGTCGTCGACACCCGCCATCCCGTGCTGTTCGACCACTACGTCGACCACGTTCCCGGCATGCTCACCCTGGAGGCGTTCCGGCAGCTGGGCATCGCCACCGCCGCCGCCACCGGCGCGCTGCCGTCGGCGGCGGCCCTGCTCACCGGGATCAGCGCGCGCTTCACCGCCATCGGCGAGCTGGACCTGCCGGTCACCTGCGAGAGCGTCCTGGTGCGGGGCGACGGGACGAGCGCTGTCCTGCGCAGCACCATGCGGCAGGAGGGGAGCGTCATCGCCTCCGGCGAAGTACGCCTGACCAGGCTCGGCACGGACGTTGGGACGCGATGAGCACCGGCCCCGTCACCCTCGACATCGACGGGCTGCTGACCCGTACCCCCACCGTGCGCCGCAGGCTCGACCTGTCCAGGCCGGTCGCACGGCCGCTGATCGCCCAGTGCCTCCGGCTCGCCCTGCACGCCCCGAACGGCGGGAACCGGCAGAACTGGCGCTTCGTGGTGATCGACGATCCCGGGACCAAGGCGGGGATCGCGCGGTACTACAAGGCCGCCTCGGACGCCTATCTCTCCGCCGCGCCTCCCGCGGCGATGAGCGAACGGGCCGTGGCCGGGGTGCGCTACCTCGCCGATCACCTGCACCAGGTGCCCGCCCTCGTCCTGGCCGCAACCTGCGGGCGGCTGCCGCACGACGCGCCGCTCGCCCGGCAGTCGAGTTTCTTCGGGTCCGTCTATCCGGCGCTGTGGAGCTTCATGCTCGCCGCCCGCAGCCGTGGCCTGGGCACCGCGCTGACCACGGTGCATCTCGCATACGAACGCGAGGTGGCGGAGCTGGTCGGCATCCCGGCCGACGACGTGACCCAGATCGCCCTGGTGGCCGTCGGGCACACGACGGGGGAATCCGGCTTCCGCCCCACCCCGCGGCAGCCGTTGGACGAGGTCGTGGCCTGGAACAGGTGGCAGCGGTGAACCCGGCAGTGCACCGCCCCCCGACCGCCTCACAGGTGCCGGCACGGCTGGGCCGCTTCGTCCTGCGGATGTTCCGCCCGCAGATCTACGTCACCTACGGCGTGCTGTGGACCGTGACCCTGGAAGGCGCCTCCGGAGTGATCTCGGGGACCGCCGTGCCGTGGACGCCCTCCTGGGCGACCGCGATCCGCGCGGTGAGCGTGGTGCTGGCCCTGCTGTTCGCCCGGATGGCCGACGAGCAGAAGGACCTCGACTACGACCGGCAGCACAACCCGGACCGGCCGCTGGTGACGGGCGCCATCACGGTCGCGGAGCTGCGCGGTGCCATGGTGCTGATCACCGTCCTCGTCGTCGCGCTCAACCTGCTGGTCTCGGCGCTGTCGGTGCTGCTGATCGTGCTCGGTCTGGGCTACACGCTGTTCCTGGTCGCCCTGGAACGCCGGTTCCCCGGCCTCGGCGAGAACCTGATGGCCGGACTCCTGGTCAGCTATCCGGTGCAACTGCTCCTGTCGGTCTACCTCTACGTCTCCTTGCTGACCGGCGGCGAGATCGACGCCGGGTGGCGGGCCGTGCCGCTGCTGGCCATGTTCGCCTGCGCCTTCCTCCAGTTCGAGTTCGCGCGCAAGACCGAATGGCGGCAGAACCCGCAGGCGCGGCTGTACTCGCAGGTGTTCGGCCCGCGCGGCAGCGCCGCGATCAGCCTGGCGCTCGCCGTGGGCGCCGTGGCGCTGGGGCTGGCGCTGCTGGGCCGGGCGGGCCTGCTGCCGGCGGCGGCCCTGGCCTTCCCCGCGCTCGGCGCGTGGCGCTTCCTGCTGCGCAAGCGGCCGTCGGGACTGCTGCTCCCGGCGATGGGCTTCGTGCTCTTCTTCAACCTGCTGTGCTTCTACGGATCCACAGCGCTCGCGATCGGACGGTGAGACAGGTGCAGCCGGTGATCATCGACAGGGTAAGGATCTTCGACGGGACGTCGGTGGTGGGCACCGGCTCGGTCGAGTGCGCCGACGGCGTCATCACCCGCGTCGGCACGGGCTCCGCGCCGAGGCCGCGGGCGTCGGCCGAGGTGATCGACGGGATGGGCCGGACGCTGCTGCCGGGGCTGATCGACGCGCATACGCACGTGTTCGGCGCCGAAAGCAACCTCGAACGGGCGCTGGCCTTCGGCGTGACGACCGAACTGGACATGTTCATGGGCCCGCCGGAGGCCACCAGGGCCCTGTGCGCGCTGGCCGGCGCGCGCCACGACCTCGCCGATCTGCGCAGCTCGGGGCTGCTGGCGAGCGCGCCGGGCGGGCATCCCGCCGTCACGATGCCGTCGCTGCCGACCGTCGCCGGGCCCGGGCAGGCGGACGCCTTCGTGGCCGCCAGACAGGCGGAGGGCGCGCACTTCATCAAGATCATGGTGGATGACGGCGCGAACCACGGGATGTCCCTGCCCGCTCTGGAACCGGCGACCGTGACGGCGCTCGCCGCCGCCGCGCGCCGCCGGGGCCTGCTCAGCGTGGCCCATGTGTCCGCGGTGTGGTCCGCGCGGCTCGCCCTCGACAGCGGCGTGGACGTACTGACGCACCTTCCGCTGGAAGCGGCCCTGGACGACGCCTTCGTCAGCCGGGCCGCGGAGACAGGACGCGCCGTCATCCCCACCCTGGCGATGCTGGAGGTCTCCGCGCCCCGGCCCGCCACCGCGACCGGCGTCACCCGGTCCCTGGCCGACGACCCACGCATCGCCGGCTTCCTCCCGGACCACGCCCGCGCCGCGATGGCGCAAGGCCGCGAGGGCCTGTGCGTGGAACACCCCTCTCCCGCACATCATGTGCGCCACGCCCTGTCGAGCGTGGCCCGCCTGCACCGGGCGGGCGTGCCCGTGCTGGCCGGAACCGACGCCAACCACCGGCCGGGACGCGCCTGCCCGGTCGTCCACGGCGCCGGGCTGCACGCCGAACTGGCCCTGCTCGTCGAGGCCGGTCTGACTCCGGCGCAGGCGCTCGCCGCGGCCACCTCGGCACCGGCCGCGTACTTCGGCCTGGGCGACCGCGGGGTGATCGCGCCGGGGCGGCGCGCGGACCTCGTACTCGTCGCGGGTGATCCCACCGCGGACATCACCGCCACCCGGTCGGTCGAGGCGGTCTGGCGCGGCGGGGTGCGCTTCGACCGCGAGGCGTACCGCGAGCGCGTCGCGTCGCATACGGCGGCGTGAGCGGGAGCCACGCCAAGCGCGTGCACGTACGGCATGAACCACACCCACACGAACGGAGAACGAACGCAATGAGCGACGGACCCGGACTCCTGGCCGGGGTCAGCAGCACCGCGCTGGTCGTGGGCATGGCCCGAGCGGCCGAGAGCCGACGGGCGGACCGGCTCTTCGAGGACCGCCTGGCCGGCCGCTTCCTCGACGCGGCGGGCCGTGAGCAACAGGCAGCGTGGAGCAAGGGGCCGGGCGAGCAGTTCGCCGCCGCCATGGGCGACTACTTCGCGCTGCGCACCCGGTACTTCGACGACTACTTCGACCGGGCGTACGCCGCGGGCTGCCGCCAGGTGGTCCTGCTCGCGGCCGGTCTGGACACCCGTGCCTTCCGGCTGGACTGGCCGTCCGGGACCCGTCTGTTCGAACTGGACCAGCCGGACGTGCTCGCCTTCAAGGAACACGCCCTGCGGGACGAAACGCCGCGCTGCCGGCGCGAGGTGATCGCGGCGGACCTGCGCGAGGACTGGACCGTACCGCTGGCCGAGCGCGGATTCCGTACGGACGAGCCGACGGCCTGGCTGGTCGAAGGCGTACTGGTCTACCTGACCGAGGACGCCGCGGACAGCCTCCTGAGCCGGATCAGCGCGCTGTCGGCGCCGGGCAGCCACCTCGCCGTGGAGCACGTCACCCGGGCAATGATCAACTCGGATCAGGCCCGGCAGGCGGCGGCGGCCTCGCCGGAAGGCGTGGTGAACCTGCTGTCCTCGCTGTGGAAGAACGAGATGACGCGCCCTCCCGGCGACTGGCTCGCCTCCCACGGCTGGAGCGCCACGGAAGAGCCGCTCACCGGCCTGGCCGAGCGCCACGCCCGGCCCGTCCCGCCGGCTTTCGACCCGACGCTGCCGGGAACCGGGCGCGTGAGCTTGCTGTCGGCCGTTCGATGACGGCAGCCGCCGGCCCGTACCTTTACGGTCCTCAGGCCCGCCGGGTCCAGTCGGGTCCAGGCGGTCGGTCAGGCCGGCGGCGGCGAAAGCGGCTTCCAGCTCCTCGCGGCCCTCGGTGAAGTGGGCCCAGCTGTCGTGGTGGACCGGGACGACACGGCGGGCGCCGAGCATGCGGGTGGCCTCGGCGGCCTGGGCGCTGTCCAGGACGAGCAGCGCGCCGTCGTAGAGCATGGGAAACGAGGGGCGCCGACGAAGCGGACGGCGGTGTCCACCGGGGCGAAGCGCCCGACGATCTCGCGGACCGCGTCGAGCGAGGCGTCGTCGCCGCTGACGCAGACGGTGGGCAGGCCCTCGCCGGTCAGGTCGAAGCCGACGACCTGACCGGTGACCGGCTCGACCGCCTCGCGCGGGCCGGGGCCGTGGATGGCGGGCACGCCGGTCACGGTGACCGTGCCGCCGCCGGGACGGTCCACCTCGACGGCCTCCCGGTCCGCCAGTCCCTTGGCCTTGTCCCCGAGGCGCTGGGCGCCGCCGGGGGTGGTGAGGGTGAGCGGGACGTCGCGAGCAGGGCGCGGCCGGAGGTGTCGAGGTTGTCGGCGTGCTCGTCGTGCGAGAGCAGGACACACCGACGGGGCCGAGGCCGGCGGGCGTGACGGCGGACGGGACGGTCTTGGTCAGGACCGGACGGCCGGGGGAGCCGTGATCGCCGACGCCGCCGACCTGCTGACCTCTTCCGACGCCGACCGCCTCACCGCCTGCGGCTCCGCCCCCTGCAACCGGTACCTGCCGCGGCACGGCCGCCGCCGTTGGTGCTCCACCCGCTGCGGCGACCGCGCCCGCGCCGCCCGCGCCTACGCCCGCCGCACCCGGCCCGCAACGGAATGACGCCGCGCCTCACCCAGTCCGGTGTCCCCTGTGACGTACGAGACGTAATGTGGCGTTACGCGGTCACCGGCCGTGTCCGGGGCCTACCGTTGGGCCAAGTGGACGCGGGGTGTGCGCGGGCGGGGTGGCGCCTGCCACCGCCCGTCACGGGTGAGGAGTTCGGCACGTATGGGCAGGAGCACGGCGTTCGCGGGCGGCGCCGGGATGTGCGGGCGGCTGCCGTTGGGCGTGGTCATCGCCGACGCGGACGGGCTGGTGGCGCACTGGAGCAGCGGCGCCGGGCGGCTGCTCGGGGTGGAGCGGCACGAGGCGATCGGCAGCCCGCTGTCAGAGCGGGTGCCCGTCCTCGGTGACGGCGCCGACCAAGTGCTCGGACGGCCCGCCGCCGTGCCGGCCTCCCGGCTCGCCGTCCAGGACGTGGCGTACCCACGGTCCGGCCGTGCCGGCCTGCCCCGTCCCGGCTTGGTGTCCGCCGACCTGCTGTGGTGGGCGTACCCGCTGGCCGGCCCCGGAACCGACCGGCTCCTGGTGCTGCTCGCCGATGCCTCCGCCGCCGCCACCGGCCGGGCCGGTGACCGGATCGCGTGCGGCTTCGCCCGGCACGCCACACTGCCCGACGCGGACGCCCTGGCGCGGCGATTGCCGGACATCCTGCCCCGCATGGGCCCCGCCCGCAGCGCCCGGGTCGTCGAGCAGGTCCTGGAGTGGGGTTATCCCGTACTGGAAGTCAGCCACCACGACCGGGTGCCGCTCAGGGCGGACTGGGGCGTGCCGGAGTATGTGCGACGCCGCGCCGGGTGGGCCCGGCCGGTCGAGGCGCCCGGGGCCGCGGACGGCCCGGGCCCCGGCACCGACCTGGAGCACGCGGAGGTCCGCGAACGCCTGGAATTCCTCAACGAGGTGTCCGGGCGGATCGGCTCCTCGCTCGACCTGGAAGTCACCATCCGCGAGGTGACCAGCGCGGCCGTGCCGCGCTTCGCCGACTTCGCCGGTACGCACCTGCGCGCCCAGGTCCTGGCCGGCGACGCCTTCCCGGACGGCCCGCCCGACGTCACCACCGTCTGGCACCGGGTGTGGGTCGAACACGACGACGAGCCCGGCCGTTGGGACGACACCGTCCCGGTCGGCGAAGCCCTCGCCTTCCCCGAACAGACCCCGTTCTTCCAGTGCATGGTCACGGGCGAGCCGGTGCTCATCCCGCACATCGACGACGCGCTGGGCGACCGGATCTCCGCCCAGTTCGAGAAGCGCGACCTGCGCCCCCTGATCAACGGCCGGTCCATCCTCGTCGTGCCGCTCAAGGCGCGCCGGGTGGTGCTCGGCTTCATGGTGCTGCTGCGCCGCCCCGGCCGTCAGCGCTTCACCGGCATGGACCGTACGACCGGCGCGGAACTCGCCGCCCGCGCCGGGCTCGTCCTGGACAACGCCCGGATGTACACCTACCAGGAGAACATCGCCGAGACCCTTCAGGACCGGATGCTGCCGCACGTCGACCCGCACCCGCCCGGCTGCGACATCGCCACCCGCTACCTGCCGGGCACCCGCCTGGGCCGGGTGGGCGGCGACTGGTTCGACACCATCGGTCTGCCCGGCTCCCGGCTGGCGCTGGTGGTCGGCGACGTGATGGGGCACGGCCTGCACTCGGCCGTCAAGATGGGCCAGCTCCGTACGGCCGTGCAGACCCTCGCCGCCCTGGATCTGCCACCCGCCCAACTGCTTCGCCATCTCGACGACTTGGCCCAACGGCTCGGCGAACACTACCTGGCGACCTGCCTGTACGCGGTCTACGATCCGCGCGCGTCCCGGCTGCACCTGGCCAACGCCGGCCACATCCCGCCCGTCCTGGTACGGGCCGCGGACGGCGGCAGCGAGCTGTTCGACCTGCCGACCGGGGCGCCGATCGGCGTCGGCGGTGTGCCGTTCGAGACGGTCACCCGCGACGTGGCCCCCGGCGACCGCCTGGTCATGTGCACCGACGGCCTGGTGGAGGTGCGCGGCCAGGACATCGGGGACGGGCTGGCGGCCCTGTGCGAGAGCGCCGCCCACCCGGCCGCCTCCATGGCCGACGCCTGTGACACGATCATCCGGGCCCTCGCGTCGGCGGGGGCGCGCAAGGACGACGTGGCCCTGCTGATGGCGCGGCTCAACGGCATCGGTACGGCGGCGGACGGGTGAATCACCCGCGGGGGCGGCGGCCGGCCGCGGCGCGGAGCTCGCGAAGGCCGGGTGTACGTTCGATCGCGTAGCTTGTCGTGGCGGTCCGCCGGAGATGACCCGCAGCAGGAACGAACGTGTCGGCGGAACGGGAGGCCCCATGGACGTGTCGAAGCGCTACCGGGAATCGTGGGAGAGCTACTGGCGCGACACACCGGACGCGCCGGGCGCCGCGATCTTCGACTGTGCGCCCGAACTGGGCGCGGCGCGCCACCTGCCGCTGCTGGCCCCGCACGCCGACGCCGCGCTGCCCATCGTCGACCTGGGCTGCGGCACCGGCACCCAGACCCGCTACCTCGCCCGGCACTTCACCCGGGCCGTCGGCGTGGACCTCGCCGAGGCCGCCGTCGCCCACGCCCGGCGCGCCGACAACGGGCGCACCGCCCACTTCGAACAGCTCAACGCCACCGACCAGGACGCCGTCCGGCGCCTGCACGAGCGGCTGGGCGACGCGAACGTCTACCTGCGCGCGGTGATCCACCAGAGCGAGCCGGACGCCCGCCCGGCGGTCGCCGCCGCCGTCGCGACCCTGATCGGTGACCGCGGCCGGGCCTTCGTCGTGGAGCTGCTGTCCCGGGCGAAGGAGGTCCTGGCCCACGCGGCCCAGGGCCCCGACGGCCCGCCGCCCAAGCTCGCCAGCATCTTCCGGCACGGGCTGACCCCGGCCGAGGCGGACGACGCCGCCGTCCCGCGGTTCTTCCACGACCTCGGCCTGTCGGTGCTGGCACACGGCGAGATCGACCTGGTGATGACCGAGCGCCGCGCGGACGGGGCCCGTATCGACCTGCCGGCCCAGTGGATGGTCCTCGGCCGCTGAGCGTCCGTGCCCCGGGCACGTCCTGATGTGCGCCGGCCAGGCGCGAGTACGGGGGAGCGGCGCACAGTCGCCCCTCCGACGGCGCCTTTTCGGCCGGTTGCGGCCGACCGGCACAGCGGGTGGGCCGGGGACGCATCGACGCCCGGACCGCCCGGGCAGTCTCCTCGCCCACACCGTCGGGACACGTGCAGTCGGGGGGATCGATGGGACGCGACAAAAAACTCAAGGCGGCGCTGCTCAACGTACGCAAGGCACTCGGCGAGGAGATCGCGGACCTGGGCCGGGGCCTGGACGACGCGCGGCGCTGGAGCAGGTGGCCACCAAGGTGGCGGAGCTGCGCGCCGACGGCCGGGAGGCGGCCTTGGGGGTGTGGCCTGCCCGAGGGGGGAGGCTGAAGGAGTTGTTTTGTGTGGTGTCGTGTCTGTCCGCATGGGCTGGGCTGAATCGGTCTCCGCTCGCGGTGCGGCCGGCGGGGTTCGCTGCACCGTCTGGAGCAGGGAGCCTTTGCGCCGGATGCTTGCTCGGCGGGGCTGTCGGAGTCCGGTGATCTGGTGTTCGGTGTCTTGGTGGTCTTGGTGTTCTCGATCGGCTGTACCGCTTCGTCTGTGCCGCTTCGTCTGTGCCGAGGGCGGCGGCCGGCGCGAGGATCAGTCGGTCGGCGGGCAGTGGCGAGGGCGCCGGCGGGGGGTCGCTGTGAGGTCGGCCTGTGAGT